>CABUVF010000044.1 GCA_902494945.1 uncultured Collinsella sp.
CAGACCGGATGAAGATGCGTAAGATGGGGGCGAGGCGAATGGCTGAGCGGTATCGATATGCGGGTTCAACGGTATCACATTGACCACATAGATTATTTACCTGCATTTCTAACAGTTAAGGAGACGGGTGCTTTCCAGCACACTCCTTCGATGATGCCTTCCGCTTGTTGCTATGCCGGTTTCAGCCAACAAAGAATGTGCCCGGGCGCTCAGGTTCACCGTTAGCGTTGGCAACATATGAGATGGGCCAGACCCTTGCCGCGCGCCGATTGCGCGAGAGGTGTCGGGCTCCATGTTTATTCCACCTGCTTGTTATCAACCAGCTTCGTTCAACGTTAGACATTCAAGATGTCAGACGTCGAACCTGCGCCAAAGACGCAGCTGGGGCTACTAGTTGCCTACAATCGCTCGCGAAGCTCGCCTGTTCGTGCGTGAATGTCTGACAGCTCCGTCAGACATTGTCGGACATTTGATTGTTCGACAAATGCGCACGTGGTCGCGTTCGCAAAGCTTACCGAACGGTCGATGGGTGCGTTGAGGCCGGAGCAAACGGCGGATGCCAGAAAAATGGCCTCACAGAATCGCGCCCATGGTTGATAAAATTGACCGCCCGGGCGCAAATACCCGGGCGGTCAATTCATCCCCTCGTTCGCGATCCTGTTGGGTTTTGGGGCTTTGACATGTTGTTGACGGATGGATCAGCCGTACAGCTTGATCTCCCGGGGTTCCATGTGGTCGTCCCCCCAATAAGACGTCCCTGATGTAGCTCTGCGGCAGGACCTCGACGGGCAGCACTGGGTCGTCGACGTAGCCGGGCACTGGGAGTAGGCGTGGCCTTTGGATATAGCGTGGCCGCCTGCCGGCGGTCGGACTGCCACTTCAGCCAAAAGCTCAGGCGCGCGCATTAAAATAATGGATATATCGCTTGATGGGCTTTTGACCAAGCATGAACATCGCAGGTAAATCCGTGTACCAATTTTTGGTATACGGATTTACCTGCGGTTTGTTGAAAGCTCTGACATGCGCTGTCGACTTCATTAAAATCGATTGCCGATCAAGTCTTCCTATATATGCGAGCCCTAAGAAACTGCGCTGTGAACCTGAGTCCCCTATCGATCGGCCCGGTGCACCGGGCCGCTGTCCTCGAGCCGGCAACAGCTTGCCAGTCTCAAAACGTATGCCGCGCGGCACTCGAAAACCGAACCCTCGATGCCGTGAACGTCGAGTGCCAAAACCCAGTGTCAAAACCTCCGCGTCAATTCCCATGGGAAAATCAAATACGAGGCAGGAGGCTGAAATGACACGTTACGGATATGCTCGCGTGAGCACGAAAGACCAGAGGTTGGACCGCCAGATCGAGGCTCTGGTGAACGCTGGCGTGGCCTATGGCCATATCTACAAAGACAAGGTCACGGGTGCCCGGGACGGCGACCGGACGCAGCAGAAGCGCCTGTTCAAGAAGATGCGGGCGGGCGACGAGGTGGTGGTCGAATCCTGGGAGCGCTTGACCAGATCGACCAGGCAGCTGCTCAACTATGACCTTATGTTTCGAAACCTCGGCGTGAAGCTCACGTCCCTGAAACAGCCCGTGGATCTAGATACCGCATTCGGGCGCTTCGTGCTTGGCACCCATGCTTGCACCGCGGAACTTGAGCGAGATCTGATCAGGCAACGCCAGGCCGAGGGTATCGCCGTCAAACGGAGCCACGGCGGCAACGTGGGTGGCAGGCCTCGCACTGCCGGCGTCAAAGCCGATGCCGCAGTAAGGCTCTATCTTGGAGGAGAGACTCCTATTCCCGATATTTGCGCTGCGACTGGCGTCTCCAAATCAACGCTGTACCGCATCCTTCGTGAACGCGGATTGGTGGGCGTCAGGAAATAAGTCCGTCTGTCGTTTCGCGATTTGCCTAATGGGCCCGAGTGCGGCGGCGTTACTATATAAGGGTGCGGTATTTCTCTAACCGAAAACCTGCGTGAACGCATGACTTGAGACGCCTTTTTAGAACTCACCGATCGCAGGAAAAAGACAACTCAACAGCGGCCGTGCATTGTTCCCAGCCATATGGCATGGCGGAGCCATGCCCGTTGTTGATTGGAGTGCCGCATCATGGCCGAAAACCAAGTCCAGTCCGAAAAGAAAATGACCAGTCTGAATGTCTCATCGGAGACCCGTGACGCCATAAAGGACATCAGCACGAGCCTTGGTCTCTCGCAGGCCGATACCGTCGCCCGCTTGGTCGATGGCTACCACCCTAACGCCACTCCCGGCGTGAAGGCTGCGCTCGACGCATCGGCCGTCCTCGATGAGGCGGTCGAGCGGGTTAAGCGCATCATCGTGGGCGCTGCCGAATCTGCCGCGATGGAGGCTCGTGCCGCCCGCGAGGACGCCGACGCTGCCAAGAAAAGTGCAATGGAACAGATTCAGAGCATCAAATCTAATTGCGTCGAGCAGGTCGCCGCCATCAAAGAGAAATTCGAGCTGGATACTGCGAGCTTGGAGATTGAGAACGATGAGCTCCACGCCACCGTCGCCGATTACCTCTCGCAGCTCAAGAAGCTCGATTCCGAGAACAATCAGCTCTTGGCAGAATCAGGCGCAAAAGACGATCGAATTGAAAGCATGAGGGGCGCGGTCGACGCCGCGGCCAAGGCTCAGGCCGATCTCAACGTCTCCCTCCTCGCCCAGCGTGACCTGATGGCCGAGGTCGCCGCCCTCAAGGATCGCCTCGCCGCCTCCGAGCAGCGGGCGGCCGTGGCCGAGGCCAAGGTCGAGGTCATGACCAAGGCGAGGGGCGAGTAGATATGTCCGACAAGCTAAGGCCGTCTCGCCGTGAGTTGATAACGGCAGGGCTAGTCGTCTTTTTGGTCACGGCACTCGTCTGGACTGTCATTGATGGTGCCGGCGCAAATGCGCTCACCATCAGCGGTGTCATCACCCGTCAAAATGCCGTCTGGGCTTCGCTTGCAGCAGTTTCAGTGGTCATGCTCATTGGGGCTTGGCTGTTTGGCTGATGGCATTCAAAAACAATTAAGTTTGGAGTAGTCGATGGAACATCTCTCTGTTAAAAAGGCAATCAACCTAGCTCGGAACTTTGGGGCTGCGGGTGTTCTGGCAGCCGCCCTAGTTATGACCTCTGGGTGCAGCCAGGCAGACGATCGTCAGACGGCAGTTCAGGTCGCCGATTCTGATAACGCGCAGGAAGACGGGGTTTACGGCAAGATGGAGTATTCAGTCACCGGCGTCGAGGTGCATGATTCCTCGGCTGGCGATGGCGGGAAGGTTGCCGTTGTTCGCTGGCACGCCATTAACAACCGATCGGCAGATTCATGCGCTGTTGGTAGCTACATCACGGCTTATCAAAATAAGCAGATGCTATCTCGCGGGTTTGCCGCCGATTTGCAGGAAGACCACTTCTCTTCGCAAGGGCTTGCGCCGGGAGGCGAATGCGACGGTGTGTCGATTTTTGATCTCAACGACATGTCTCCCATCGAAGTGAAAGTCGACGGGATGGGTGCCGGGTCAAACTCCCTCGACCAGACTTTTGAATTGGAATAGTCCATATGGCGCCTAATTTCTAGAAACCTTCTAGAGCGCTTCTAGAAGGTTTCTAGAAGCGGGCGCAGCATCTTCGACCGGCACGATGTCTCGGTAGATAAGGCGATGCCTGGCGTCACGCCACTCGTCGCCGTGGTAGTGGCCGAAGAACCAGGCGCGGTAGCCGAGCCGCCCATCGAGCTCGCCAAGGAATCGCTGAAGCCGGTCGTCCCGATACTCGCGCCCGAGCTCGTGGCATAGCCCCTCAGCAAGGGCAGCCGGCGCCTCGTGAGTCACAACGTAGTCGACCTTCCAGCCCACGCGGTCGAGCGAGGCGCGGCAGTGCCCCATCTCTTCCTCGCTCGGCATCTCCTCGGGCCACCAGCTCCTCCCCTCCCTGCGATACTGCCTGTCATGGCTCGCGGCGCCGCCCATGGTAAGAACCGTGGTTCCTGCGATGTCGAACACCTCTCCGCGCATCAGATGCAGCACGTGCGGTCGCGCCTCGTGGACGAGGCCGCCGTTCCAAACCCGTGCCGGCAGTCCTGCCAGCATCCGATGGTTCTCGTGGTTGCCGTCCACGAAGCACGTGGTCCACGGCTTCGACCCGAGCCAGTCGAGCCAGTATTTCTCGGCGTTGGACCCATCCCAGACAAAGCCGAAGTCGCCGGCCACGATCACCACGTCATCGCGCGTCAGCGTGCGGCCCAGCGGCCAATTCCTGAAGGCAAACCGGCTGGACCCGTACTCGGCCCTGCCGTGCACGTCGCCCGTCACATAGATAGCCATCAGTACGCGCCCCACGGCAGGAGTTTGTCCCCGAGCCTCACGATCCGGTCATACAGCACCGTGTGCCGTTCGTCCGGATTGCCGTCTCGGTGAAAATGTCCGTAATACCAGCGCTTGTAGTCCAGGCGATCCTCGAGCTCGTCGAGAAATCCGGTCAGCCGGTCCACATCCGGGCGTTCCCAGCCTGGGTCCGTGTAGAGCGTCGGCGAGAGCATGCGCGTCGAGCAGGTATGGGTGATGACGCAGTCGACCTTCCAGCCGACCTCGTCGAGCTTTGTCCGCGCGGTATCGAAATCGCGCTCGTCCGGGAGCTCCTGAGGCCACCAGCTGGAATACGGCACGCGGTATTCCCTGTCCACGCTCGTGGCACCGCCCATGGTGAAGACCGTCGAGCCGTCGAGCTCGAAGACCTCCCCGCGCATGAGGCGGCGGATGGACGAAGCATCCGACAGGCGTTGCGTCAGCCCGCCGTGCCACGGCTCCATGGGGCGCTCCTCCCAGTGGTCGAAGCGCTCGTGGTTGCCGTCGACAAAGAGAACTGTGTAGGGGCGCGACTCGAGCCAGGCGATATCGGCGCATTCCTCAGCAGAGAAGTTCCACGGAAAGCCAAAGTCACCGGCGACGATGAGGTAATCGTCGCTCGTCAGACTATCCCCAAGCTCCCAGTCGCGGAGCTTTTGCATGTCAAGCCCACTGTGGATGTCGCCTGTCACATAGGCCGTCATCGGATTGCCGCTCCCCTCTTGTACGTCGCCAGCTCGCGTTCGACCTGCCTGTCGCCGGTCTCGTTGACCCACCAGGGCCATTTCACCCGGCCGCACGGCTCGTCGACTCCGGCGAACCATTCCCTCAGCTCGTCGAGGCTCACCGGGGAGTGCCCGTTGGCATCGCAACCGACGTCGTAGCGCAGAAGGCCCTGCTTGCGGTTGAACTCGTTGTACGCGCCGCCGCTGGTGTGGATGTGCCCGTGGAGGTGCCACGATCCATGACTCATGCCCTGCCAGTCGGCCATGGGGTAATGGCACAGGACGATCTTCTGCCCGTCGATCTTGAGCACGCAGATCGGCGGCTCCACGGTGAAGGCGCCAGCGACCGCCGGCTGGGTCCAGTCCTTGTCGTGGTTTCCCGGGACGAGGTGGATGCGCCTGCAGGCGATCCGCTTGCGCAGAGCATAGGCGTCCTGGGTGGTCATCTTGAATGAGAAATCCCCCAGGATGTAGAGCTCGTCGTCCACGGCAATCCTGCCGTTGATGCCGTCGACGATGGCGTCGTTCATCTGCCAAATCGTCTCCCACGGGCGGTCGGTGAACTTCAGCACGTTCTCATGCCCGAAGTGGGTGTCGCTGGTGAACCAGATCATTCCATTGTCTCCTTGTCGCTAAAAACCGTTCTCCTTTGCGCAGTTGAGGAGGCGTATTTTGAGCGACATGAGGCGTTCGAACCTCATGTTCTGTGCTCCAATCTGCCGGATTGTCCCAGCTAAAACTTCAAAACCTCGTGCGGGCAGAAAACCGTGTCCCGTTTGTGGGGTCATAGTATAGGCACTGTTAGAACTAATAGCCCAAATCCGTTGCCAACTAGCCACTATTAGCAACTATTAGGCCTTTTGGACAGTCGAACTGACTAATAGCCACTATTTGTTGGGCTGTTTTGCAACCACGAGCGCTGCCGTGGATTCTTGATACGGCGCATCGACAACAGCAATGTCAAACGGGTAGAATGGTGCCGACGGCAGCCCAAGTCGTAGGAAGCTGGGCAGAGCCGTTGCTTTGAAGAGTTAGGTCACCGCCTTAGCGACGGTGACCTTTCTTTTTGGGCTTCGAACCCTGCTTGAGTGCCTTGGAAAGGCCGACGAGGGCCGTGAGGAGCGAGACCAGGGCGGTCAGGAGCTTCACGAACTCGGTGAAATCGGTCATGGGCATCACCTCCCATCGGATGGAGGGCTCTGCCCGGCACGAGGACTGCCGACAGCGCTGCTGATTCTAGCAGAGCGTCATTCTTCTTCGATCAATCCGTGCTCCACTCCCTCGCCGGAATCCAGTCTTTCCGCAGCTCGACGAAGGTGTTCTTGATTCCCGCGACCCCAAAACGGATCGTCTTCGCGCTCGTCACGGGCCTTGAGCTTGCCCCTGGCTCTCTCGACGGCCTCGCCAGTCGCTTGCCGCCGAACCTCATCCTTAACTTCCTCGCCGATCTCCCCAAATTCCAACGCCGGCCCGTTCTTGCTCACCGGTCCGTACATGCTCGGCCCTCCCCTGCTCGCGACCTGTTTTCCAGCCAAGACCGTACTCGCTATTGCTTCTAATAGCTTGAACAGCTCTTCATCCGGCAACTATTAGCAACTATTAGTCCAAATCCTCCAGCCCAGCAGCCAATAACCACCATTAGCCCAGCTAAACGACCAAAACAAATCGCCCGGTGCACAGAATCTGAACAGTCACGAGACGCGTTGAACTCAACATGCGCGGCCTGTCCCGCGTGGACAGCTACAGGGTCGTCTGCGTCGCCGGCCCTGTTGCCATTCAATCAGCTGCATAATATATAGGCAGGTCTCCCGAGTACTCCCGTCGCCCTAGTGCGTTGCCATTCAAAGCAACGAGTAACGCTTGGGTAAGAGGGCGCACCTTCACTCTTGGTGAATCACTCGCCGCCCCTGTGCCCTTTTCGGCAATTTCCTGTATCCCTTTTGGAAACTCGAGTGCCTATCTGGCCGACGAAAAGATTTAGCGAATTTAGGTGTACCACTCTGTGTTAGTTTGTATTTTAGACAGTATTTGTGATACGCTTTGTTTCAATCAGTAGTGGTACGATTTCGTTTGTTCAACGAAGGAGGTAATTGTCTATGGCAGTGGCCGAGGAGAAGAAAAGAATCCAGGTTACTCTGCCTCTCGAAATTTGGCGTGATCTCGATGACTACGCGAAGAGCCGCGGTGTAGCTAAGTCGTCTATGGCGGCGATCGCTATCGCCGAGTTTTTGGAGCGTGTTAAAGAGCAAAAATAGATATGAAAAAAGCCCCCTACCGCCAAGTAAGAAGGGCTTTTTCCATGTTCAAATGTGGCTTTCTGGCCTGTTACCTGCAATCCTAGCACACGTATGCTTCGATTTGGGTCCCTATGTTGAAGTACTACCAAAATACTATGGCATCACTTCGACTGATGGCTAGATAGCCTCAACGAGAGGCTAGTTTATGGATAGAAATTTAAAACCGGACGTGGGCGGTGGCTATCCGTGGGACACGGATAGCCACCCGTCCGGCCCCGCAAGCCCGTCTGGAATGGGGGCGGCGTCCGATTTCGCGAATCAGGCCGTCACAGATGCCGCCATGCCCAATAGTGAGAGTCACCGCGAAGCACTTCGCCGGGCATCGGATGAATCGTCCCGTGTCGCCCACATGGTGCAGGATATGGTCAGCGAGAAGGTCGCGATCATCAAGCCGCCGTGGATGCTCGAGCTCGGTTTGCCTAGACTTGACACCGATATCATGGGGCGGATTTGGTCGTTCCAGCGCAAGGACGTTTACAAATCCACCTGCTACATCAGCCTTGCCACCATGGCGGCGGACGTCAACTCGGATCGGTCGAACGTCAAGAAGAGAATCGATAAGCTCGTCGAACTCGGTCTTTTGATTAAGTCGCCGCGTGGTAATAACAAATCTGTTGAGTACCGGCTCGATATGACGGCGATCGCTAAGCGCAGGCTCGAAGTCGAGGAGGGTAGGAAAAAGCAACGCGCCGAGAATTCGGCGAAACGCAAAGCTCAGTGGGACGCAAAGCATTCTGCCTAGTTTGAAGGGCTATGGGTTGTATGAACCCATAGCCCTATTTCTTTTTCTTACAAACTATGGGTTGAAAGAACCTACAGTATAGCTATGGGTTGTTTTAACCCATAGCTTGGCGAAAAATCATTTTATTGATAGGGGGTTAAATAACTGTTCTTCAGCAAGACTATTGGTTAGGACAACCCATAGTCTTGCTGACAGAGATCGCGGACGCTTTTCCGTGACGGTATAGATATGGGTTGAAAGAACCCATAGACAATTTAAGCCACTTTTCTAGCTATGGGTTAATCCAACCCATAGAAAGCGATCGAAAAATGCCAAAAAGTACCGGAATAGTTATTTCAACCCATAGTTTGAGCCTGTGTTACCCGGGGCCAACTTATCAACTATGGGTTGTCTCACGAGACTATGGGTTGAAATAACCCATGCCAACTATGGGTTCAGTTAACCCATGCACTATGGGTTGAAATAACCACAACTATGGGTTGAAATAACCACAACTATGGGTTCATACAACCCACCAAGTCTGACTAGAGTGAATAAGATTCACTTAGTCTGAGCTCAAGGGAGAAACGGAGAAATCTACCAGAAAGCATTTAATGATCGAACGATATACAAACAAGGAGATCCTTCGTCCTTGCCCTCCGTTCGGCTACGCCTCACTCCGCGTCGCCTGTGGCTCCTTGGCGCTCGCTACGCTCGCACTCCGGTCGCCTTCGGCTCCCTGCGCGTCGGCTACGCCTCCTTGCCCTCCGCGCGCTTGCGCACGCTCCGCGTCGCCTGCGGCTCCTTGGCATGGCCTTCGGCCAAAAGTGTGGGGGCTCCGCCCCAACTCCCCACCCACGTTCTCGCCGATCCCCGGCGCCGGCGTCGCCTTCGGCTCCCCGGGCGACCTATCGCACTCAGTCGCAACCCGTCCAATTCGGCAATGAGTGCCGAATCCGATTCCCGGTCGATCGGGATACCGGTATTCAGTCAACCTTGCACAGAATACCGCTAGAAGGTCACAGAATTGAAAATAGGGCGACTTATTGGTGGGGTTTGACCGTTTTCTCATTGCTATATAAAACGAGGTCTTAAATCGGCTCTCAGTGGCCTAAAAAGAGACAGGAGCACCTTTCGATACCCCCGTCCTGATCCTCTTGGACTTCCATTTTGTCACAACGTTAAGAACGTTACGTCGTTCTCTTCGTTAAAACCCGTTTTCGGCAAGGTACTCGTCGAACAGCTCACGTGCGATGTCGGAAACGGACTTGTCCTCCTCGAGTGCGGCCTGCTTCAAGCGCTTTCGATAGCTCTCGGGAACGTAGACAGACAGCTGTACAAGCCTCTCAGATGCCCCTTCAGCGCCTTTTTTGGGGCGCCCGGCTTTCCGTACCTGCGGAGCCGGTTTCTGGGACTCAGATGCGCTCTCAACGATTTTCTGCTGCCTCTCCTCGGCCTTCTCCGCGGCGACGTCGAAGTAGGAGGTCGATTTCTTGAACTTTCCGGCCATTACAGGACCTCCTCGATCTCGTCCAAGATGTTTTCGATTGCCTGGGCGGCCTTGCCGCTCTTCGCGATTTCGTACACGGGCTTGCCCAGGGCCGCGCCCTGCTTGAAGGCCGCTGCGGTCGGAACGGTGCCCAGCACGGGCAGGTCGTCGGCCTCGAGCAGTTCGAGGAACTGGCGGTCGACCGTCTGGTTTGCCGCGAAGTTGTTGACGATGATGGCGAACGATAGGTCGGGATTGGCCTCGGTGATGACCTTGATGGTCCTCTTCATCGGTTTCAGGCCCAGCGTGCCGGGTTGCACCGGGATGATCGCGATGTCAGCGTTTTTGGCATACACAGCCGTCTCGTCGCTCAGGAACCCCGGCGTGTCGATGACGTTTACGGCGTCCTCGTCGTCGAGCAGGTTCTTCTCGTGGTTCGCACCGCCCTGCGGGTCCAGGTTGCCGAAACCGACCTTGTGGCCGCGGCGCTCGAGACCCCAGGCGATCTCGTCGGCGAACGTCGTCTTGCCGACGCCGCCCTTCTGATTGACTAGCAGGATGTTCGTCGCCATGTCCTCCCCTTTCTGAATAGCATAGTCATATGTTAGCACATTAGCATATGATTACATTAAGTAATTCTAAGTCACAGGTAGAAATATATGAGCATGTTAAGCAATTAGTATAGTACTACGCTACCGTGCTCATGACTGTGGGTTGGTTTAACCTATAGTCATGCTAAAGTTGCCAAAAGGGGCACAAAGGCCAATACGTTTGCGCAGTGCCGGCACAGCGACCTAGCATCGTATGCACCGGCGGAATCATCGCAGGCCTGCAAGGAGAGCATATCCACGGGCTCGTGGTCGCCGGAGGCCTCGTGATGCAGCACGCGCCGGGCGGCGACTGGAAGCGCGTCGATAGGGATGCACTTGCTGCCTGGCTCGACAGATACGGTTACAAGGTCGCTGATCGCGAGACGGAGACCCTTCCGACCGCCGACGCGGCGAGGCGGTTACGCGAGTGGGAACTCAAGGGTAAAAACGCATCGTCGCTGAACCAGTGAGTCAGCATTCTTTAGTGTTAGATGATGGATATTGAAATTAATTAGCGAGATAATGTGCATATCTCATAATGTATGCGTTTCACCATGAGAGAGGGGTCTGTCATGAGCTGGAAACCGAGAAAATGCGTTATCGCCGGTCTCGTGACAACCGGTCCTGGCAGCGGCTTGTTTGCAACCGCAATGACATCATACCGACTTTTTACTTACATGTTCTAAAAGGCAGTTGCCATGCTGTCGAAAAATCAATCGAGATACTTGGTCACAATCGGCTTTGCCCTGCTTGCATTACTCTTTGCTAGCGACCTT
This sequence comes from uncultured Collinsella sp., assembly GCA_902494945.1. Classification (GTDB taxonomy): domain Bacteria; phylum Actinomycetota; class Coriobacteriia; order Coriobacteriales; family Coriobacteriaceae; genus Collinsella. Next base: position 10,944 of record CABUVF010000044.1, read on the forward strand.
TTGCTGAAACCGCCCAAGGAACTCGTTTCGCTTGCCATATCCTGCATTTCCGCCCTTTACTTTACGGCAACCCTATTCGTCGGACTAAAGGAGAGGAAAAAAGGCGCAGTCGCTGCATCTGCCGTATGCGTGGTCATAGCCATTGCCTCATTCTTTATCTGACACATTGGTGATTTTAGGGGCGATATCGTAGGAATAAGACCGGGAGAGCCGGGACCAGATTGCCCGGGTCGCCCGGTCTTATTCCGCCCCGCGCCGCAGTCGGCGCTCCGATTGCGCCGAGGCGTGACACGCGTGGGGTCTTACCTATTTGTATTACGCGACCGCGAGGTGCCTCTTCTGCATGCGGGACTCCGTCAGGTACATGTTGATGATGACCTGATAGGGGACGCCCGTGCAGGCGGCCTCCGCCTTGAAGTAGTCGATGTTCTCGCCGTCGATTTTCATGGTGACGCGGCGGCGCGGATCGAGCTCTAATACATGAGGTGCCAGCTTATAATACGTGAGCATATGACTACATTAACATGGTCATGTATTACCGAGCGTTATATGCTGCGCTGGATCCGCCCGCCTGTTATCTTGGGGGCGACAGTTTCTTGCAAGGAGGCAGCCATGTACCAGAATGTCTTTGGATCCGATGGTCAGATCCATCTTGAGAATCAGGTCGGCTACCAGCGCTTAGACCTAACGACGGGTGAGGTGAAGACGGTCATCCCGACCGCTAAGAATATGAGCACCGTCTTCGGCAAGGATGGCGTGGAGACGGAGATTCGGGTGGGGCAGATGCACCAAACACTGGGCAAGCCAGGATTTGGTCGGCCGTTTAATAATTGCTAACGGTTGAGCTATCGCAGCATAATCGCAGCTGTAAATATGTGACCATATGACCATGTTAACATGTGCACACAGTCATATGGTCACAGTTGTAGATCGGTTTAATTTGCGGAAGGTTTTGCCCGAAGCATCCGGCACCGCCGGATTCTTTTTGGAACGGCCTCTCGTTTGATTGCTTTCCTATCGTTTGCTCCCAGACTGGGCGTCTAAAAAAGGCGGCCGAACCGGCCGCCCACAAATAAATAAACATTTACCGAATGTAGGAGGAGAGGAACGATGCCCGTTATTCCCAGTGACCGGCGACGTCGACAACCCAATGCTGCCCCGTAGCCTGCTGTTCATAATGTCCCTGGTCCTCAGAGGTGGTATACGAATCATCGACAACGGATCCACCGATACCACCGTTTTCGCCATCGTTAATAATCCACGCGTAAGCGGCATCGGATGAATCGAAGGGCCCTACCATAGTACCACCATGATTGACCCAGAAACGAGGATGACGCGTGTATACCACGTTCGGAACCCAGACCTGGCTGTAATCGGTCTCCCAGTGGCCCTGCTCGGCAACCCATTTCTTCTGGCTACCGCTGTTGGAAGAGGAATTGTTGCTGCCGGAACCCTGCGAATTGCCGGAATTCTGTTTGGAATCGGAGGAATCGCCCTTGCTGTCGGACTTCGACGAGTCGGAGGACTTGTTATCCTCCTTCTTGGAGTCATCGGACTTCTGGTCCTTGTCGTCGGATTCTTTCTTTTCCTCGGTCTTGGCTCCAGAGGCTTGCGAAGCCTTTTCTCCACTTGGCTTCTTTTTGTCTTTAGCTTTTACCGCCGTAATGGCCCCTTCCGCAGAACCGCTCTCCTGCTTTGCAACGCTGGCGCATCCGAGCTGAGGCGCCGAAAGGCACACTAAAAGTGCAACGACAATGGCCCTTGTCCTCATATCAATCTCCCAGTCACTGAAACCGGGCGTTGGTCACTAGTCAGTGTCCAGCGCCCGGCTAGCTTTTACATCTG
>CABUVF010000045.1 GCA_902494945.1 uncultured Collinsella sp.
GACTCAAACTTATGCCACTCGTCGCGCTTCTTTTTGAGGAAGAAACTGTGGATGTGCTCGCCGAGGGCATCCTTCATAAACTGCGAGTCCTCAAACACGTCGAGCGCCTCTTTGAGCGAGCGCGGCAGCGGCGTGTAGCCGGCCTCGACCATCTGACGGTCGGTAAGCTTGAGCGTCTCGGCCGTGGCCTCGGGCGGGAGCTCCAGCTTGCGCTCGATGCCATCCAGACCAGCCGCCAGCGTAACGGCGTTGACCAGGTACGGATTGGCCATGGGATCGGGACTGCGCAGCTCGATGCGCGTGGACAGCTGCTTGCCGGGCTTGTAGACCGGAATGCGGACCATGCTCGCGCGGTTGCGCAGGCCCCACGTGGCGTACTGCGGCACGGAGTCGCCACCCGTGGTGATGCGCTTGTACGAGTTGACCGTGGGGTTGGTGATGGCGCTGATCTCGCGCGCGTGCGCCAAGATGCCGGCCATGTAGTGCTTGGCGATATCGGAGAGGTGGTACTTCTCGTCGTCCTCGCCCCAAAAGACGTTGTTGCCGTCATGGTCGAACAGCGACTGGCACAGGAACATGGCACTGCCGTCCTCGCCCGCCAACGGCTTGGGCATAAAGGAGGCGTGGCAACCGCTCTCGTAGGCCTGCTGCTTAATGATGAGTTTGGCCGTGGTGATGGCGTCGGACATGCTCAGGGCCTCGGCGTGACGCAGGCTCATGCCATGCTGTGAGCGGCCGGCGGCGTGGAAGGTGTACTCCACGGGCACGGACATCTTCTCGAGCGTGAGAACCGTGTTGCGACGCAGGTCGCGGGCGGCATCGCTCACCGAAAGATCGAAGTAGCCCACGTTGTCGAGCGGCTCGGGGGTGTGCTCGTCGGGGAAGTAGTAATACTCCAGCTCGGCACCCACGTTGAGCAGATAGCCAGCCTTCTCGGCCTTGCGGAACATGCGGCGCAGGGCATCGCGCGGGTCGCCGGCAAATGGCTTGCGATCGGGAGTGCACACGTCGCAGAACACGCGGGCGACGCCGTTGTGGCTCGGGCGCCACGGCAGGATCTGGAAGGTCGAAGCGTCTGGGAACGCCAGCATGTCGGCTTCCTCGGGCGTGGCAAAACCCTCGATGGCAGAGCCGTCAAAGCCAATACCCTCCTCAAAAGCGACCTCGAGGTCCTCGGGGCTAATGGCAAAGTTCTTGAGGCGGCCGAGAATGTCGACAAACCACAGACGCACAAAGCGGATGTCACGCTGCTCTACGGAGCGGAGTACGTAATCGATGTTCTGCTGGTTCATGTCGCTCCCCTTTCTTTCGGGCGGGTTTCGACTGGTCTATATCGCAGATACTATCGCAGAAAAATGTTTCCGCAGGGTTAAAGCGTATCAAGCGCTCAAAAAACGTGCGCGCGGAGACAGTCTGACTTACGCGCGATCATAAAGGATCACTCCTTCGCGCTCGATTACCGCGGCAAGATCGGCATCAAGATGGTCGCTCGAGACAAGATCAACCTGCCTCCCAGTTTCTTTGCGCACCGCCTCGCCGAATGCCGACAACGCGAAAAGGCCAAAGCCCTGATCGCGATCGACTTCGAGACGCAAGTCAATGTCACTATCGGCACGCGCGTCGCCACGAGCATACGAGCCAAAAAGAATCACGCTTTTGATGGCGGGAATCGGGCTGGCCGCCTCACGGACAGCGGACTCAATCTGAGCGGTATCCAAAATGCCCGCCGCGACGCTTCCGCTCGCAGAGCTTTTACCGAGTGAAGGGACAAACGGCAGCGAACGCTCGCGCAGCATCTGTCTCATAAACATATTGACTGCAACAGACGAAGTCATGCCAAGTTCTTCGCACAGCTCGGCAAATGAATCTTTAATTGACGAGTCCACTCGCACACTCAGCACAGACGCAGCCATGGATACCTCCTGTATGACATTGTCTATATATTATCACACAGACTAGCGCGAGGTCGATGCGCGGTGTTCGATGTGGCCGGGGATCTCGATGCGCTTGGGGGCGAGCTTTGCGGCATCGCCCACCGTAGTGGTAACGACGTCGATGCGCTCGGACAGACGCTCGACTACGCACTCGGCGATGGTAAGGGTATCCTGCGCGGCCGTGGTCACGCCGCCAAAGAGCACGTGGTTCCAGGGGTAATCGTCAAATGTCGCGATCTTGAGCCCAGCCGGCAACGAGGGTCCCAGCTGCGCTAATGCCTCGGTCAGGCGCAGGAAAACCAGGCCGTTGACGGCAATGAGGCCGAGCTTTTTACCGGCATGGCCGCGGATGGTCTCGTCCAAGCGGCCGACGCCCGTGGCGCCACCGTCGGCCAGGGTGACGACCTCGCCGGCCAGGCCGCGGCGCGAGAGCTCGTCGGCAAACGCCTCAGCGCGCTCACGACGCACGGGACTGTCATCGCTTGCCTCGGTGAGCAGGCACAGGCGTTCGCTGCCCGCAGCAACCAAGGCGTCTACCAGGCCGACGACCAGCTCACGGTTGTTGGAGGTCACCAGATCGATGCCACCGTCGGCAACGTCGCGGTCGAGCAGTACGACGGGCAGGCGCCCCGCGGCCGCGGCGATCGCCTTGTCGTTGCCTCCGCAGGTATTGACGACCAGGCCGTCCACGCCGGCATCGATAAGCCTGGTGAGCGATTCGGCCTCCTTGGCGGGATCGTTGCCACTAACGGCCGTCATGAGCGAGCAGCCGCGCGCGGCGGCGCTGGCGGAAAGCCCTTCGAGTACGGCGCTCGAGAACGGGTTGGCGATGTCAGCCAGAATCACGCCGATGAGGTTGGTGCGTGAGCTGCGTAGATTGCGTGCGGCGGCACGTGGGCGATAGCCAGTGCGCTCGATAACCGCCGCGATGCGAGCGCGGGTTTCCTCGGTCATCTGCCCGGGACGGTTGTTGAGATAGCGCGAGACCGTGGCCGGGCTCACGCCTGCCTCGACGGCAATGTCCTTGATTCTCATCTGCGCCATAGCGCACCCCGTTTCCCAATTGTCGGCAGTCTGAGCCATTTTAGGCATTTTTTTAAAAATCTCGCTTGCAAAACGCTGTAGGTGAGCAGCATCGTTTTTGCGCCTCGAGCAGATGCGATGATGGGCTAGATAGACGAATCTTTGGACAGCTCGAAATAGTCGGGATGCAAGGCGATAACCGGGCCCTGCTCCTCGGGCATCAGATGCAAGTGCGTCTCTGCCAGGTAGCTCGCCGTGTCGGTATCGCCCCTCTTAATGGCCTCGAGAATCCGACGATGTTGTCGACGAATCGGCTCCCAATCCAGGTCCTGCGACACCATACGCAACCAGTTGTATCGCTCAAAATGCGTGTTGACGCTCTTCATCCAATCCCACAGCATGTGACGATCGGCAATCACGAAACACGTCTCATGGAACAGGTTGTCCAGGTCAAAGAAACGACGCGTTTCGCTATGGTCGAGCGACTCGGACTCGGCAAGAATCTGCTCGAGCCGATACTTTTGCTCGGGCGAAGCGGCCGAACAGCATTTAATAAGCACGCTTCTCTCGAGTTTCTCGCGCAAGAAACAGGCATTCTCGGCGTGTTCCATGCTGATCTTAGAGACGTAGGTGCCGCTCTTGGGACGCGTTTCCACCAGCTCCTGCTCGCGCAGGCGCACAAAGGACTCGCGAATGGGCGTACGCCCGATTCCCGTCTCCTTTTCCAGACCAATCGCCGAAAGGCGCGTGCCGGGCTTGAGCTCGGCATAGATGATCTTGGAGCGCAGTGCGTTGTATGCCTGATCTTGCAGGCTCTGATAATGCTGGTGTTGTTCCATAAAGCCCTCGGATGAAGCCCACGGTTTGTCGAATTTCACCACGTAATACTATCGCATCGACACGCCCCAGCTCCCAATCAGTCTTTTTGGGACGGGGCTCTTTTAGCTACCCTGGCCCGCAGATCGGCCCCCTTGCCACAAAAGTGGCCCATCTACTACATTAACACGGATAGCCTCGGCCATACCGAAAACCGTGAAAACAAAACCGCAGGTAGACAGCTTGTCGATTTTCGAAAAAGCCGGCTATGGTTGACCCCTGCGGCTTAAACGTAGTAGATAGGCCCTTTTCGTGGCGCAGTACTACTGCACCCCAAATTGGCACCCCGAGCCTGTTATAAGTTGCTGTGATATACGGACGGTTGATAATCAAGGGTTGAAAATCAAGGCGCGCTATACGGCTTGCTATATCTCACTATGCTTTGCTGTACGTCGCTATACTTTGCTATAACTTGACAATAATCGGCCCGTTACCATCCGGGATATAACGGACCCCAAGTTCAACGTGGCTTGGGGTCCGTCTTGTACCATGGCTCTTTTGGACTATGAGCGCTCGTATTTCGTGGCCCGCCCGGTTCCCTGCCTTACGATTGCATTCCGTTCAAGCAGAGATTCGAGTGCCGCCAACGTCCGCATGCGGCTCAGCCCCGTCTGTTTTTCAATCTCGCTTCGCGACATAATTCGCCCGCCCGACAAGGCCTTGAGAACCTGGACCTCTTCCTCGGACCCTTCAAAGGCATCGGTAACGGGCAATGTGACGGCCACCATGCCGCCGCGAACATCAAAAATTGGTTGATTGATCGAATCGCGATAGGCACGTCTAATGCGCGCGATTCCCGTACCAAATTTCTCGATGTAATCCAGCTTTAAGAAGGCCTCTGCAACGATGGGGTTTCTGAGCACGGATATCTGCCCATACAGGTATTGTTCCGTCGTCAACCCGGCGGGCAGCGATCCAGGGGAGGTCACAACGACACGATCATCGTACAGGGCAATTTGAACGTTCGCTCGAACGTCCCACGTCCGATGCACCAAAGCGTTTGCAACAGCTTCGCGGAATGCCTCAAGAGGAATTCGATCGGTTTGGACGCGCTCCATCCCTTCGATACGCTCATAACGGTAGTAGCGTGCAAACATAGCCACCGCCCTGTCCGCCTGCTCAATTGCGGATACATTTGTCGCCGCCTCGCGATCCAAGATCACATCCTCGGTATCGCCAAAACGGACGCAGTCGATGCCTGGAAAATCATTCTTATCCGCTAAAATCGCCGCGGCATTGGTATAGCCATCCTTGCCGAGCAAGCGGAGCGTACGCATGATATCCGGCGTTAGCTCGGAAATGCCGAGGTGTTCAACACACTTATGCTCGAGCGTATGAAAGCCCAAGTCCTGGCGAGCCGACGTGAGCGCGTCGAACGTCACGTTGCTGCCTTCGAGCGTCAGCCTGCCATACTCAAACCGGTCGACCTCCACCGTTGCCGAATCGTTTCGTCTGTAGGCCTTTCCCTTGCTTCGATAGGGTTTGTCCTGTCCCTCATAAACCGTAAGGATTACGGTCCCGTGTTTCTCATCGGACTCGAGCGTGTAACGGGGAGCGGGATCCAAGCTGTCATTAATCATGTTCTCAATGCGGAGACACTCTGCGACCGGATCTGCAAGGCCGACAGCCACGCCCTCGTCATCAACGCCAAACTCAATCTTGCCCGTCCCGTAGTTTGCATAGGCGCTCACCGTTTTAAGAAACGTCGGCGTAACGCTTTCCTTGTATTCGACTGTAGGGCTCTCTCTAACAACCATATGCACAACCCCCTCGTTTCGTACCATTCATAACCGTATTATAAGACGAAAACCGTTTGCGTACTGATTTATATAAGACGCAAACTGTTTTCGTCTTGATTTGCGTACGGAATTAAGACGCATAATTTCGCTTTCGTATGGCTCAATACCGGACGCAGACTGTTTTCGTCTGTCAATACGTCTGAAATCCAAACGAAAAGAGCCCCGAGCTCAGTATGAACTCGGGGCTCTTTGTGCCGCACATCTATGAGAGGAAAAATTCGATGCGTACGGGCGCTACCCCATGAAGCCGCCCTGGGATGGCGGCAACCTCGCCGTTACCCGTCTGATGGGTGTGCTCAAGGCATCCGTTCCCCTCTTTATCGACGTAACGGGCAAAAAAGTTCGTCGAGGAGACCATCCGCACGCACCACGGTGTGGCCGACGCCATTGAGACGCGCAACCCCACCGCCGCTCACGATGCGATGTATCTGCACCTGGTCTACAACCGCAATATGATTGCGGAAGGCACACAAACAAAAGGCATTTAAGGCTCGACAATAATCTTTCTTTGATAAAACGCAGGCAGCGAGCGCTTGCGTTTTATCAAATGGTGCAATGGGGTCAGGTTTACATGCATCAACTTAGCGCAAAGTAACCTGGCCCCCATGCGCCAAGGGGTTGACTAGAGTTCGCAGGCGATCTTGTAGCCATCGCCGATAGCGTCGCGGATGTTGCCGCACTTCTGGGCATCGCCCAGCACGTGGGTGACAACGCCGGCAGCGGCAAGGTCATCGGCCAGCTTGGTGTTGGGACGGTAACCCATGGCAAGCACCAGCGTATCGGCGTCGGCGATGGTATGGACTTCGCCGTCCTTTTCGTAACTGATGGTGTCCTCGGTAATCTCGGTCACCTTGGCCTCGGTCAGCACGTGAACGCCCTTGGAAAGCATACGCGTGATGAGCACCGCGCGACCGGCACCGCCCTCGTTGGCGGCAAGCGTCTTGGTCATCTCGATGACGGTGACATCGCGGTTGGCCGGCGACAGGTCGTTGACCAGCGGGGCCAGGTAGTCGGCCGTCTCGCAACCGACGGTTCCGCCGCCGACGATGACAATCTTCTTGCCCGGGAAAGCCTTGCCGCCCAGCAGGTCATCGGCCGTCATAACTTGCTTAAAGCCCTGCATAAAGGCTGGAGCAATGGGCTCGGCGCCATAAGCCAGGACAACCTCGTAGCCCGCGTAGTCGCGCTGAATGTCCTCGGCCGAAAGCTCGGTACCAAAGACGCACGCGACGCCGGCCTCGGCCAGGCGACGATACTGATACTTGATCACGCGGGTGAGCTCCTGCTTTGCCGGCGGAACGGCCGCGATGCGCATCTCGCCGCCCGGCTCGTTCTGCTTATCCACGAGCACCACGTTGTGGCCGCGCTTGGCGGCAATATAGGCCGCCTCCATGCCCGCGGGACCGGCACCCACAACGAGCACGTTCTTGGCCTCGGCGGCAGGCTCGTAACCGGCCTCGTCGCGCTCCACGTCCGGGTTGACGGTGCAGGAGATGCGCTTGCCAAACATGATGCCGTTCAGGCAGCGCAGGCAACCGATGCAGGGGCGGATGTCGTCGGCGTTGCCGGCAGCGGCCTTGTTGCAGAACTCGGCATCGCACAGATTGGCACGGCCCATCATGCAGATGTCGGCAGCGCCGTCCTCGATCAGCTCCTCGGCGATCCAGGCCTCGTTGATGCGGCCGACGGTGGCGACGGGAATGTTGACGTGCTTCTTAATCTCGCGCGAGCAGGCGGCGTGCGAGGCCTGCTGGGTGCCGGCGGCGGGAATCGCAGAGCCACGCTTGATAGTGGTGCCGCCCGACACGTGAATCATGTCGACGCCGGCCTTCTCCAGGCGACGCGAGACGTAGATCATGTCGTTGAGGGTCAGGCCGCCATCGGTGTACTCATCGCCCGAGATGCGGACGTCGATGATAAAGTCCTTGCCGCAGCGCTCGCGAATCTCGGCGATGACCTCGAGCAGGAAGCGCATGCGGGCGTCGAGTGAGCCGCCGTACTCGTCGGTGCGCTTGTTGTAGAGCGGAGTCAAAAAGCCGCCGAGCATACCGTGGGCGTGCGCCGCATGAACCTCGACGCCATCGACGCCGGCCTTCTGCATACGCACGGCAGCGTCGCCAAACTGATGCGTGAGCTCGTGGATCTCATCTACCGTAATGGGGCGCGGCGCCTCGCGAGCATAGGACGGGCCCACAAAGGACGGAGCGATCAGGCGCGGCGTGCCCGGAATGTTAAAGGCCATGTAGGCGGGGTGGAAGAGCTGCGGCATGATCTTGCAGCCGTACTCGTGAACGGCTGAGGCGAGCTTTTCCCAGCCGGGGATAAACGTATCGTCGTAGCAGCACATGTCACCCGGCAGATAGGTATAGGTGGGCTCGACCGTCACGACCTCGGTAATGATGAGGCCCACGCCGCCCTTGGCGCGAGCACGGTAATGATCGACCAAGTCGTCGGTCACATAGCCGTGATCGGCCAGGTTGGTAGATACCGGCGGCATAAAGACGCGGTTCTTGACCTCGGTCGTACCGACCTTGATCGGGCTAAAGAGCATCGGATAGGCACAGGACTCCATACAGGGTTCCTTTCGTTTGAGCCGCTCGGCGGCAGTTGCTAACGTACTTATCGTATCAGCAACCGCGCTGTACCCGACTGTACACACTCCCCCGGCTTTTACTCAGCCCACAAAAAGTTGCGGTGGAATACGGAGTAGATAAGGCCTTTGACAGCCAAAACAGTCCGTATTTCACCGCAACTGATGGGCGGGGTGGAGTTAGAGGTCCAGGTAGGCAGTCATGCCCTCATCCGCCACTCCCTCACCTACAGCGCGCCGTCCAGCATAAGGTTCACCTTGAGCACGTTGACCGTGGGCTCGCCGAACACGCCGAGGAAACGGCCCTTGGTGCACGCGGCGATGATGTCGCGCACCTCGTCCTCACTTTTGCCCGTGGCCTTGGCAAGGCGCGGAACCTGGTACTCGGCGGCATCCGGAGAGATCTCCGGGTCGAGGCCGGACCCCGAACACGTCACCAGGTCGACGGGCACAGCGTCCATATCGGCATCGGGGTTGGCGGCGCGGATCTTCTTCACGCGCGCATCTATCAGCTGCCGATACTCCTCACTCGCCGGGGACAGGTTGGACGGGGCACCATACGCCATGAGCTCGCCGTCTTCGCCTTCGACAATTGATACGTTCTGGATACGACCCCACATGTGGGCTTCGTCATCGAAGTTCTGGCCGATGAGCTCGGAACCCACAACCTTGCCGTCGACCGTAATGAGCGATCCGTTCGCCTGGTACGGAAACGCAAGCTGCGCGACGCCGGTCACCACGAGCGTGTATCCCAGGCCGCAGACGATGGTAAACAGCGCGAACACGCCAAGTGCGCGCGATGCGATACCTTTGAACATACAAACCTCCGTCTACATCATGCCAATGCCGAACAAGGCCAGCAGCATGTCGATAATCTTGATGAATACGAACGGTGCCACGATACCGCCCAGACCCCACACCAGCAGGTTGTGGGTCAGCAGCTGGCCGGACGAAAGCTCGCGGTACTTCACGCCTTTCAGGGCGGCAGGAATCAGCGCGACGATGACCAGCGCGTTGTAGATAATGGCGGACAGCACGGCCGTCAACGGGTTGGTGAGGCCCAGGATGTTGAGGGCGCCCAGTCCCGGATAGATCGGAGAGAACAGCGCCGGGATGATGGCGAAATACTTCGCCACGTCGTTGGCAACAGAAAAGGTCGTGAGCGAGCCGCGGGTCATGAGCAGTTGCTTGCCGATGCGCACGACCTCGATGAGCTTGGTGGGGCTGGAGTCGAGGTCGACCATGTTGCCGGCCTCCTTGGCAGCCTGGGTTCCCGTGTTCATGGCCACGGCAACATCCGCCTGCGCCAGCGCCGGTGCGTCGTTGGTGCCGTCGCCGGTCATGGCGACCAGGTGACCCTCGCGCTGGAACGAGCGAATCTTCTCGAGCTTGCCCTCGGGGGTGGCCTCGGCCAGGAAGTCGTCCACGCCCGCCTCGGCGGCGATGGCGGCTGCCGTGAGCGGGTTATCACCCGTCACCATGATGGTCTTGATACCCATGCGGCGCAGGTCGGCGAACTTCTCCTTCACGCCGGACTTGATGATGTCCTTAAGGTAGACGACACCCAGTACACGTCGGTCCTTTGCCACGACCAACGGGGTGCCGCCCACCTTCGCAATGCGTTCGACGGCCTCGTCGCACTCCTTCGAGAACACTCCTCCGGCAGCCTCCACATAAGCGCGAACGGAATCGGCCGCACCTTTGCGAATCTCGCTGTCGGCGTAGTTCACACCGGACATGCGGGTCGCCGCAGTGAAGGGGATGAACTCCATGCCCTTATCCTCGAGTGTGCGGCCGCGCAGCCCAAACTGCTCCTTGGCGAGCACGACGATGGAGCGGCCCTCGGGGGTCTCATCCGCCAGAGAGGACAGCTGCGCGGCATCGGCGAGTTCTGCCGGATCGACACCGTCGACCGGAATGAACTCAGCGGCCTGGCGGTTGCCCAAGGTGATGGTACCGGTCTTATCGAGCATGAGAATGTCGACGTCGCCGGCGGCCTCGATGGCGCGGCCGGACATGGCCAGCACGTTGGCCTCGTTCAGTCGGCTCATGCCGGCGATGCCAATGGCGGACAGCAGCGCACCAATGGTGGTGGGCGCCAGACAGACGAGCAAGGCAACGAGCGTGGTCACAGCGGTGGGGTTCGCCATACCGTTGAGCCCTGCAGAGAAACTCGAGTAGCAATACAGTGCGATCGTCACGAGGATGAAGATGACGGACAGAGCAACCAGAAAGATCTCGAGCGCGACCTCGTTGGGGGTCTTCTTGCGGGCGGCGCCCTCGACCATGGCGATCATCTTATCCAGGAAGCTCTGGCCAGGCTCGCTGGTAATTTTCACCACAATCCAATCGGAAAGCACGGTAGTGCCGCCAGTGACGGCAGAACGGTCGCCGCCAGCCTCGCGAACCACGGGTGCAGACTCGCCGGTTATGGCCGACTCATCAACCGAGGCGGCACCCTCGATGACATCGCCGTCTCCCGGAATCTGCTCGCCGGCGCGCACGACCACCAGATCCCCGCGTGAGAGCTCGGTACCGGGAACGACCGTGAAGCGGTCCTTATCCTCGACGGACTCGATGCGATGGGCCTCGACGTCCTTTTTCGCCGCGCGCAGGGAGTCTGCCTGCGCCTTACCGCGGCCCTCGGCAAGTGCCTCGGCAAAATTTGAAAAGAGGTCGGTCAGCCAGAGAATGACGGCAATGGCGATCACATAGTACGTGGGGACGCCGGCGTCCTGTACCCCAAAAATAGAGGCGATGGCCAGAATGGAGGTCATGGCGGCCGACAGCCACACCAGGAACATGACCGGGTTTTGGACCTGGACACGGGGGTCAAGCTTGGCAAATGAATCGCGCACCGCGCGGCTCATCATGTCTTTTTGCATAGCCATAAATCTGCGACTCCTTTACGCAACCATCTGGAAGAATTCGGCAACGGGACCAAGCGCCAGCGCCGGGAAGAAGCTCAGGGCGCCAATCAGCAGAACGACGAATACCAGTAGGAACACGAACATGGCATTGGTGGTGGAAAGCGTGCCGGCGCTCTCGGCGACCTTGCCCTTCCCGGCCAGCGAGCCCGCAATGGCGAGCGTGCCCACAATCGGCAGGAACCGCGCGAACAGCATCTCGATACCCAGCAGCACGTTGATCCACGGGATATTGCAGTTCATGCCGGCGAATGAGGAGCCGTTGTTGCCGCCAGCCGAAGTAAGGGCGTACAGGACCTCGGAGAAGCCATGCGCCCCGCCGTTGGTGAGTTGGTCGACAAGACCGGACACCATGCAGGCGATAGCGGAGCTCACCAGAATGGCGAACGGAGTGGCGAGACACAGAACCACCGCCCAGCGCATCTCGGTCGGCTCAATCTTCTTGCCCAGGAACTCGGGTGTGCGGCCGACCATAAGGCCGGCGATAAACACCGTGAGGATGGCGAAGCCGATCATGCCGTACAGGCCGCAGCCCACGCCGCCAAAGACGACCTCGCCCAGCGCTATCTGGAGCATCTGGACAAACCCGCCGAGCGGGGTGTAGGAGTCGTGCATGGAGTTGACCGAGCCGTTGGAAGCAGCCGTCGTGAAAGCGGACCAGGTGGAAGAGGAGGCGATACCGAAACGGCTCTCCTTGCCCTCCATGTTGCCGCCGGCCTGGCCGTCGGTCATCTCGATATTGACCGCTCCGCCATCGGCCAGCTGCGGGGTACCCATATGCTCGTTAACGGCGATGATGCCGGTGAAGATCACCAGCAGGATGAACATGGCGGCAAAGATAGCCTTGCCCTGCTTGGTGTTCTTGACGCCGATACCGAAGGTGAAGCAGCAGGCGGCCGGGATCAGCAGCAGGCTGGTCATCTCGATGATGTTGGTGAAGGCACTGGGGTTCTCATACGGATGGGCGGAGTTCACGCCGAAGAAGCCGCCGCCGTTGGTGCCGGACTGCTTGATGGCAACCTGAGGAGCCGCGGGACCCTGGGGCAGGAACTGCTCGGTGACCACGCGCGCCCTCGACAACCTTGCCGTCGACCTTGACCGTGTCGCCCTCGATCTGGGCGCCGTCGATGACGCTCCAGCCGCCGTCTGCATTAGGCTGGACAGCGACGGGCTCTACGAGCTCAGCCTTCTGAGCCGGCTGGAAGTTGGAGATGACGCCACCGGCAGCCAGGCAGATGCCGAACACGAGGTTCAGCGGGATGAGCACATACAGGACGGTGCGGGTGAGGTCGACCCAGAAGGAACCCAGACCCTGCTCCTTGACCTGACGGAA
>CABUVF010000046.1 GCA_902494945.1 uncultured Collinsella sp.
GCCGTGACGCGCGCCGCCTACGAGTGCGACGGCCCCGTGTACATGCGCTTCGCCCGTCTGGCCTCGCCGGTTATCAACGACCCCGAGACCTACAAGTTCGAGTTGGGTAAGGGCATTGTCATGCGCGAGGGCGCCGACGTCACCATCATCGCCTGCGGCCTGATGGTCGGCGAGGCTCTCGAGGCCGCCGAGCAGCTCGCTGCCGAGGGCATCGACGCCGAGGTCATCAACATGCACACCATCAAGCCCATCGATGCCGACCTGATCGTCAAGAGCGCCACCAAGACCGGCCACGTCGTAACCGTCGAGGAGCACTCTGTGATCGGCGGCCTGGGCAGCGCCGTTGCCGACGTCCTGTGTGAGCAGTGCCCGACGCCGCTCAAGAAGATCGGCGTCAACGACACCTTCGGTGAGTCTGGCCCGGGTGCCGAGCTCCTGCACAAGTACGGCCTGGACGCCGCCAACATCGTGGCGACCACCAAGGAGTTCTTGGCATAAGGCAAGACGAGGCAAAGTATCGCGTCGACAACCGCAAACAAGCCAGAACAGGGGCGTCCTCAAAGAGGGCGCCCCTGTTTTTGTTGAATTTAAATTAGAGTCCTGCCAAGCAAAGTTCCCATGGGGAAACGGGCCCATCCCAACAAAGTGCAATTCAGACCCTTCCAACTTTGTATGCGCAGCATCTCAAGTTGGTGCGTCGGCCCCATAGTAGCCGCAGGCCGGGCGCAGGGTTACCTCCCAAATCTTTCCGCAGCGCAGGCCGGCGTTTGTCCGCAGCTCCGCAGGAGCAAGACAAATGCCGGCCATGCGCGAGGACGATTTGGGAGGTAACCCTGCGCCCGGCCGGTGAGATCCCAAAGCCCGCCATGCTTCTTATGTGCAGCAAAGCTAATGCTGCTAAAATGTAAAGCGCTCATGTAGTTTAAACGCACGACGATAAGGAGCACCAGTGGGTAACCACTTCCGTACCTCCGGTGCGGGCGATGATGCCCCCAAGACGCAGACAGGCGTCCAGGGCAGTCGTTTCGCCACTCCGGATTCAGAGGGCCATCCTGTTGCTCAGGCCCCCACTCAGCCGGCAGATCAGGCACAGCCGGCATCCGATCCCTTTGCCTACAATCCCACCAGCGATGTCGCGCTTTCCGGCACGGCGGGTTTTGAGCCCGTTCAGGCCGTGACCGCTCGCGTGGAGCAGCCTCAGGCTGGCGCCGCCACGCCGCAGCCTACCATGGCCGCTATTCCCGACCCCATGGCCCCTGCGACGCCGGCTCCTCAGCCTGCGCAGTCCGGTCTCTTTGCCGCTATTCCCGACCCCACGCAGCCTGCTGCCCCGGTGGTCGAGAGCGATCAGGCGGCCGAGGTCGCAAGCCTCGATAACGCGCTCAACAACCCCGATTTTACGTCGGTGTTTGCGCCCATCGATCCGCAGGCCAGCCGCAAGAAGATGGCCAAGCAGGCCGGTGTCGAGCCCGTCATCCTTATGGAGCATGTCACCAAGATCTATCCGGCACAGCCCAACAAGCCCGCACTCGACGACATCAACATCGAGATCTATCCGGGCGAGTTCGTCTTCCTGGTCGGTCACTCCGGCTCGGGTAAGACCACGCTGCTGTCGACGCTCAACCGCGACGTCAAGCCGACAAGTGGCCGCATCCTGGTTGCCGGTCAGGACCTCATGAAGATCAAGAACCGCAAGGTTCCGTTCCTGCGCCGCCAGATTGGCGCCGTGTTCCAGGACTTTAAGCTTCTGCCGCAAAAGACCGCCTACGAAAACGTGGCGTTTGCCCTGCAGTGCATCGGCAAGCCCAAGGGCGTCATTCGCAGCCAAGTGCCCGAGGTGCTGCGTCTGGTCGGTCTGGCCGATCAGATGGACTCGCTGCCCGACCAGCTTTCCGGTGGCGAGCAGCAGCGCGTCGCCGTCGCCCGCGCTATGGTCAACCGTCCGCCGCTGCTGATCTGCGACGAGCCCACGGGTAACCTCGACCCGGCGATCTCGCTGGGCATCATGAAGCTGCTCGAGCGTATTAACCGCACCGGCACCACCGTGATCGTCGCCACGCACGACCGCGAGATGGTCGATAGCATGCACCGTCGCGTGATCGCCCTCGAGGGCGGCCACGTTATCCGCGACCAGGAGAGGGGAGGTTACGGCAACTATGGCACCAACTAACGTGGGCTACTCCTTCAAAGAGGCAATCAGTCACTTCTTCCGTAACTGGACTACCTCGCTCGGCGCCGTCATCACGATCTTCCTTTCGCTGTTTATCATCGGCCTGTTCATCATGGGCTCCGCGATGCTGAACTCCGTGATCGGCACCGTCGAGGATCAGGTTGTCATCAACGCGTTCATTAGCGATGACGCCGATCAGGCCGATGTTCAGGCTTTTGAGGCCGAGCTTAAGACGTGGAATAACGTCAAGTCCGTTACCTATAAGGACAAGGACGACGCGCTGGCCGAGTATACGAGCAAGATGTCGGGCAACGCCGACGCCACCATGAGCGCGCTCGATGGCCAGAACCCGCTGCCGGCTTCGTTTGCAATTGAGATGGACGATCCGTCCAAGGTCGAGAGCACGGCAGAGAAGCTCAAGAAGAACGCCGACTTCCAGAAGATCGCGGATGACGGCGACGTCAACGCGAGCGTGCTGTACGGCCAGGAGGAAGTGAGCCGCCTGTTCCAGGTGACCAACTACATCCGCATCGCCGCCGTGGTGCTCGTTGGCCTTCTGACCTTTATCGCATTCATCTTCATCAACAACACGATTCGCCTGTCCATCACGGCGCGTCGTCGTGAGATTGCGATTATGCGTCTGGTCGGCGCCAGCAACGGCTTCATTCGCGGCCCGTTTATCACCGAGGGCGTACTGCAGGCCATTTTGGGCTCGCTGCTTTCCATCGGCGTTCTGGAGCTGCTGCGCAATCTGATGATTCCGCGTTTGCAGGAGAGCATCGGCTGGATGTCGTTTGCCCTGCCGATGCAGTACTACCTGGTGACCTATGCTGCGCTGATTCTGGTCGGTGTGATTATCGGTCTCTTTGGTTCTGCCATAGCCATGCGCCGCTACCTGCGCGTGTAGGCATGCCTGGAATTCATCCCTTCCAACGGGTCGTCTCTTATGGGGCGGCCCGTTTTTTGATCCCAAGGGAACGGCAGGAAAGCGAATCATTTGGGTAGACTCTTTGGAGTTCGCCATCGATAGCAAGGAGGCGCCATGGGGCGCAATAACAAGCATAAGCGCGGTGCCCGCAATAAGCGTGGGCCGGTGCGCAGCGAACGCCGTCCGAGCCTGACCGGGCGCGTGCAGCTCCATGAGCATGGCGCCTATGTCATAACCGAGAGCGGCGACTACAAGGTTATGGGCCGCGGTAAGCGCGAGATCATGGATGGCGATACCGTTGCCGTGAGCATTAAGAACAGCCCGCACGGTGAGCGGCGCGCCGTGATCGAAGGCGTGGTTGAGCGCGCAGCCATAAGCGTGGTGGGTACGTACCAGACCGCTGGTCCGCTCGGTGTGATCGAGCCGCTCGATTCGCGCCTGAAGGCCGACTTCTTCATTTTGCCCGAGGACACCTCGGCGGATCGTCTGGGCGTCCACCCGGGTGATGCCGTTGTCGCGCGCATTTTGACCTACCCGACGCGCCTGGAATCGGGCACCGTGACGATCGAACGCCGCATTGGCGGAGATGACGCGCCCGATTTGGGCGTTCAATACGTGATGGCGCGTTACGGCTATACCGATAGCTATCCCGAGGTCGCGCTAGACGAGGCCGAGGGGCTTTCGCTCGATGTGTCCGCGGCGCTTAAGGACCCGCTCCGCCGCGATCTGCGCGACCGCTTTGTCATCACGATCGACCCGGTCGACGCGCGCGACTTTGACGATGCCATTTCGCTTGAGCGCACGCCCGAGGGTGGCTACAAGCTGGGTGTGCATATCGCTGACGTTTCTCACTATGTGGCTTGGGACGGGCATATCGATCTTGAGGCTCGCCATCGTACGACATCGGTGTATCTGGCCGATCGCGTGCTTCCCATGCTGCCCGAACGCCTGTCCTGTGACCTATGCTCTCTTCGCCCTGACGAGGACCGTCTTGCGTTTACCGTTGACATTGAGCTCGATGCGCAGGGTCGCGTGCGGCATTACGATCCTTACCCCAGCGTGATTCGCTCGCGTGTGCGTATGGACTATGACGGCGCCGAGGCGCTGCTGGTGCGTGCCGACGCGGTTGAGTATTCGGTGCTGGAAGGCGCCGCTGAGGATGTTGCGGCTGCTGAGGCCTCGCGCGAGGAGGCGCTTGAGCGCGGTCTTGCGTGCGAGGAAACTGCTCGCGGCTATAACGTCGACCTCGGCGATTTCCTTGTCGCCGCCAACGAACTCGCCGAACTTCGCCGTCGTATTCGTCGTGCCCGCGGCTCAGTCGATTTTGACACGGCCGAGATTCGCGCTCTATTGGATGAGGACGGAGTACCCGTGCAGATTGTGGCGCGCGAGCGTTCGTGTGCCACGTCGCTTATCGAGGAAGCCATGCTACTCGCCAACGAGTGCGTTGCAGAGTGGCTGGCGGACCGTGGTATCGAGGCCTGCTATCGCGTGCATGAGGATCCGAGCCCCGATAGCCTGCACGGTGCCGCCGTTGCGCTGGCGCAGCTGGGCATCATCGACGATCGCCGTGCTGCCGGTATTGCCCTGGGGAGTCCCGATGAGCTACAGGCTGCAGTTGATGCTGCCGCCGGTACGGCCAACGCACCGCTCGTCAACACGCTGCTTCTGCGCAGCATGCAGCGCGCACTGTACAAGCCGCGCAACGAGGGCCACTTTGCGCTCGCCGCGCCGTGCTACTGTCACTTTACGAGTCCCATCCGTCGCTACCCCGATCTGGTGGTGCACCGCGTGCTCAAACTGCAGTTGGCCTATGAGCAGCTCGGCGGCAAGGACGCCCTGGTCCGTACGCCGCGGCTGATCGGCAAGGGGCGCGAGTCGCTGCCGCGCATTCTGCCGCAGATCTGCCGCGCATGCAGCGATGCGGAGCGTGCGGCCGATGCCGCCAGCCATGCGACGCAAAAGATCAAGATTGCCCAGTACTATGAGGACCGTCTGGGCGAGCGCTATGCCGGAACCGTCTCGTGGGTTAGCAGCATGGGCCTCTTCGTGCGCTTGGACCTGACGCAGGTCGAAGGCTTGGTTTCGATCAAGAGTCTGGGCAACGAGTGGTTCGAGTTCGACGACGATGCGCTTACGCTGACGGGCGCCGACACGGGGACTCGCTATGAACTGGGCCAGCGCGTGATTATCGAGGTCTCGCGCGTCAATACCACGCGTGGGCACTTGGACTTTAAGCTTATCCATTAGCCAAATCTCGACTCATGGCGGGAGAGCGGAGGGCGGTCTTTCGGGGCCGCCCTCCGCATTTGGATCATGGCTACCTTGCCGTCTGCTCGGCCGCCCGCTTACCTGCTATTTGAGAGGTAAAACCTACCAAAATAAACCTGTCCCTTTTTGGCAGGTTTACAAGAAAGCGGGGATGAGATGGCGACGGTGTACGGTTATGCGCGGGTGAGTTCGCGAGATCAGAATCTGAATCGGCAGCTGGATGCGCTGGGCGCCTATGGCGTGGGCTCGGCGAATATTTATGCCGACCATGCGAGCGGCAAGGACTTCGATCGACCGCGCTATCGCGAGCTGCTGCACGTCCTGGGAGACGGGGACGTGCTGGTGGTGCTTTCTATCGACCGACTTGGTCGTAATTACTCCGAGATTCTTGAGGAATGGCGTCGCATTACCAAGGAGCTCGGGGTTGCCATTGTGGTGTTGGACATGCCATTGCTTGACACGCGCGCCAGGGCAAGCGGCACGCCGGATGTGACTAATACCCTGATTGCCGATATTGTGCTGCAACTGCTGAGCTACGTGGCGCAGGTGGAGCGCGAGAATATCCATCGGCGCCAAGCGGAGGGAATTGCGGCGGCGCGGGCGCGAGGGGTCCGTTTCGGTCGACCTCGCAAGCCGTGCCCTCCTCAGTTTGATCTGGTACGCGATAGCTATGAGGCGGGCGATATTACCCGCAGCCAGGCAGCAAAGTGCCTGGGCGTGTGCGTGGGGACGTTTGATCGCTGGATGCGCGAGGCGGGGTAGGGGTTTGCGTCGCTTTGTCGCTTCCTGTTGCGATTCAAATTTTGATACGATGGCGATGTCATTTGGGGCTACACTCGCTGATATTCAAAAAAGGAGGTAGGCCCTTGGCGCGCGTAAAACAAATAATCGGATGGACCGCGATCGTTCTGTTACCTGCAACGCTGGCGGGCATCTGGGTGCTGACGGAGCAAAATGCGGTGGAGACGTCGTTGCTGAGCGAGTCCACCGCGCGTGTGGTGGAGGGTCAGGCTACGAGCGTACAGGCTGCCGATGTCGCGGGTGAAGCTCAGACCGAGAACGGGATGACCGGGGGCACCGATTCGGCTGCTTCGAATGTCCGGTCTGGCCGACTTGCTTCCATTCGCATGTGGGTGGGCACGAACGTCCGTCGCGTTGCCCATACCGTAGAGTTTTTCTTCGTCGGATTGTTCGCCTCGGTGGTCGTGGTTTGCTTTTCCAGGCGTCCGTGGAGCGTATGCTCCCGTTGCGTGCCCGTGTTGCTCTTTTGCGCCGTCTGCTCCGTTGGCGATCAGGTACATAAGATCTTTGTTCCCGGCAGGCATTTCGACGTTATCGATTTAGGATTCGATGCTGCGGGCTATGTCACCGCCATGCTGTTGGTATTGCTGGCAGCGGCGTTGGTGCGCTATGCGACTCGGCCGATCGGCGCCCATGCGAGGCGCTAGCCGGTAACAAACCCGTTTCTGATAATGCGACCTTGTTGAATTATTTTGTGTCGCGCGTATTTCCGAGCGGTCGGATTTGAGGGGCGAGCGGTAGAACGCTCGCCCTTTGTGCGCCACGATGCGGCACAATGTACCGTAAAAGCTGTTTGTATCCGGTACGAATCGTTCGTTGGTCTTTAATTCTTCTCAACGGAGGTGTTTGAGATGGCAAACGGATTGCTTTTGCGGCTTCGCGAGCGTGAGCTCAGCGCGAGCCCGGCGGAACGCAATGTCATCGCATATGTGAGCGCTCATCCGCACGAGGTGGTCGGGCTGTCCGTCCGCGGTCTTGCCGATGCCACGTTCTCCTCGCCCTCGAGCATTTTGCGCTTTTGCAAGCGTTTGGGTTTTGCGGGCTACAAGGAGTTCCAGCGCGAACTGATTGCCGAGCTGGCGCTCTTAGGTGACAAGAAAGACGTAGCCCTCGAGGACATCTCCATGGATGACAGCGTCGAACGTATCGTGGGGAAGGTGATGAAAAGCAACGTGCGCACGATCGAAGCGACGGCGCGAACGCTCGATTACACCGTCTTGGAGCGATGCGCGGCCTATCTTAAGCGGGCACGCGCAGTCAATCTGTTCGGTATCGGTGCCTCTCGTTTGGTCGCGCACGATCTGGCGCAAAAGCTCATGCGTGTCGACAAAGAGTGCCATCTGTACGACGACTGGCATGATCAGCTCTTGTGTACCAAGAACATGCATGAGGGCGATATGGCAATCGCCTTTAGCTACTCGGGCTTGACGCAAGAGGTGCTGGACTGCACCGCCGAGGCCCAACGTCACAACTGTCCCGTTGTGGCCGTGACCAAAGTAGATGGATCATCCAAGCTTGCCACCATGGCCGATGCCGTGCTCGGCGTCGCTGCGAGTGAGCCCTTGGTCCGCAGCGGTGCCATGGCTTCGCGTATGGCCCAGCTTATGGTTGTCGATGCCCTGTACGCTGCTTACGTTGCCAGCGACTACGAACGGGCGACGCATGTCATTAAGCAAAACTACATCGAGAAACAGGAAAGATGAGGTGAATGAAATGCTCGATTTAACAAAATTCACGACCGAAAAGCGTAATCAAAGGTCTATGGACCTCGATACGATGACATCGCTGCAAATCGTTACGACGATGAACGATGAGGATCTTCGTGCCGTCCAGTCGGTCACAAAAGTGCTGCCCCAGGTTGCCACAGCAATCGATTGGGCTGCTGAGGCACTCGAGCGCGGCGGGCGCGTCTTTTACATGGGCGCAGGCACCAGCGGTCGTCTGGGCGTACTCGACGCTTCGGAGTGTCCGCCCACGTTTGGCGTGTCACCCGATCTGATTGTCGGGCTCATTGCCGGAGGCGAGACGGCGTTTATCAAGGCTGTCGAAGGTGCCGAAGACAGTGAGGAGCTCGGCGCGAGCGACCTGCGGGGGCGTGGACTCTCGGACAAGGATCTTGTCGTTGGCCTGGCGGCAAGCGGTCGTACTCCCTATGTGGTGGGCGGCCTTGTATACGCCAAGGCAACTGGGTGCAAGACGATCGCAATTGCCTGCAACCAAGGGTCGAAGATCGGGGAGAGCGCAGATCTTGCCATTGAGCCTGTGCCCGGTCCCGAGGTGCTGACCGGCTCAACGAGGCTCAAGGCGGGAACGGTTCAAAAGCTCATTCTCAACATGATTTCGACCGGTGCCATGGTCAAGATCGGCAAGGTATACCAAAACCTGATGGTCGATGTGCAGCAGACGAACGAGAAGTTGGTGGTGCGCGGCCAGAACATCGTGATGGAGGCGACCGGCTGCACGCGCGAGCGCGCTATTCAGGCGCTTGCAGATGCCGGCGGCCACGTAAAAACCGCTATTGTCTCGGTACTGCTGGACTGCGATGCCGAGCAGGCTGCGGTAGCTCTTGAGCGAGCGCGAGGCCATGTCCGTGCTGCGGTGAGTGGCCATGAGAAGAGCGATGCCGATGCCCAATAGGTGTGCGGCGTGAGCTGATATGACATCCAGACGAGATACCCAATACAAGGAGGAGTTATGACGAACAAAGAGCTGGCTCAAAAGCTGCTGGACCTTTTGGGCGGTAAAGACAACGTGCTGGCAAACGCGGCGTGCATGACGCGCCTGCGCGTGACCGTCAAAGACGCGGGCAACGTCGACACGGAGGGCATTAAGGCACTCGACGGCGTGATGGGCCTGGTCGAGGACGACACGATGCAGATCGTGCTGGGGCCGGGCAAGGTGAATAAGGTGCTCGAGGAGTTCTCCAAGCTCACTGGCCTTGCGAAAGGCGTTGCCGACGAGAGCGTGGTTGACGCTGCGGCCACAAACAAGGCCGCGCAGAAGGCCAAGTACGAGTCTAAGCCGGTTCAGGCCTTCCTCAAGAAGATTTCCAATGTCTTCGTCGCCCTGCTTCCCGGCATCATTGCGGCTGGCCTCATCAACGGTATCTGCAACGTCATTAACGTCTCGACGGCAGGCGCGCTTGCAGGCGAGTGGTGGTACCAGGGCATTCGTTCCATGGGCTGGGCCCTGTTTGCCTATCTGCCCATCTTGGTGGGCTATAACGCGGCACGTGAGTTTGGTGGCTCCGCTGCGCTGGGCGGCATCGCCGGCATGATGTGTATCGCCAACAGTGCCATGCCCCTGCTTGCGCCTGGCGCGGCCGATCCTGCCACTGCCATTCTGCTGCCGCTCACCAATGCGCAGTACAACCCCGCAGCGGGCGGCATGATCGCGGCTCTTATCGCCGGCGCATTTTTTGCCTGGATGGAGCGTCAGATTCGCAAGGTTATGCCCAACGCACTCGACACGTTCTTGTCCCCGCTGCTGGTGCTCATCATCGGCGCCTTTGCTCTGATGCTCGTCATCCAGCCGGTTGGCGCATGGCTGACGGCTGCCATCTTTAGCGTTTTGACCTTTATCTTCGAGAAGCTGGGCGTCCTGGGTGGCTATA
The DNA here is from genome assembly GCA_902494945.1 of uncultured Collinsella sp. GTDB lineage: Bacteria > Actinomycetota > Coriobacteriia > Coriobacteriales > Coriobacteriaceae > Collinsella. Next base: position 9,784 of record CABUVF010000046.1, read on the forward strand.
TCCTGTCGGCAGGCTTCTTGCCGCTGGTGTCCGTCGGCCTGCATCAGGCGCTCACGCCGATCCACGCTATGCTCAACGATCCCGACGGTGCTACCAAGGGTATCAATTACCTGCTTCCCATCCTTATGATGGCTGGTGGCGGCCAGGTCGGTGCCGGTTTGGCACTGTACTTTAAGACCAAGAACGCCAAGCTCAAGAAGTACGTCGCAGAGTCTATTCCCGTTGGAATCCTGGGTGTGGGCGAGCCTCTGATGTATGCTGTTACGCTGCCGCTCGTTCGTCCGTTTGTGACGGCCTGCCTGGGTGCCGGATTTGGCGGCGCGCTCGCGGCGCTGCTTCACATCGGCACGGTTTCTCAGGGCGTTTCCGGTCTGTTTGGCCTGCTGATCGTCGTTCCTGGCCAGCAGTTCGGCTACGTTGCCGCTATGCTGCTTGCCTATGCCGCCGGCTTTGTCCTGACGTGGTTCTTTGGCGTCGACGAGCAGAAGATCAACGAGTTCTTTGGCGAATAGTTTGATATCGCGAGCCGTGTTGCTCAGGGCTCGCGGCGCGCGGCAGATTTCTTGATGCTATGGTTGTGCCGGCGGGGCTAACTGCTCCGCCGGCCTTTTTTAAAGGAGCGTTGAAGCGTGAAAACGGGTATTTCGATTTATCTTTCCAGCCCTCTGCAGGATATTGAGCGGACAATTGAGCGTGGTGCCGCGGCGGGTGTGCGCTATGCGTTCACCTCGCTGCATATTCCCGAGGATGGGGGAGCGGCGTATGCCGATAAGGTCCGTCATGTGCTGTCGCTGCTTTCCGCCCGCGGCATTGCGCTCATTGCCGATGTGGGGCCGCGCACGTGCGATTTGCTCGGGCTTGAGCGCATCGAGGACCTGCGCGATCTGGGGTTGGAATACCTTCGTTTGGACTATGGCTTTAGCGCCCAGCGGGTCGCGGAGCTGTCCGGTGTATTTCGCATTGTGGTCAATGCATCGACGGTGAGTTCTGATGAAATCGCATCGTGGCGTGAGGCCGGTGCCGATGTGACTCGTTTTGCCGCCTGCCACAATTTTTACCCCAAGCCTTATACCGGTTTAGCTCTGGAGGACATTGCTCGGGTGAATCTTCGTCTTGCGGCGCTTGGATTCGAAATCATGGCTTTTGTGCCGGGTGATGCTAACGTTCGCGGGCCAGTATTCGAGGGACTGCCGACGGTCGAGGCGCAGCGCGGTCGCGCGTCAAAGGTTGCTCTCAATATGCTTGAGCTTGCACATGGCGCCGATTGCGACATTGTGTTGGTCGGCGACCCCGATCTTTCCGATGCGGGCTGGACGCAGTTTGCTTATGTTTCCGCCGGATACGTGGACCTGCAATGCGAGCTTGAGCCCGGTTATGCCTATGTGCGTGGGCAGATTCATCACGACCGACCCGATTCGAGCACCCTCATCTTTAGGTCTCAGGAGTCGCGTACGACGCTTAAGCCGGATTCCGTGCCGATGGATGCCGGTGCCGGCCTGTTTCGAAAGGCGGGGTCGATCGCTGTGAGCAATAGCAGCTATGGGCGCTACGAAGGCGAGCTTGAGATTGCGCGGGTCGATCTTCCCGGTGAGGAGCGCATGAACGTTGCGGGTCATATCACGCCCGAGGCAATGGAGCTGCTGCCGTTCATCAAACGCGGATTCGGGGTACGGTTCGTTTAGCGTGTGACCCGTGGGCTACAATTGGCCCATCATGCGAAGGCGCCTCGTGTGGCGTGTGCCTGCGTTGGCCGATCTATATTCGGAGGATTCCCATGACCGTACTGTTTATTGAATATCCCAAGTGCTCGACCTGTAAGAAGGCCAAGGCATGGCTGGACGAACACGGGGTAGAGTATATCGACCGCGATATCGTTTTGGACAATCCCACGGCTGATGAGCTTGCGACCTGGATTGCTCGTTCGGGACTGCCGGTGCGGCGCTTCTTTAATTCGTCGGGCATGAAATATCGAGAGCTGGGCCTGAAGGCGCGTCTAGATGCGGGCATGACGGATCGGGAGTGCTACGAGCTGCTGGCGACCGACGGCATGCTGGTTAAGCGTCCGCTGTTGGTGGGCGACGACTTTGCGATTCCCGGCTTTAGGGAATCGGCTTGGGTCGAGGCGTTGCTGTAGCGGCTGCGGAAAGTGCGACCCGTTTTGAGTGCTCAGGGTGGGACGTGTTTTCCATCGGCGGGCTCGCTCGGCTCAATCATCGAGCTGTGCCCATTCGTGCGGATCGTAGACCTTTACGTGCTTGTTGGGCTTGCCGCTCCAGTACTCCTCGTCCATAAAGGGCAGATATGCCTGAACGCCGGGGCAGATAAAGGGAATCCGCTGCTGTTGCAGTCGCTCGCGCTGGCGCTGCTCCAGATGCGCCTCGGATATGACGGTCGGCATGCCGGACAGCTCGACGAGGCTTGCCTGGATTCGCTTAAGGTCGGGGAGTCCCGCGTGCCATGAC
>CABUVF010000047.1 GCA_902494945.1 uncultured Collinsella sp.
CACGGGATCACGCTCGTCCACGTGTCCAGCGACTACGTCTTCGACGGCACCGCCGAGGTCCATACCGAGGACGAGCCCCTCAGCCCGCTGTCCGTCTACGGCCAGACCAAGGCCGCCGGTGACATCGCCGTGGCCGGCTGTCCGCGCCACTACATCATGCGCTCCAGCTGGGTCATAGGCGAGGGCCACAACTTCGTCAAGACGATGAAGGGCCTCTCCGACCGCGTCGCCGACCCCGAGGACGGGCTCGCGCAGGTCACGGTCGTGGACGCCCAGCTGGGCCGCCTGACCTTCGCGCGCGACATGGCCGAGGCCATCTTCCACGTGCTGGACGCGAAGGCCCCCTACGGCACCTATAACTGCACCGGCTCCGGTGCCGTGAGGAGCTGGGCCGACATCGCCCGCGCCGTCTTCGAGGCCGCCAACGGCAACGGCGAGAAGGTCGTGCCGGTCAGCACCGCCGACTACTACGCGAACGCCGAGGGCCCCGTCGCCCCGCGCCCGGTCCACTCCGCGCTCGACCTTTCCAAGCTCGAGTCGGTCGGGTTCCACATGCCCGACTGGGAGGAAGAGCTGGGGGAGTACCTCAAGACGCTCTAGCCGCTATTAACTTTTCGAGAGTAAAAGCCGCCGCTTGTTAACGGCGGCTTTTCTTATGCCTGGCGTATAGCCCCGCTGCAACAAGGGCGACGGTGGTCGCCAGACTCACCGCAAGCCCCGCAAGGGCACCCGGAGTCTTGTAGGTCATCACGATCCTATTCGCGCCTTTCTGCACGTTCAGGGACGACAGGCCCTTATCGGCGGCGGGCGTTAGTTCTGCGGCGGTTCCGTTTACCGTTACGTTCCAGCCCTCATCGTACGGAACGCTCAGCAGCAGGTTGCCGTCATCCTTGGCGGTATACTCGCCTTCGATTCTTCCGTCCTCAAAAACTGTCGGAACAAATTCGCTCGTCTTAAGCTCGTTAATAATCTGCTCGAAAACGTCCAGATCGAGGGCGTAAAAGACCGGCTCATTGTCTTGGGGCATGTCTGTATAGCCCTCTGCGACTCCGATTGACACCGTATGCTGGCTCGGGGCGTCCGATGCATCCGCAATCTGGCGGATATTATTGTCGAATCTCCAGGCCTCGTTTTCGATCGTTCGCTGGTCGATGGTAAGGGTGACGGGCCAATAACTGCCGGCAGTCGTATCTTTGTTGATGTAGAGATACCCGATGGAACCCGACGGCACGGTGGCGTTCCACTGCCTTAAGTTCTCGTCATCCTCCGTGTTTTTGGCCTCGATTTTGGTATAGAGCATTACCTCGCGGCCCAGGATTTTGCTGTAGAGGTCGTTTTGCTTTTCGAAGGGGTTCTCGCCCTTCAACGTGCAGTTTTGAATGTCATTGGATGTCATGACACCAACGCTGAGCGCATAGGGGTTCTCGTACACCGCACTTGCTGTATCGGCTATTTCAGTCATTGCCGCGTATCCCGAAGGCGCGTGCTCGGCGATGGCGTACTTGACTCCCAACAGGGCATCAACGGCAAGAATGGGCTCGGCATAACGGGTCGAGAATTCGCCGACGCTGCTGTATCCAAGGGAGTTGAGCAGTGCGATGGCCTGCGGGTTGTTGGCAGACGAATACGAAGACAACTGGTTGTACCCAAGCGCCAAGCCTTCGTTGAGGGCGGCGCTGTCGACGCGTGTGGTTGTGCGGTCAATGCGATAGAACGACGCCGAAGTCTGGTCTTGAATGGTCGTGATAGTGTCGGTTGCGGTGGCGACATAGGCGCTGTTGGCTTTTTCGGAATAGCCTGTGTACAGCTGGTTCCACATAACATGGGCGTTGGCAAACAACTCAATGGCGGTTAGTGCCAGGAGGGGCATGATGACGACGGGGCGATAGGCTTGACGCAATTTGGGCTGGTTTTTGAGCGCCTGCAGCGCGTGTCCTGCGGCCCACAGCGCAAAGAAGCTCAGCAAAAAAGCCGTGCGCGAGTAGAAGCCGTTGGGAACGCGCATGCCGCACCAGATGTACTCGAGCGGGCTCAAAACGGAGCTTGCGACCAGGATTATCGTGACGACGAGTGTTGCGATGCGCGTCTTGATCGAAACCGTGCGGTTAACCAGCAGGCTCACCGCAAGCAGCATCATGACGATGCCGCAATAGAACTGCGGTGTGCTTTCGTTGCTTACCCACATGCAGGGAAGAAAGCCCCTGATGAGCGACTTGAGGCTGGTTTTAAGTAGGGGGCCGAGTGCTAGAACGGGACCGCCCTTGGACATGGCAAGGATGGTCGGCAAAAAGGTCCAGGCGGACAGAAGCAGTCCGAGCGCGATAGCTCCGGCGAATCGCAGGGCCCGATCGAGCATGAGCTTCCAGCTAAAACCTTCTTCTGCAACATAATCGACAAATTCGACCAATACGAAGATGCAGAGGAACAGGATGCTGATGTAGGCCGTATACCAGCAGAACATGACATTGAGCGCCGTTGCGATGACGAGGCGGATCATGCGCTGCTTGCGGATGAGCTCGTAGCATCCGTAGGCGCAGATGGGCAGCAGGATGAGGCAATCGATCCAGAGTGGGTTGCGCAGGTTGCTGATGGTCCAGCTGCAAAACGTGAACGAGAGGGATAGCAAGAATGCGGCGGGCTTGGAAAGGTCAAAGCGCTTTTGCACATACCAAGCGCTGCTGATGTGGATGCAGCCAAGCTTGAGCGCGGTTATGGCAAATACGAAGAGCGTCAGCTTGTCTGCGGGAAACAGCACGCAGAGCAGGTTGAAGGGGCTGGCGAGGTAGTAGCTATAGAGCCCCCATGTGTTCATACCGAGGCCCTGTGAGAAGGAATAGCGAAGGTTTGCCTCGCCTAAAAGGACGCGGCGAAACCACGCGAAGAAGTCGATGTATTGGTATTTGAGATCGTTGGTGAGAAACGAGTTGTCGCCAAAGGGGTAGACATGCCCCGCCTCTGCAAGTGCGACAAATAATGCGATGGAAAACGTGAAGCAGGCGGCGTAGAACGCCACATTCTTGAGCGTGCTGTTATTGGGCCGTGTCATCAGATTCCTCGTTGGATTCTCGAATGATATAGATGGGACGTCGCTTGGTTTCCAAGTAGGCCTTCGCCAAGTATTCACCGATGATTCCCAGGCACAGGAGCTGCATGCCGCCAAACAGCGTTATGAGGCAGGCGAGCGACGGCCATCCGCCAACGGGGTCGCCCCAAACAAGCGTTTTGATCAGGATGACGATAAATCCCAGGATGGCGATGAGACAGAAGACGATACCCGTGAGGGCGGCGAGGGAGAGCGGCGCCGTGGAAAACGCGACGATGCCGTCGATGGAATAGAGGAGCAGCGACCAAAAGCTCCATTTGGTCTCGCCGGCCACGCGGTTGACGTTTACGTAGGGGAGCCATTTGGTCTTGAAGCCGACCCAGCCGTAAATGCCCTTGGAGAATCGGTTATATTCGCCCATGGAGATGATGGCGTTGACCATAGGTCGCTTCATGAGCCTAAAATCGCGTGCTCCGTCGACGATGTCGGCCTTGGAAATGCGGTTGATGATCTTGTAGAACATGCGGGCACAGAACGACCTGATGGGAGGCTCGCCTTCGCGGGTGGTCCTGCGCGTTGCGACGTTGTCGTAGTCTTCGGTCTGCAAGATCTCGTACATCTGCGGCAGGAGCGAGGGCGGGTCCTGCATGTCGGCATCCATGGTGGCGACATAGTCGCCCTTTGCGTGCTGGAGTCCGGCGAGTAGTGCCGCCTCCTTGCCAAAGTTGCGCGAGAAAGAGTGCCAGCGGATGGCGTATGGATGCGCCGCCGCAGCTTCTGCCTTCACGAAGGCGAGCGTTTTGTCTGCCGAGCCATCGTCGATGAGGACGGCTTCAAAGGAAATGCCGGGGTCTTGCCGGGTCATGATGCGAACGACGCCATCGAGCTCTTTGAGAAAGATCGGAAGTGATTCCTGCTCGTTGTAACACGGCACGACGATGGAGGTGAGCGGCATGTGACTTACCTCTCGTTTTTATTTGCGCTGGAGGGAATGCTGCAGCCATATGTGTTATACACGTTGACCTCCCACTGTTTACGCTCAACCTTTGCAACGGAATCAAGGATAAGCCCCGTCGCGAGACTCAGGCCACAAAGGAACATGAAAGATGCGGCGAGCATTGCGGTGGGGAAGCGGGGGACGAGACTGGTCTGGAAATATTCGACGACGATGGGGATGCCCAGGGCGAGGCCGATAATCGCAAACAGAAGCGCGACCAGGCTGAAGAATTTGAGCGGACGGTAGTCCTTGAACAGCGTGCCGATCATCGCAACGACTTTAATGCCGTCGCTCACGGTATTGAGCTTGGACTCGGAGCCTTCCGGACGGTCGCGGTACTCGATGGGCACATCTTTGATGCGCCAGCGGTGGTCGACGGCGTGGATTGAGAGCTCGGTTTCGATCTGGAAGCCCTCGGAAAGCACAGGGAAGGTTTTGATGAAAGGACGGCTCATGGCGCGGTAGCCGGTCATGACGTCATCGAAGCTGTAGCCATAGATCCACTTGATCATGGCGCGGACCAGATTGTTGCCAAAGCCGTGGAAAGCACGCTTGTTTTCCTCGGCGTAGGTGCCGTTGGAAAGGCGGTCGCCTACGGTCATGTCGGCCGCGCCGTTAAGGATGGGCTCGCAGAGGGCTTTGGCCGCCTCGGCGGGATAGGTGTCGTCGCCGTCGACCATCAGGTAGCAATCGGCGTCGATGTCGCGAAACATCTGGCGGCACACGTTGCCCTTTCCCTGGCGGGGCTCAAAGCGGACCGTGGCGCCGTGCTCGGTAGCGATGCGTGAGGTATCGTCCGACGAGTTGTTGTCATAGACATAGACCGTCGCTTGCGGAAGCTCGCGGTGAAAGTCGTCGATGACTTTTCCGATGGTGACTGCCTCGTTGTAACAGGGGATAATGACGGCAATCGTTTGCTCGGCCATGAAGGTTCCTTTGGTCGTTTACAATCGAATCGTTTGTTTCGTGGTTAGGATGGGCGCATTGATTCGAGAGTTCAGGTTATTAGATGTGACACGTGCTGTTTTGCTGTTTGCAGCAAGCATCACTACGGTGACGTATTGTAGTGGTTCCTTCGACCTGTTTCCATCTGTCTTGGCATGTGTTGCGATAATCGCATCATTGGTTAATTTCAATAAGTTTGCGTGCAGGGATTTTGCATTTCCGTCTGTTGTTGGTAGAGCTTGCTGCTTAGTGATTTCCCTTGTATTTTCGTTTGTTCTTGTGCTGGGAGCGCATATTCGCGTGACAGAACCGGTGATTGCCGGCGGGATTTACGAGAACTATATTGAGCCGTATTCCGCGACTGATTTTGTTGCTTTTTGGGTGATGTCGGCGCTGGTCTTTTGGGTCTTGTCGGTGCTTGTTCAGCTGTCTTGTAGTTGCCGCTGCTGTGTTTTCTGCGAAGACTCGCCGCGGGCGAATGATGGTGACTCGTCCATTCGATTCCTATCTGTTGCGGTCCGTGCTCTAGTGATATTTCTTTTATATCTGCCGTTCTTCCTGAGGTATTTTCCTGGCCTGTTTTTTGGGGATACCTTCTCGTCGTTTGCTCAGATTATGGGGTGGAACCCTTTGAGCAACCATCATCCGGTTGCATTCACCATGATGATGGCTGCTTGTATCAAAATTGCAGGCCTCATGGGGATGAGCCCTTCGGTGGGCGTTGCCTTGCTAACGGTGCTTCAGATGGCCTGTGTTGCCAGCACGTTTGGCTATCTTTCAATTTGGGTGACTTCTCGTTTGGGGGTCTCCTCTCGCTGGTCTTGGCTGCTCGTAGTCTATTTTGGCTTGTCACGGTATTGCGCTCTATATTCTGTGGCGCTTTGGAAAGACCCGTTGTTTTCCTGCTGTCTTGTCTTGATGGTGACCATGCTTGCCGATGCCGTCACGGGAAAGGATTCCCGGTCGAGCGCGTTGCGTTTGCTCGTTTTTGGTGCCCTGGCGTTGGGCGTTATGCTTCTACGGAATAACGGTTTGTATATTTGCGTCGCGCTATTCGTGGTACTTGCGATAGTTGTTGCTTTGGACCGGCTCGGCTGCGTTGCCCCGATGAAGTCTGCCTCTCGTTTGGCCGTATCTCTTGGATTTGCGCTTGTCACATGCTTGGTTATTACGGGGCCCGTGTACTCGGCTATGGGCGTTGTTCCATCGGAGGATGTTGAGTCAGTGGGTATTCCGCTTGCTCAGATGGCTCGCGTTGCCGCGCTCGATGGCGATATGTCCGAGTCCGACCGTTCTTATATGAACGAGCTGCTTCCGCTTGATCGTTACAAAGAGGTGTATCTTCCCAGCTGTATCGATCCGCTTAAATGGAATGAAGACTTTAATGCGGAGCGTTTAAAGGATGAATTTTGGACCCATTGGGCCTCGATGCTTTCGCGTAGCCCTTCGATATACTTTGAGGCTTGGGAGCTGCAGACGTTTGGTTTTTGGGCCCCAAATGTAAAGGGCGCTGACGGTCTGCCTGAAAACTTTCTCATGGGCGTTCCGTATAACCTTGTGGCCGACGCAAAGGCTTCTACGGGAGTAACATTTCGCAACTTGCTTGCACCCCTCGGCGATGGTGTCGATGTGGCGATTGGACTGAGCGCTTGGTCTATTTCTGGCGCCGTTGTCTTTTGGTTGCTTATGTTTTCGGCAGTTCTTTTGGTATCGCGTGGGCGTTCGCGTTTCGCATTGCCGCTTTTGCCTTTTTTGCTGTTGTACGGAACACTCTTTATTGCGAGTCCTATTTGGTATTGGCCTCGTTATATCGTGGCTGCTCAATTTGGTTTTCCTGCCGTGCTTGTGGTTGTCGCTCGCGGCATGCTGTCTGGTGAAAGACGTTCAGAAAACGATGTTGTGGGATAGTTTTCCAGTTTCGCAACGCCGCCTTATGGCGTTGAGGGCGGGTCTATACTGTTCGTTTGTCAACGATTACGAGTAAAGGAGTTGCATCCGTGTCGGATCAGACAAAGCAACAAGAAACTCGCAGTCTGCCTGCGACGTTTGCTAAGAACGAATTTGAGAAGGACGCGTTTATCCTTCGTCAGCTTGTTACCAAGGATTTTAAGATCAAGTATCGCCGTAGCGTTTTGGGCGTCGCATGGTCGGTTCTCAACCCGCTGCTGATGATGATCGTCATGGCCATCGTGTTCTCGACGATTTTTGGCCAGGGCCGCAATGGATCAATGACGCCCGAGATGTACCCGCTGTACTTGATCGTGGGTAACGTTACCTTTGCCGTCATGTCCGAGTCCACGAACCAGGCCCTAACGTCGATCGTGGGTGCTGCCCCTCTGCTCAAGAAGGTTAAGGTGCACCGCTGGGTCTTCCCGGTGCAGAAAGTGCTTTTCTCGCTGGTGAACTTTGCCTTCTCGCTGGTCGCCGTCGCCATCGTCATGCTGTGGTTCCGCGTTATGCCTTCTTGGCACCTGATTCTGCTGCCGGTTTGCCTGCTGCTGCTTATGTGCTTCTGCATGGGCCTGGGCATGATGCTCTCTGCCCTTACGGTCTTTTTCCGCGACGTTATGCATCTGTGGAGCGTAGTCATTACGGCGTGGACTTATATTACGCCCATCTTCTGGACGACTGACTATATTGCGCAAATGCCGCATCTCGTGCGTATCTTGATGTATGCGAACCCCATGTACAACTACCTGCAGTTTATGCGCGATATCTTTCTGTTCCAAACTACGCCCTCGCTTATGACGTTTGGTATGTGCGCTGCTTGGGCGGTTCTTGCGCTTGTTATTGGCTATACCGTGTTCCATAAGTCCGAGCGCAAGTTCATCCTCTACATCTAAGGAGTGCTGTGATGACTGAATCTGTTGTTGATTACAGCGAGCAGCCTCTGGCTGTCGAGGTCGACGACGTCACCATGATCTTTAACATGGCGTCCGAGTCGCTGACCAACCTCAAGGAGTACTTCATCAAGCTTGCCAAGCACGAGTTGTTCTTTGAGGAGTTTAGGGCGCTTAAGCATATTTCGTTTGATATTCATCGTGGCGAGGTCGTGGGTCTGGTTGGCACCAATGGCTCCGGCAAGTCTACGATGCTCAAGATTATCGCTGGCGTGCTTGAGCCAAGCGAGGGCAGCGTTAAGGTGCACGGTAACATCGCGCCGCTGATTGAGCTTGGTGCCGGCTTTGATCCCGAGCTGACCGCCCGCGAGAACATCTATCTGAACGGCGCCCTGCTCGGCTATACCAAGGAGTTCATCGACGCCAACTTTGACGGCATTATCGAGTTCGCTGAGCTGCAGAACTTTGTCGACATGCCGCTCAAGAACTTCTCCTCGGGTATGGTGGCGCGTATTGCCTTTGCAATCGCGACGATTACCGAGCCCGATATTCTGATCGTTGACGAGACGCTGTCCGTCGGTGACGTGTTCTTCCAGCAGAAGTGCGAGGCGCGCATTCAGCACTTTATTCAGAGCGGTGACGTGACGGTCCTGTTTGTTTCGCATTCCATGGAGCAAGTTGAGCGCATTTGTCAGCGTGCCGTTTGGATTGAGAAGGGTGACCTTCGCATGGACGGCCCGGTTGATGAGGTCTGCAAGGCGTATCGCGAGCAGTTCAACTAGGTTATAATTACTTCTGCTTGGCTGAGTTGTTTGGCTGGGCATGCGGTTATTTGCTCCATTAGCTCAGTTGGATAGAGCAGGGGACTTCTAATCCCAAGGTCGACGGTTCGAATCCGCCATGGAGCACCATCGTTTATTAAGCCCGGACCGCATTGGTGGTCTGGGCTTTTTTCATCTTGTGTGCTGCGGTTTTGAAGGGTTCGCAATGGGAAGCAAAAGGCTCGACTGGATCGATATTGCAAAGGGGATCGCAATTATTCTGGTCATTGTGGGGCACACCGTCCCAAATCCCTCTCCCTTGCGGCATGCGATCTTCTCGTTTCACATGCCGGTGTTCTTTATTCTTGCCGGGTATACGTTTAGGCCGAAGCCGTGGCGCGAGCTGCTGAGTGGTTCGGTGTCGCGCCTGCTGGTGCCGTATGTGGTTCTTGCACTGGCGTGGCAGGTGCCGACGTTCTTGATGAGCGGCGCTCCTTTGACGAGCGGTACGCTGGTTTCGGGGCTTAAGACGCTTGCGTTTGCCTCGGGCGTTGATGTGCCCGGGCTTGGCGTTACCGCCGTTGGCATGGCATGGTTTTTGGCGGCGCTGTTTACGTCGCGCCTACTGTTTAATGTACTTGTGCGGCTGTTTGATCGCCGCGGGATTGGGGTAGTTTGGCAGGGTGTTGTCTGTGCCGCGATTGCCTTTTGCGGTTTGAGCGTGTCTCGCTATTTTGGTGTTTACCTGCCACTCGATTTGGATCTGAGCTGCTACATCGTCTTGCTGATGTGGATTGGCTATACGGCGCGCCAAAGGGGGCTCGAGCCGAGCGTGAGCAAGCCCCTGCTGTTTATTGGAGCCGGTGTCGCTTGGCTTGTCCTTGCCGCGCTGAGTGGGCTTGAGCTTTCGAGCCGCCGCGTGGATGGGTTTGTGGTTGCGACGGTTGCCGCTCTTGCCGGTAGCTACTGTGTGTGCTGGGTTTCCATGGCGCTTGAGAAACTGAAGGACGTGCCGGTTTTGGGGGCTTTTGAGCGAGGACCCGTGTTTTGCGGACAAGCCAGTCTGGCGATCTTTGCGATCCACGCGGTCGATTGGTTTATTCCCTGGCAGACGATGCCCCTGTTGATGACGCTGCCAGCATCGTGGCTCTTCGCATCAATCATACGCTGCGCCTGCGATATCGGCTTGGCATACGTAATCAAAAAGGCGTAATTTGTAGCGGGGTCGACCAAGCTGATCGTCCCCGCTGTTTTGTGGACATTTTAGTGTCAGGGTTAGAACTGGGCGCCTTCAGTCTCTGCTGAAGCTCCGTTTGTTCGTTGCCTATTTAACTAAGATAGAACTGGGGTTCAAACCAGTTCTCGAACGAATATGAATTGCCTTCTTCCGTCCATGTGTCGTCATTAATAAAGAATTTGAGATCATCGTCGCCACAGATATCCTCGGGCCATTCATCCCAACCTAAGTCCCGTGGATAGCCGTCTTCATCGAGATCGGTTTCATCGGTTTCCCAGTCGGAAACGAGTTCGAATGACGCATCTCGGATAAGCCTTACAAGCAGTTCTTGTGCAACGGTGTGGGCCATTATGTCTTGTCCGTGTTTTGCTCGCATACGATAACTAATCAGATCTGCTCGAAGTTTGAATAGAAAGTCATAGTTGTACTGCATCAGATATTGAGGTGGGAGCAAATCAATCATCCAGCTATCGGGGAGTTGTCCTACATGAGTCCCTTTTGGAAGATGAGAGAGGTCCTCAAGATCCTTATTGATATAGTCAAGCAAAATATCGGTTCCAAAGGCGAAGGACGCTGCGCCCTTATAGCCATATTCATCTTTTAAGAATTGGGACCAGGCGGCATGACTCGAATCAATCGCCAAGGATTCTTTTGTCGTGGCCTCATTTATAGTTTCTGCGGCTGAATCATCGGGGAAGTTTTTCCATTTGAGTACCTTGCACACGGCTGTTGCCTTATCGCTTCGAATGGATTGGCCGCTCTCGTACTTACCCCATGTTTTTGCCCCGATACCGGCTCTGGAAGCTGCTTCTTCGATGCTAAGACCCAGTTCTGCTCTCCTTGTTTTGATTTGGTATGCCAGATTTTCGCTAACTTGGATCGTCTTTGGAGGCATCTTTGTTCCTTTCAGATACCGGAACGTATAGGATACCTAACATATTAATACTAAATAGATGTTTGTAAAGTTGGTATATTGTCAGTTTACGCTTGATGGGGTTCGAACGAGAAAAACGCGCGTCCACAAAATGTGTGCTGCGGACGCGCGTTTTTCTTATGGATGTTACCTTGGCGGACAGAAGACCGATGCGCTCGATCCTGTCGCTTTGTTTGCTTTTTCCTAGGCTAGACATTCTTTCAGCAGCTCCAACGCGTGGGCGTAGCCTTGGAGGCCTTCGCCGGTGATGGTGGCGAAGCAGGCCAGGCGTGCATAGCTCACCTGGCGGAAGTCCTCGCGCGTCTCTACGGCGCTGATGTGTACCTCGACGGCAGGGATGGCGACGGCCTTGAGGGCGTCGAGGATCGCCACGCTCGTATGCGTGTATGCCGCCGGGTTGATGACGATGCCGTCGACCTTGCCGTAGGCCTCCTGGATCTTGTCGACGATGCTGCCTTCGTGGTTAGACTGGAAGACCTCGACCTTGTCGAAGCCTTGTGCGGCGCCCGCTTCCTGGCAGATCTGCGCTAAGCGGTCGTAGTTGTCGCTGCCATAGATGCCCGGCTCGCGAATGCCGAGCATGTTGAGGTTGGGGCCGTTGATGACGAGTGCTTTCATGGTTGCTTCCTTTGCGATTGGAAAACCACCACAAAGGCGCCTGTCCCCTTTGTGGTGGTTTTGGTTAGAGAGCGGGTGGGAGGGTGTCGAGGAGGGCTTGGGCGGTGTTGGCGGCGCAGTCGCGTGAGTCGATGATGTAGTCGGCCCAGGAGCGGTAGCGCGGCATGCGCTGCTCGGCCAGCTTGTCGATACCATCGCGGGCGGTGATGGGGCGTCCCTTGTGGGCGAGTTCGTCGAGCTTGCGGTTGAGCATCACGATCTGGCTGTTCTGGTGCAGTAGCGGGTAGTTCTCGTCGCGCGTGACCACGCCGCCGCCCGTGGAAAGCACCAGGCCGCTGCACTTGGAGATGCCGGCCAGCACCGCCGTCTCCTGCTCGCGGAAGGCCGCCTCGCCGCGCTCGACGATAAAGTCGGCGCAGGGCCTGCCCAGGCGCTCCTCGAGGGCGCGGTCCAGGTCGATGTGCTCTCGCCCCGTGAGCAGGGCAATCTGCTCGCCCACACGGGTCTTGCCCGAGCCCGGCATGCCGATCAGCGCGATGTTCTGCTCGCGGCGTGACAGGCGCTCCGTTACGTCCAGAATGCGCTCGCGCGGAGTGACCTGGCCGGTGTAGCGCTCAACGGCTTGCGCCGCCTGGGCCACGAGCATGAGCAGACCGCCGATGTAGGGGATGCCGCGGCGCTCGGCCTCGAGCATGAGTCCCGTGCGAGCGGGGTTGTAGACAATGTCGATAACGCCTTCGAGCGCATCGAGCCCTTCGAGCGTGCAGGGGGCGTCGGGGCAGTGGGGGAACATGCCGGCGGGCGTGCAGTTGACGAGCAGTGCGGCGTCGGACTGCTGCG
>CABUVF010000048.1 GCA_902494945.1 uncultured Collinsella sp.
CTTTACCACGGGGAATGACGGCGGGCAGGTCGCCATCGATGAACAACCCGGCGCCATCACCCTGCATGTCGTAAAACTCGATGCCGCGACGAATGCCGGCCCCCAGGTGGGATCTTCACTCGCGGGAGCAGAGTTCACGTGTGTGTCGCAATCAACCCCTGGATGGGCGCAAATCCTCACGACCGACGAAAGCGGTCGGGCCACCCTCGCCGATGTCCCCTTAGGAACCTTTACCATCTACGAATCAAAAACCCCCGAGGGCTACCTGCCATCCAACGACAGCTGGTCCTATACCGTTAGAGCCGACCAGCTCGGTGATTCAGGCGTGGTCGAGATCGAATCTCGCGTTTCCGATATCCCCATTGCATTTGACCTTGAAATTTCCAAATTCAAGGACTACGGCAATAGCGACCAATCCGGCTTGGAGCAGCCGGCGGGAGGTGTTGTCTTTGAGGTTGTGAGCAACAGCTCTCAGCAGGTTGTTGGCACACTGACCACAAACATCTATGGCTTTGCCTCCACCAAAGATCAGCCCGAAGCATGGTTTGGCGCAGGCAAGCGACCCGCCGGTGTCCACGGAGCCATCCCATACGACCGCGCCGGCTACACCGTTCGTGAGGTTCCGGAAACCGTCCCAGAGGGTTTTAAACGTGCAGGGGAATGGACCGTCGAGGCCAATCAGATTTCCAACGGCGCCGAGCTTCAATATATCGTGGACAACCACGCTCTGTCGACGCATCTCCAGATTGTAAAACGCGATGCCCAAACAGGCGCTTCTGTTCCCCTAGCCGGATTCACCTTCCAACTCCTCGACAGCAATCACAAACCTGTCTCACAAACTTGCTGGCATCCAGCACATAACGTAATGGACACCTTTACGACTGACGCGACCGGGACCGTCACACTGCCCGAATCGCTCGTGCCGGGCACCTATTATGTACGCGAAACCTCGGCCAAAGAGCCCTATCTTGTCGGCAAAGAGATCGAGGTAAACATACCCGCCGACATGAACCTAACGCCCGTTGCAATCGCCTCGTATTATGACCACGCCGCGACCGGAAACATCAGGATCGTTAAAACCGATGCCGTAGACGGCAGCAGCCTCGCGGGCGCCATCTTTGAGATCCGTGCCTCAGGTGATATCGTGCGCCCCGACGGTAGCATTGCCGCGCTCGACGGTGAGACTGTCGCTACCGTCACGACGGATGAAACTGGAGAAGCACGCGCGGACGACCTCCCGCTGGGATCTGGCACCGCACGCTACGAGGTTGTCGAGACTCAAGCGCCGACCGGCTTCTTACTCGACCGGACGCACCATATCGTCGACCTTACCTATGCCGACCAGAAAACACCCGTTGTGGAAGCACGGCTTAACGTATCCGACGATTACACCAAGGTTGATATCTCCAAGGTCGATGCAAGCGGAGAGCAGGAAGTGAAAGGCGCACAGCTCACCTTATATGGTCCCGATAAAACCGAAATAGACTCCTGGACCTCATCCGACAAGCCGCACCGCATCGAACATCTTGCACCCGGCACCTACTCGTTGCGCGAAACGATGTCTCCGCGGACCTATGACCTTGCCGAGGAGATAACGTTTGAAATAAAGGATACGGGAGAAGTCCAATCCGTCGCGATGAAGGATGCGCCCATCGAGATCAAAGGACAGGTCGACAAGCGTCAGGAACTTGTCCAACCTATCGGGAAGGGTCTGTTGGCTAACGGCGATGGAAAAAACCGCGCCGCGATGCAAACCAATACGGACGGACTTTTCTCCTATACCATCGATGCTCGAAACGATTCCGCTACTTGGGTTGATGAGTTTACGATTACCGATGATCTTGAGTGCGCCAAAGACGGCACGGCGAGATTCGTCTCAATCGAAACCCCCGTCGCCATCGGCGACCTCAACGGCCTGTGCAACGTGTGGTATCGCACGATGCCGTTGGACTCGACAGACGTCGATGAGCCGGCAAACGCGACGCTTGACGATGGGCACGAAAATCCTTGGCTTGAGTCCGACGAAGTAAAAGAGAGTCTGGGTGAAGATTGCCGCCTCGTCGATTACGACGGCTGGCACCTCTGGAAGGCGGATGTCTCGACCACGGAATCCGCCACACTCGAGGCGAAAGAACTCGACCTTGCATCCAATGCCGTCGTGACGGGCATTCGCATTGAATACGGTGCGGTAGCCGCCGACTTTACGACTCGAAGCGATGCGGATTCTTGGACCCGTGATGATCTCAAAGATGAGCACGACGACCTTGACGATGCCAGAGCAATCCTTGGCACAGATGCTCGGGGCGCAGTCGTGCACATGCAGGCAACGTCGGCTTATACACCCCAGACTGCACTCACCAACAGCGCACGCGTCGATCTTTGCCGCAACGGCGGCGGCGATAAACTTGAGTCACATGACGAGGACAGTGTCATTCAACGCTGTACCCTACCGCAGGACCTACCGGCAACAGGATCAGCCCCCATCGCCGCTTGCATCACCGCGCTCCTGACCTCGGGTGCCGCAGCCCTATGGTTCGCTCGCCTTAGGTCAATCCCAAAGAAGCGCTAGCGCGATGAAAAAGCGGGCGAGCCAGTCCCCCGGCTCGCCCGCTTTCAATCATTTAAATCGCCGTATCTACTCTGCAGACGAAGATCCACCATCAACGATTGCTTGCTCGGACTCAGGAATCCCATCGGCACCCGTGCTCTGTTCTTGCTCCACCTCTTCGCTGATTGCGGAGGCGGGGGTCGAGCCCTTCGCGCCCACGATATAGGCGGCTCCAAACCCCAACGCAATGGCAATCAAGGTCAAAATCACGTAGACAGGCCAATGGCGCTTAATATACGAAAACACGTTGACTCCTTAGAGCTCCGTCTACGAACGGCGGATAACCTCGGTCACGACCTCGGATACCGTGGCAATGTTCGTCGGGTTGACATTGTGGGGCAGGTCGTCCTCGGTACGAGCGCGAGCCAGACGCGTGCCGTCCACGCCGGCGATGGTGAGGGCTCGGCGGCTCGCCTCGAGCGCGGCGTAGGCATCGGTCTTGGCATAGGGCATCTCGAGCGCGCCACAATCGACATGGAACGACCTGCACACCTTGCTGACCAGGTTCATGATGCGGCGATCGCCCTTGAGCAGCTGCTGTTCGCCCTCAACCGTCACCACCGAAAGCCTACCGGCGCCGACGGATTCAAGATTGATGAAGAAGACGCCGCGGAGCTTATCGCGATGCGAAGCCAAGAAGGCCTTCATACCGGCGCCATCACAATCCGAGGCGCCCGTTGCCACAAACCAGATATCGTGACCGAGCAGCTCATCGTCGCCCATAGAGGCGACAGCCGAGAGCATATCTTCGGAAGAAGCGCCATCGGAAGACGTAGCGCCGCCCTTCCAGCCATCGTTATCGTCCTCGAAATTATCCCACGAACCGATGCCGCGACCGGACTTCTTGGCATCGTAATCGTCTTCGACGCCCAGCCAGTCACTCATGCTGTCCTGTTCGTTTTTCTTTTTACGACCGAACAGGCCGCCCAGGCCGCGCTTGCGAGACTTGGGTGCCGCAGGGGCGGGAGCCGAAATGGTCTCGATCGGCTGTGCGCCCGACGCAACGGGCCTAGGAGGCGCAACGGGTGCCGATGTGGGTTCGGGACCCTGGGCGGTAGCAAAGGGGTCGTTGACCTGTGCGGAGGGATCGGGAAGGTCGAACAGCGACGTGCGAGACGCAACGTTTGTCTGCTTCATCGACGGCAGCGACGGATCGGGGACCGAAGCCAGCGGAGACGAGGAGGGTGCAGGCGACGGTGCCGACGCCGGATCGGGAACATTCATCTGCGGACGCGGCGATGCTTGGGAGGAAATCTGGGCCATAAGGGAATCGACCGTTTCGTCCTGGGTGGGAGCGACATTGGCAACCGTGGCACCGGAACCACTCGGGGTCGGCATGGTGAAAATCTGCGTGGAGTAAGGCCTCGACTCATCCGTCTCGGGAGTCTCGGAAACCGCAGGCACCTCCTCCTGCTCGACCTCGGTCGAATCACCTTGATCGGCTGCCGCGTATTGCTCTTCGTCAGAGTTGACCTCGACGGACTCGTCCTCGGCGGCATCCTGAATTTCGGCAGCATCAATGGGCTCGTCATCGTCTGCCGCGTCGCCCTGCTCATCGGAAACAGGAAGGGGCTCGGCAATCGCGGTGCCTTGCTTTTCAAACGTTATCGTGGAATCGAACTGCGCGGCATCAAACGACATGGTGCTATCGACGTGCTGCTGAGCCTCGAAAGACGTCGTCGCCTCAACAACATCCGTGGACGCCGGTTGCTGGGACTCAAAGGACGTTGTAGCTTCGGCAGCGTCGACGGGCACGGACTGCATAGCCTCGTTCTGCTCGAACTCTTGCGCCGCGAGCTCACGTGCCGCCTCAGCTGCCTGCTGCTGAGCGATAGCTTCCTGCTCGGCAGCCTCGCGTGCAGCAGCGCGCTTCTCTTCGAAATCGTCGACAAATTTCTTGCCCTTTGCAAGCGCGCCCTTAAAGAAGTTGGAAGCGCTGGCGCCAATCGAAGAGAACGCGGATGCAATATCGGCATGGGGCGTTGCCGCGGGAATCTCGGCCGAGAAATCAGTATCGCTCTCGTAAGACACGCGCCTCGGCTGTTCAACGTAATCGTCGTCAGACTCATCCGCAACGTCTTGCGCCGGCGCGGCGGGAGCCAAAATGTCCAGTCCTGCCGCGGGATCGATCGCGGACACCGCCTCGGACTCGGCAACGGCAGCGGTAACCGCGGCAGACTCATCATCCACGGTCACGACGGGGGCAGGCTCGGGCTCAAACGTCGGCTCCTCGCCCTCCTCGTAATCGAGCGTGCAGGACTCGGGAAGCATTCCGAGCGCACGGATGGCATCCGAACCAAAGCGGATGTTGCCGGCGGCATTGCGATAGAGCTTGGGCTCGGGCTCGGCCGCGACAGGCTCCTCCGCCGGCTCGGCAGCGGGAACCTCGTCATTGAACTCTTCGGCCTGGACAGCCTGATTCTGATCCTCGGGCACAATGGCGCCAATCAGCGTCTCGTCGGCAGACGCACCCTCAAAGCCCTCGATCTGCTCGTCGAAAGCCTCACCCTGTTCGGGCTCGGCCTGAGCGTCGGGAGCAATCGGCTGACCGAACTCGTCCTCGGCGTAGGTAGGCTCTTCATACTCGATGGTGTTGCCGTAGTCGTTTTGCTGCTGGGCCGCGGCATACTCCGCCGCTGCACGCGCCATTTCCTCGGCACGACGCTTTTGCTCCCCAAAATAGGTATCGAACGGAACATCGTCGGGAAACTCGTTCTCGCCCTGGAAGGGAGCAACGTTGTCCATAACGCCGAGCATAGCGGCGACAGAAGACTTGTTGCACACCGCGCCGGACGTATAGGGAAGAATATGGCGGTTAGAGATGATGTTTGCCGCGTTGGCGAGCGCAACGAGGGAAGCGAGGATCGCGACAATCCACAGCAGAACCTTGAGCGCGCCGGGGAGCGGCAGGATGCGCAGGATGGCAACGGCAGCAGGGGCAACCGTGGCAACAGGCAACAGCTTGGCGATGAGCGCACGATACGAAGCATAGGGCTCGCGGGCGAGCAGCTCAGCACGGGGAGAGTCGTAGTGTGCGACAACGACCACCGGGCGGTTGCGCGGAGACGCGAGCGGGCCCGAGGCCCGGTGGTAGGCGATGACATTTTGGCTCACGCCCGTCTTGCCCAGGCGTGAAACCACGGGGTGGCCCGTGCGCTCGAGCACGTAAAGAACGGCGCCGACAATGGCCAGCAAGGTGCCGACCAAGCCGATGCCGCCGCCGATGCCCATCAGCAGGGCGCCGGCAAACGCAAGAATACCGGTAACGGCAAATGCCAACCTGCTGGGCGCCGGGGCATTGAACTCCTGAACCTCGGGATCAAAGCCGTGGTTGCGGAAGATCTGAGCGATATCCTCGGCAGCCAAGCGCTCTTCTTCGCTGCATGCCGGCGTAATGCCGGTGTTCTGCAGCAGGTGGTTAATATAGTTCTGGGTGTTCGCCATGTGCGCTCCACATCCATAATCCGACAAATAGGCCCAATGTATGCACATTAGAACCGTATATAGTCGAAAGTATACCCCGAGCGAGCGCAAACGACCGAATTCGGGCCATCTTAACGCCCCGAGCGGACAAGGATATAGCCTAATCTCCATATCGGACTAAAATCATGGCAGCAAACCACCTTCTCATGCGAGGACTCTATGACGGCAAGCGACGCGACCGCGACAATTAAAAAGGGGAATTCGGAGCCCAGTTTCGATAAAACGGCTCAGCGCATCCTCAATCTTTTCTTTGTGCTCAACAGCTCCCCCGAACCGCTGACGACCGAGCAGATCGTCTTGGATTCTGACCTGGGATATGGCTCGGGCAATATCGGCTCGGATAAGCGCAAGTTTCGGCGCGATCGTGACAAACTGCTCGAACGCGGCATCTTAATCAAGGAGGTTCGCCCCGCCGGTGCGCAGGAGACCGAGGAAAGCTCATGGACAATCGACCGCGAGCACACGTTTGCGGCAGGCGGCCTCATCACCGCAGACGACGCCGATATCCTGCTCAACGCTATCGACCAGACAATAGCGGCCGGCTCATCCACTTTTGCCGCGCCGCTTGCCGATATTCGTTCCAAGATTGCCTACCTCACCGGCATGTCGGCGGTAGACGAAGCACCGATCCGCCGCTCTCCCACCGTCGATGCGGTATGGAGCGCCTTTGCCGAGCGATGCGCGCTGCGATTTTTATATCAGAACGGACGCGGTGAGCAGAAAGAGCGTACCGTCTGCGTCTACGGCATGTTCGAGCGCGAGGGCGTTGCGTACTTCTGCGGCCTCGACAATGCCACCGACGACATCAGGACATTCCGCTGCGACCGTATCGTTCGCGCTTGGCGCCCCTCGAAGGCCTACGTTATCCCTGCGGACTTCAACCTCAGCGACTACCTGTTCTTTGAATTCGATTTTGCCGACCGCCCGCCCGTTGCGGCTACGTTCTCGTTCGCCCCGCAGACGCAGATCGATATGATCAACGGCCTCACGCGCGGGCGAGGTGAGCTCGCACACACCGATTCGGGATGGACTTGGACCGTTGACGTGCGAGATCTTGAAGCCGCCGCCTCATTTTGCATGGCCCACGCCATGGACGGCATGAGGCCCATGGCCCCCAAATCGCTCAAGCAGGCGTGGAACCACCTCATTGAAAGGACGGTGCACGAGCATGCCCGTGCGTAAACTCACCAGCGAGCAGAGGCTCTCGCGCGCCATCGACATCATGGAGGCCCTCTACGCCGCCGGCGAGAGCGGCATGACACGAACTGAGATTTGCAGTCGCTTTGACATCACGGGAGTGTCGCTCGACGAGATTCTCGAGATCGTCTCGACGCTCGCGGACCGAGAATCGGGTGCGCGCATCATCTGCGAATGCCACGGCGAGCGTGTGATCCTCACCGGTGACGCCGGACGTGTGCTACCGCTGCGCTTGAGTACCGCCGAGGGCGCTGTGCTCAACCACGAACTTGAATCGTTGGGGATCGAGCCGCAGACGGCAGCTCGGATTCGACACGCTCTTCTACCCGAAGAGCTCGGCTATAACCAGCACGTCTTTGACACCGTCAACCACGGGTCGCACTGGCAGCAGCTGAGCTGCGCCATTCAGGACGGCGTTCGCTGTCGTATCTCGTATCGCTCGATGGACGATGCGCGGCCACGCGAGCGTCTGGTCGACCCCTTGCGCATTACAGCAAACGGCGACCAAACATATCTGATTGCCTGGGACATCGCGGTCGATGAGCAGCGCACCTATCGCATGGATAAAATCGAGGGACTCGCCTTGACGGAAGACTCCGTCGTGCCTCACGTACCGGACGTTGCATCCCTCCACGATTCCCTTGCCCGGACGCAGCGTAGCGCAAAGCTCTTGATGCCATTCGATATGGCGGAGCATCTGGACTGGGCCGGCATCACCCTCATCGAGCACAGCGGGACAGACATGGCAACGGTAACCGTACATTACGGCTCCGAGCGTTGGCTGCTGAGCCAGATAATCGCAGCGGGCGGAGCCATCCGCATCTTGGATGACCCCGCCCTGTCAAAGCGTCTGTGCGATATGGCAAAAACCCTCGTCTGTCCGCTTTAGCGCCGCCGCTCGTGGCGTGCACGCCACAGCTGTAGATAGTGCCCGATCTGCGCCGATTCGATGCGCTGGTAGGAGCTCGTGGGCAGCGACGTTAAGAACTTCTTGCCATAGCCCTTCGTCACCAGGCGAGGATCCGCCAAGATCAGCACACCGCTATCGGTCGACGAGCGAATCAAACGCCCTGCGGCCTGCTTAACCTCGAGCACCGCCTCGGGCAGCGAATAGCGCGCCCATGCGCGGTCTTCGCGCAGGTTGCGCTCGCACGAGAGCGGGTCCGTGGGGCTTGAGAACGGCAACTTGGGAATGATGACGCAGCGCAGCGTCTCGCCGCTGGCATCAAACCCCTCCCAGAAGGCCTTGAGCGCAAAAAGCGACGAGGTCGGTTCGTTGATAAACCGGTCGCGCAGGCGACGAGGAGATGAGTTGCGCTGCTGGCAGTTGAGCTCCAGACCCGCACGGGCCATCTTGGGCTCAACGCGGGCGTATAGGTCCTCCATGTCGCGCCGATTGGTGAACAACGTGAGCACCGATCCGCCCATGGCAAGATGGGCGTCGACCAGTACGCGCTCGAGCGCCGTAAGATAGCTCTCACGATCGCGCGGATCGGGGATATCGCCCGCAACGACTACAGCCATGTTCGAATCGAAGTCGTAGCTCGAATCCAAGTGCAGCGATGACGACGTTGAAGCACCGATGCGATCAAGGCCGACCGCATGGTTAAAGTGCTCAAAGCTTTTGGACACCGTCATGGTCGCCGAGGCAAAGATAGCCGTGTGAACCTCGGGTAGCCACTCGGTTGCCAAAGCCTCGCCAATGTCGATGCGCTCTGCGGTCATCGACTCTCCGCCGGCACGAAGTCTGCGATTGACCTGCAGCGAGTACACGTAGTGTTCATCGGTGCCATCAATGATGAGTTTGAGGTTCTCGGCCAGCTCGTGCAGGCGGCGCGAGATATCACCCAGGTCGACAACAACCTCGGGCTTGTCGGCGGCGACGGCTTGCACCAGCGCGTCGACGCTCTTGTCAGCTTGTTCCAATGCGTCGATGCCAGTGTAGGCCGACTGTAAGAAATCATGCCAGTCGTCTGATTCGCGCAGCTCGGGGCCAATCCATAGATTGGCATTGTCATAACCCCCACGCGCACGGCGGCCGAGCTCGCGAACGCCATCGAACACGTCGGCGATTGCCATGCTCGCGCGGGCAACCGTCGACGTCGCCTTGGCAGTAAGGCCCAGATAGAGCGTAGAGCCCTCGGAGGTTGCCAAATCACGGGAAACCTGGCTTAGTGCGCCGGTGCTCGAGCCACCCAGGCGCTCGAACAGGACGCGTGATTCGTCCGCCGACACCACGCGCGCCCACTGACGGCGCGCCTCGCGCTCGATGGAATGGGCCTCGTCGATTACCCAATGACGAATCGGAGGCAAAATCCTGCCCTCGGCCGCGACGTTACGGAACAGCAGGGAATGGTTGGTGACCACCACATCGGCATGCGCCGCACGACGGCGAGCACCGTGGACCAAACATTTATCAGGGAAAAACGGGCAGAGGCGACGAGCACACTCGCGCGAGGCCGTCGTAAAGTCGGGACGGTTGACGCTGCGCCACCGAATGCCGAGCGAGTCGAGGTCGCCATCGGCTGATTGGCAGACGTACGCCATAATGACCGCGACCGCCGTGAGCGTGTCCGCCGGATCGCGCTTGGTGGTGATCTCGACCTGGCCGCGGCTCATGCGCTCGAGCTTGCGCAGGCACGGATAGTGGTCATACCCCTTGAGAGCGCAAAATGACAGACCACCGTTCAGTTGCTCGGCAAGTTTTGGCAGCTCATGGTACATGAGCTGGTCGGCAAGATTGTTCGATTTGGTCGCAATACCAACCGTGATGTTGTTACGGCGTGCTGCCTCGGCAAAAGGCACCAGATAGGCCATCGATTTGCCGACGCCTGTGCCCGCCTCAATTACACGATGAGTGCCCGTGACCAGCGCATCGTGGACCTCGAGCGCCATCGCGATCTGCTCATCACGCGGCTCGTAGGTGGGATACATGCGATTGACCAGGCCACCTGGCGCATAGTCCGCCTCAATCTCCTCACGACTCGGCATCTTGAGGACCGGCAGTTCGTCGGCGTCCACCCGATCGTCGGCGCGATCGGCCTTGAGAACGTCAGCACGAGCGGCGCTGAGGGAGAAGATAGAACCAGGGTTCTGCCCTGCCAAGAACGAGAAGATAGGGCGATAGGACCAAGGCACGTCCGGATGCATGTCGGCTAGGCGCGCCATGAGGCCCTGGGGCAAGTCGGTGAGCGCCACGAGCAACACGCGCCATACGCCACACAGGGCGTCGACGTCGGCATTGGCACGGTGTGATACCGAGTCGCAGCCAAACAGATCGGCCATAAAAGACAGCTTGTGCGAGGCCAGGCGCGGAAGCGCGATGCGCGACAGCGCCAGCGAATCGATCCAAATATCGCTCACGTTGACGCCGCCTTTGACCGACTCGATAAACGAGCGGTCGAACGTGGCGTTGTGTGCGATCACCGGGCAGCCACCGACAAAATCGGCGAGAGCGGCGACGGCCTCAACCGCCGACGGGGCATCTGCCACATCGGCATTTGTAATGCTCGTGAGCTCGGTAATCTCGGCGGGAATCAGCTGTTTGGGATGCACGAAGGTATCGAAGCGGTCGATGACCTCGCGGCCCGAAAGACGGGCCGCCGAGATCTCGATCAGCTCGTTATCCTGCACCGAAAGACCCGTGGTCTCGGTATCGAGGACAATCACATCTTCCTCGATAAGGCCGAAGGACTGCGTTTTGGCGCGGTCGGCAAGCGTGGCATAGGAGTCGATGACAAACTGCGGCGTTCCTGACGAAACCGCGTCCTCGATTAGCATGCAATGCCCGCTCGACGAAGGCCCATACGGATCAGGCTGTCACAGACCTGCGGGAACGTCATGTCGTCGGTGTGGCGGATCTCATCCGGATACAGCGACGTATCGGTCATGCCGGGAATGGTATTGGTCTCGAGGATAATGGGACCGTCTTCGCTCACAATAAAGTCGCTGCGCGAGATACCCAGGCAACCGAGGGCCTTGTGAGCGGCACAGGCAAGTTCCTGAGCGCGAGCGTAATTCTCGGGTGAAATCTGCGCCGGAATGCGATGGATATCCGTAGGGTCGACATACTTCACGTCCAGATCGTAGAACTCGCAGTCCTCGGGCTTACGAATCTCGACAATCGGCAGGGCGCGCACGTCATCTTCGCCGTATACGCCGACGGTGATCTCGGTACCCTCGATGCACTTCTCGACCAGCACTTTGTCGCCGTACTCAAACGCCTTGGCGATTGCCGCGGGCAGCTCGGAGGGCTCATGGACCAGGGAAATGCCATAGCTGGAACCGTTGACGGCCGGCTTCACAAAGCAGCGCTCGCCACAAACCTCGACGATATGATCGATATCGACTTCGTCGCCCACCTCGAGCGCAAGGCCGGGGGCAATGGGAATGCCCGCTTTGGCGTATAGGAGCTTAGAGACCTCCTTGTCGGCACCGCAGGCGCTGGCAAGTACGCCCGAGGCCGTGTAGGGGATACCCAGGGTCTCCATGGCACCCTGCATGGCGCCATCCTCACCGCCGGCGCCGTGCATGGCGATAAATGCCACATCGAATCCGCCGGTCGCCATGGTTACCATAAAGTCATCAGCGGCCGTGTCAAGCAGCTCCACCGAGGTGTAGCCGGCTTCCTTCAGCGCCACCACAACGTTCTTTCCCGAATCGAGCGAGATCTCGCGCTCGGCGGAATGACCGCCCGCCAAGACCGCTACGTGCATGTTCTCTAGGCTTTTACCCGGCATGGGCAGACTCCTCCTCTATAATTTCTGCAGCTGATACCATATTGTAGCGATACCCTCTACGTTTCCCCAAAATCGAAAGGCTTCCATGAATCCCAGGACTAAATCTCAGGACATTCGCGACTTGAGCCAAAACGATATTCGCGAGCTCGTGGC
>CABUVF010000049.1 GCA_902494945.1 uncultured Collinsella sp.
GCCGATGCGCGCGTGGACGATCTGATCGATGCCGATTCCAATCAGGGCATTGGCTATGCGCGCGACGACGTGGACGGCGACTCCATGATGTGGATGACGTTGCTCGACATCATCATCGTGATCATGGCGTTTGTCTTTGTGGTCCTTACCGACGCCACCATCGAAGAGGAGAGCGCCATCATCGGCACGCTGCTCGCCAGCGGCTATCGCCGTCGCGAGATCGTACTGCACTACCTGGCGCTTCCCGCCATCGTGGGCGTGGTCGCGGCGCTTTTGGGCACCGCACTCGGCGTTGCGTTCTTTACCGAGCCCATGCGCGGTCTCTACTACGGCTCGTACAGCCTGCCGCCCTTCCAGGTGTACTGGAGCTGGGAGATCTTCGTGAAGTGTGCCGTGGTTCCCGCCGCCGCGCTCATTCTCATCACGCTGGTGGGCCTGCTTCGCAAGATGGGCAAGACGCCGTTGCAGTTCCTTCGTCACGAGGCGAGCGGCAAATCGGGCACCAAGCGTGGCCTGCAGCTGCCGGAGCGCATGGGCTTTGTCTCGCGCTTCCGCCTGCGCGTCTTCCTGCGCAACCTGGGCAACTTCGCCACGCTCTTCGTGGGCATCGCGTTTGCCTCGCTGCTACTGCTCTTTGGCCTGGCGATTCTGCCCACGATGACGCACTACGCGGACAACCTCGAGACGAGCCTGGTCGCCGAGCACCAGTACACGCTCAAGGCGCCGCTGGAACTCGAGGGCACTGCCGAGGAGCGCGAGCAGTGGTCGGCACTCGAGCGCTTGCAGTCGGTTGACGGCGCGCTGCTTTCTGCCGCCCAGGATGCCGATGACGAGCTTGACGACGCGGCCGATGCGGCGCAGGCGGCAGCCGATGCCGCGACCAGCGCTCCGTCTGCCGAGAGCCTGGCCGCGGCGCAGGACGCGCTCGCCAAGGTCCAGGACAAGAAGGATGCACTTTATGCGCGCCTCGATGACCTTGCCGATGCCCTCGGCTGCAACCGCGACGAGGCTATCGACCTGATCGACAAGGCCTCTAAGATTGACACCGACAACGACGACATTCACCCGGTCAACACGATCGACAACGGTGCAGGCGCAATCGCGCAGGCCGAGAAATATGCCGTTTACCAGCTGCAATACGACCGCGGCGACGGAAATGGGCAGGAGACGATTTCCGTCTATGGCATCTCGCCCGATTCGCGCTACTGGAAGGGCCTCAACGTCGGCGACGGGCGCGTCGTCTTTGGCGGCGGTCTGCTCGATAAGTTTGGCTGGAGCGAGGGGCAGAAGGTCACGCTCGGTGACAAGTACGAGGGCGAGCATTATTCCCTTGAGTACGCGGGCAAGGACTGTGCCTGGGGCTCCAAGTCGGACATGAATATCTATATGAGTATCGATGACTTTAATGAGCTGTTCGGCAACGATGCCGCCTACTTTAACGGCTATGTGAGCAACGAGAAGCTCGACCTTGACGCGCGCTACTTTGCCGGCGACACCACGCCCGACGACATGCGCGCCGTGGGCGACCAGTTTATCGGCATGATGAGCAAAATGATCGGCATGATGGTCGGGCTCGCGGTGTTTATCTTCCTGCTGTTTATGTACCTGCTGACCAAGGCCGTTATCGACCATAGCGCCCGGTCGATTAGTTACATGAAGGTCTTTGGCTATCGCGATGGCGAGATCTCGCATCTGTACATCCGCTCGATCACGCTGTGCGTGGCGGTGTCACTCGTGCTGAGCCTGCCCGTGATCATTGGCTCGCTGACCGCGATTTTCCGCTCGATGCTGCTCGCCTACAACGGCAATATCGAGATCTACGTGCCCGCTTGGTCCATGGCTGCATGCGTCGGCATCGGCTTTGCGACCTACCTAGTCGTGGCGCTGCTACACACGCGCTCTATCAAGCGCGTCAGCCTGGCCGAGGCCCTCAAGGTGCAGGAGTAGACATCGGGGACAGTCTTTGCCGATTCGCCGGCCGGGCGGCAAGCACTCATTTAAGTCTGTCCCCAATGAGTGGCTGTGCTTGACTTCGACCCTACTTCAATGGGTACCATCCTCTATGTCTGTAACGCCATATAGACCGAGGGGATAGATCTATGACCGCAACCGCACCCGCAGCACCGGCAAAGGTGTACTTCACCAACCTGCGCACGCATGCTCGCGAGAGCCAGCTCGACAAGCTCAAGCGCCTCATCCGCCGCGCTGGTATCGAGCGGATCGACTTTGAGAACAAGTTTGTCGCCATCAAGATTCACTTTGGTGAGCTGGGCAACCTGAGCTTTTTGCGCCCCAACTACGCCCGAGCCGTCGCGGACGTCGTGAAGGAGCTGGGCGGCAAGCCCTTCCTTACCGACTGCAACACGCTCTATGTGGGTAGCCGCAAAAATGCGCTCGAGCACATCGACACCGCCTACCAGAACGGCTTTACCCCGTACGCCACGGGCTGCCAGATCATCATCGCCGACGGCCTCAAGGGCACCGACGAGGCGCTCGTCCCGGTCGAGGGCGGCGAGTACGTGCGCGAGGCAAAGATCGGTCAGGCACTCATGGATGCCGACATCGTGATCAGCCTCACCCACTTTAAGGGCCATGAGCAGGCCGGCTTTGGCGGTGCCATGAAGAACCTGGGTATGGGCGGCGGCAGCCGTGCCGGCAAGATGGAGCAGCACGCCGCTGGCAAGCCGAGCGTCGATACCACCAACTGCGTAGGTTGCCGTGCCTGCGAGAAGATATGCGCGCACAGCGCCATCACGTTTGACGGTACGCGTGAGCGCGAGCTTGCCAACGGCAACACCCGTACGGTTCACGTCGCCGCTATCGACCACGATCGCTGCGTGGGCTGCGGCCGTTGCATTGCGGCGTGCAACCAGGACTGCATCAAGCCCGACTATGATGCCGCGGCCGACGTACTCAACTACAAGATCGCCGAGTACACCAAAGCCGTCGTCGACGGCCGCCCGAGCTTCCACATCTCGCTTGCCATGGATATCAGCCCCAACTGCGACTGCCATCCCGAAAACGACACGCCTATCGTCAACGATATCGGCATGTTCGCGAGCTTCGACCCGGTCGCCATCGATCAGGCCTGTGCCGATGCCGTCCTGGCATCCGAGCCGCTGCCTAACACCGAGCTTACCGACAGCGCGGCCAAGATGGAGCATGATCACGAGCATCTGGAGGGCGAGCAGGCCAAGGATCCCTTCTGCATCACGCATCCCGACACCGACTGGCGCGCGTGCATCGCGCATGCCGAGAAGATCGGCCTGGGCACGAGCAAGTACGAGCTCATCGAGGTCAAATAGCACCTAGTTATTGGACATATCAAGCGCATTCGTGGCTTAATTCAAGCAAAATCCGCCCGCGAGCACAGCGCTCGCGGGCGGATTTTCGGAAGTGCTAGGGGTCAGATAGACCAGTAAACCGTACTATTTGCCTAAAAATACTCGTCGAGGAAGTCGTCGACCGTGTTCCAGTAGAGCTCGGGGTTAACTTGCGCACTCTTGGCGTGGGTGGCGCCATGGATGGTGAGCTTTTGCTTGACCTTGCTGGCGCACGCGTCGTAGTTTTGGTCGAGCATGTCGTACGGCACAAAGGTGTCCTGGTCGCCGTGGATAAACAGCATGGGAACCGTCGCGTGTTTGAGTTGCTCCACACTGCTCGCCTTATGAAAGTCGTAGCCCGCGCGCACGTTGCACACCAAGTTTGCTACATCGAGCAAGGGAAAGCTGGGCAGCCCGAACACGTCCTTGAGCTGCAGAGAAAACTCGTCCCAAACACTCGTATAACCGCAGTCCTCGATAATGCATTTCACGTTTGCGGGCAGAGATTCCCCCGCGACGTCCATGGCGGTTGCCGCACCCATCGACTCGCCAAAGACCAGGATGCGCGCCTCGGGGTCAGCCTGAACGATCCGCCCAATCCATGCAACGACATCGAGCCGCTCGGGCCAACCCATGCCGATATAGTCGCCGCCGGAGCGCTCGTGGGCGCGGGCGGCGGGTGCGAGTACGTTCATGCCGCGGTCGTGGAATCGTTTGACGTATCGGGCCATGCCGATGGGCTCATCGGTGTATCCGTGTAGGCAGATAGCGTAATTGTGCGTGCTCTCTGGGGCGGCAAAATACCAAGCGGCAAGTTCGGTTCCGTCATCTGCGGTGAGGCTGCTGCTCTCGCGGTTCTCTTTAAACCATGCCCGCGCCGCGGTTCCCTCGGCATCCGGCTGCTCACTTTCTTTGTCGTCCTTGCCGTCCTGCATCATCTTCATGGTGTATGGCGCGCGGGGATTCAGCGCGAAGTCAAACAGAAAGTTGCCGGCAAATCCGAGCAGCGCAATGACAACCACCAGTGCAACGATGCCGGCTATCTTGAGCTTTCGATGGGAATGTGCGTTTTGAGCCATGCGGTATTCTCCTATAAGATGTTAATGCATCAACATTTAATGCAAGCGCATTATGGACGTTCGCCGTTGATGCGTCAACAGGCAAAGAATGGGTAAACAAAGGGTCACGTATGGTGCAAATTTCGCACGCACCCAGACGCTTTGATATAGTGTTGAGAACTCTTTACGTTGGAGGATGTAACCGGCATGTCCGATTCGAGCGACAGTTCCAAGCCGCGACCCAAGGCCGCGGCCGTTCCGCACTACACGGTGGGCGAGGAGATCATGAACTCCGTCACCCATGGTGTCGGCTGTCTGCTGGGTATCGCGGGCCTGGTGCTCCTGATCGTATTCGCTGCCCTGCGCGGCGGTGGCCCGGCCCACATGGCCGCGGCAATTGTCTATGGCGTCAGCATCATCCTCGAGTACCTAGCCTCCACGCTCTACCATGCGATTCAACCCGCGCGCGCCAAGCGCGTGTTCCGCATCATCGACCACAGCTGCATCTACCTGCTCATAGCCGGCAGCTATACGCCGTTTTGCCTCATCACGCTCGCAAACGACGGCGGCCCTGCGCTGTTCTTTGCCGTATGGGCCATCGCCATTATCGGCATCGCCCTCGAGTGCTTTATGCGCGAGCGTCAACCGCACTGGGTAAGTGGCCTGGTCTACCTGCTGATGGGCTGGCTCGTTGTCTTTAAGCTGCCCGACCTTGTGGCACTGCTCAACCCCGTGGCACTTGCCCTGCTCGCTGTCGGCGGCGTGTGCTACACCGTGGGCGTGCCGTTCTACATCGCCAAAAACGTGCGTTACCTGCACAGTGTTTTCCACTTGTGGGTGCTCGCCGGCAGCATCTTCCAGTTCATGGCGGTGATTCTCTTCGTAATCTAGCGATCGCGTCTGTGCCCGCGGACCTATCCAAGCGGCCGCCGGGCGCAATTGCCCTATCCGTCACCTACGCTTACTACCCAACGTCCCGAATCTTGGAGGTTCGAGAAACTCCCGATGGACATAACCATCTCCCTTATCACCACCCTCGTTTTGACCCTCATCAACGGCTACTTCTCTATGTCCGAGATGGCGCTCACCACGGCCAAGCGCGCCGTGCTGGAGCACGAGGCCGAGGAAGGCGACAAGCGCGCCGAGCGTGCCATTAAGCTGGCTGCCGACTCCGACCAACTGCTCGCCACCATCCAGGTCGCCATCACGCTCGTGGGCTTCGCCTCGTCCGCCGTCGCCTCGACGAGCCTGTCCGACCCGCTCGCCACGTGGCTCATGAGCTTTGGCATCGCGCCGCTTTCCGCCATCGCGCGCGGCCTGGCGCCGGTCATCATCACCGTCGCCGTCGCCTTTGTGTCCATCGTGATCGGCGAGCTCGTGCCCAAGCGCATCGGCCTTGCTAACGCAGAGGGCGTATCCAAACAGGTCGTGGGACCGCTCTCCGTGTTCCAAAAGATCGCCCGCCCGCTCGTGTGGCTGACCGGTGCCTGCTCCGACGGCCTGGCCCGCATCCTGCGCATCAAGAGCGCCGACGACCGTCAGAACGTCTCGGAAGAAGAGATCAAGTACATGGTCTCGGAGCAGGACGACCTGCTCGACGAGGAAAAGCGTATGATCCACGAGATCTTTGACCTGGGCGACACCGTTGCCCGCGAGGTCATGGTGCCGCGCGTGGACACCACCATGTGCGAGGACGACGAGACGGTCGCCGACGTGTTGTCCACCATGCGCCAGACCGGCTTCAGCCGCATCCCCGTCTATCACGAGGACCCCGACAACGTCGCGGGCATCGCGCACATCAAGGACCTGATCCAGCCCGCGCTCGATGGCAAGGGCGACCAGCCCATCGCCGGCTTTTTGCGCGACGCCACCTTTGTGCCCGACACCAAGGACATCCTGCCGCTGCTGTCCGAGATGCAGACCTCGCACGACCAGATCGTGGTGGTCGTGGACGAGTACGGCGGCACGGCCGGCATCATCACCATCGAGGACATCGTCGAGGAGATCGTCGGCGAGATCGAGGACGAGTTCGACCCCGACAACAAGTATCTCACGCGCCTTTCGCGCCGCGAGTGGCTCGTTGATGGGCGTTTTTCGTGCGATGACGCGATTGAGCTTGGTTGGCCGCTCGAGGAAAGCGATGATTATGAGACCATCGCCGGCTGGATTTTGGAGCTTTGCGACTCGGTGCCCGACATCGGAGAGGTGTTTGAGGTTGCGGGGTACAAGTTCAAGGTACAGTCGATGCGTGGCCAGCGCATTTCGCTCATTCGCGTGATCGCTCCGGCCGAAACCGATAAGAAGGATTCCGAGTCTTCGGTAGACGAGCCGACGACGTCGGGTGCGGGTTCCGCGAATCCGCACGACGGCGACGAGTAGGGCAAGGAAGAGTAGGGGAGAGTTATGGCAGGCCTGTTCAACATCCTTAAGGTCACCGTCAGCGAGGACAAGATCTGCGCGCATGTGCTGGTGAACCCCGGCATGCCGCTCATGACCTCGGAGGATATCGAGGCCACGGCGCGCGTGTATTACCTGGTGCCGGCGATTGCCAAGCACCTGTGCCTGGGTGATTCCGGTCGCGAGTTCCAGGACTGCATGGGCCAGACCGAGCTCTGCCACCTGCTGGAGCACGTGACGGTCGAGCTCATGAACGAGACCGGTCTTGCCGGTAGCATCTCGTGCGGCCGCACGCGTGTAAGCGAGCACGACGAGCGCGTCTTTGAGGTTGAGCTTTCGTGCCCCGACGACGCGCTGGCCATCGGTGCGCTGTCTTCGGCCACCTTTATGATGGACTGGGCGTACCTGCACGCCGACCAGCCTGTCCCCGACGTGGAAGGCACGGTCGCGGGCCTGCGCAACCTGGTGCTGGGCATGCGCGCCGAGGCCGAGGGCAAGGATCCTCACGAGGCCGTCGCCGCTGCGAACGGCGAAGATGCTACCGAGGACGAGGGCGCTGACGAGGGCGATGTGCCGGTCGACGCCGAGCCCGTTGCCGATGCGACCGCCGAGCCCGTTCCCACCGAGCCCCAGGGCGTCCCCAACTTTGACGACGAGCCCCAGGTGGCGATTGATACCGAGGGCGCGGTTGCCGAGAACCACGAGGCCTCCGCTGCCGTCTTTGGCGGTGCGGCGACGGTTCCGGCAGGACCTGCGCATGAGGGCGGCCTGCCGCTCGTGGACGGCGCCGGCGAGGACCCGGGTGCCACGGTGGCCATGCCGGCTATGCCTCAGGAGTAGGCCTACGCGTTTATCACCATCACGTACCTGCGTCTTTGCCGTACGCAGATGAGCGGAGCGCCAAGTGATGCGCTGCGGGTATAATGGACAGCATTCAAACGGTGGGCACCGACGTGCCCGCAGGAGAGGAATGATCATGGGTAAGACTTTCAGCTTTGTCTCCGGCGCACTTTTTGGTGCCGCTGCCGGCGCTATTATCGGTGTTGCTCTGGCCCCGCGCTCGGGCGCCGAGACCCGCGCCATGGCTGCCGATATCGCCAACGACGCCTGGGACAATATGCGCGACACCTACGAGCACAGCGCCGAGGAGGCCCGTGCCGCGGTGAATGACTTTGGCCCGATGGTCGACGCCAAGACCGACGACCTGCGCGCCAAGGTCGACCTGGCCCGCGAGCGCATGGACCAGCTGCGCGAGCAGCTCAACGACGCCATTTCGGGCGGCAACGTGACGCCTGCCGCCGACGTCGTGGTGGAGAACGCCGTCGAGGCTGATACCGAGGCTGCGGAGCCCTCGACCGAGGCATAATGCGCGCTGGGGATTTTGTCGGCGCCAAGATCTATCGCAAGCCTACCGAGGACAAGCGCACCAAAAAGGACGGCACACCGCGCAGCCCTAAAAAGCTCGGAAAGATTCACTTTCCGGTCTTTACCCCGGGCGGCACGCGCGTGGTGGGCTTTATGGTCCGCCAGTCCGATATCGCGGGTATGATCGAGCGCCCCGACCGCTTTGTGGCGCTCGATGCCATCGGCGTCTATGAGGGTGCCGTCGCGGTCGACGACGTCAAGGGCACCTACGATGCCGCCGCGGCCAAGCGCCTCGATATCAACCTGGACGATTGCATCATCTGGGTTGGCATGGACGTGCGCACGGAATCGGGCGATGTCGTGGGCTACTGTTCGGACGTTGAGTTCAAGCCGCGCTCGGGTATTGTGCAGATGTTCTACGTGACCGCCGGTGCCGCTTCGAGCGTGCTGGTGGGCGACACGCAGGTGCCGCCGACGATGCTGCGCGGCTACGAGAACGGCGCGATGATTGTCTCGGACGAGGTCAAGACGCTCGGGTATTCGGGCGGCGCGGCCGCCAAGGCTGCCGAGGCCAGTGTCGTGGTGGGCGATAAGGTCAAGAAGGGCGCCAAGGTGCTCGATGACAAGGGATCGGTCGCCGTGGACAAAGGCAGCCGCGCACTGGGCAAGCAACTCGGCAAGACGCGCGGTATGTTCAAGGCCTTTAAGGACGAATATCAAAAGGCGAGCGGGGGCTCGTCAAAAGCTAGCAAATAGCGACGTACCAAATGATGGGAGGCGAGCCGGAGACCTGTTGCTCCGGCTCGCTGTGTTTATGGGGGAGGGCACATGCGCCAAAACGAATCTAACTTAAACGGGCGCTCGGGTGCGCGTCCGACGGCGCGCCGCGACCTGGGGCAACTGCCCAGCGGTCAGCGTCGACGTCGCCGTAAGCCCGGTGCGATGTACCTCAACCATAGCCGTGGGTTTAGCGATCGCAGCGCGCGCATCGGCAACGGGCGCTCGCCGCGCCGACCGTCCCGTCTGCCCTATGCGCTTATCGCCGTGGGTTGCGCGCTCGTGCTGTTTATCGCTGCCGTCGTGGGCTACGTCAACCGCAGCGTGGACGTGGAGCTCAACGGGCAAAAGACCGCGGTGCGCGTGGGTTCTACGTTGCAGAATCTTATCGACGATCAAAGCCTGACCGAAACGTACGACGCCGGCGATCTGCTGGCCGTCGACGACAGCGTGCTCAAGCGCCATGGCGGCGAAAAGCTGTCGGTGAAGGTCGACGGCAAGCGCGTGAAGCAAGGCAAATGGGATAGTCGCGAACTTGAGGGCGGCGAGAAGGTGACGGTCAAGGACGGCCGCAACGTGTACGAAAAGCACGAGGTCCAGGCCACGACTATCGAGCCAAAGCTTAAGGTCGAGGGCACGGGTGCCATTGAGTATGTCAAAACCTGGGGCGTTCAGGGCCGCTCCGAGGTATGGGTCGGCGAGCAGTCGGGCAAGACGCAGGACCGCGGCGAGGTCGTGCCCGCCACCGACTGCGTAGTCGAGTGCGCAAGCGTAGCGCCCAAGGGCAACGAAAAGTACGTGGCCCTGACATTTGACGAGGGTCCGAGCGGCGCGACCAAGCAGATCTTGCAGGTGCTCAAGGAAAAGGGCGTCACGGCGACGTTCTTCCTGTCGGGCGATGCCGCGGAAGCCTCGCCCGCTACTGCCAAAGCGATTGTCGATGCCGGGTGCGAGATCGGCTCCAACAGCTACAGCGATGATTCGCTCAAGGGCGAGGATCGCGAGACGGTGCGCAAGCAGATCGCGAAGGGCACCGAGGCGATTAAGTCGGCGACCGGCGTCGAGACGATGTTGCTGCGTGCCCCCTACGCCGCGTTTGATGAGCAAAACTGGATCGATTCGATGGACCTGGTGTCCGCCGTGGTTTCGTGGAATATCGATTCGGGCGACTGGCTGCTCAACGGCGCTGACGAGCAAGTATCGACCGTGCTCGATTCGGTGACGCCAGGCAATATCGTGCTGCTCACCGATAGCGATGAGTGCGCCGAGCAGACGCTCGAGGCACTGCCGCAGATTATCGATGGCCTTGTCGCCGACGGCTACAAGATCGTGACGCTCAGCGACCTGGTCAAGACGGACACGGCATTGAGCAAAAAGCTCACCTCGCTCACCAAGGTTTCCATGCCCAAAAACGCCGTGTTCCCCCAACTCCCCGAGGACGACGACACCACGGACTAATCATGTAAGAACGTCCCCAATGACTATGTCACGGATACGTCAGTGTTTGGTATGCCTGCAATGTGCAGCGCATAAATTCGGTGCCGCAGCGCGATGCTGATGCTATAGTTACTGCGGTTAATGAGGGCCAAGAGAAAGGTTACAGGTGAAATCCAAACCTCGACCATACAGTCGATGACCCCATGCAGGTGCTTTCTGCGCGTGCACGGGGTGTGAGCGCCGAGCGGCGTGCCGCCCGCGCATGCGTATACATGTCTAAAAGTCCACGGATTGCGTGCCGGCATGGCCACGCGGTCCGCAGGAATAATGATGGGGAGCACCATTGAATTATCTGAGTGAGATGCTCAAATTGCCGGTCTTGGACGTCGATGGCGAAAAGCTCGGCGTTGTGAACGATTTTGGCATTGCAACCGGCGAAGTTTTTCCGCACGTGACGTCGCTCGCGTTCCGTGGTCCCGGCAAGACGCCGTTTATGATCAGCTGGCGCAAATGGGTCGACCGTATCGACGAGACGGGCGTTCATCTTAAGTCGCCGGCCACCGAAATCCGTTTTTCGTACTTGCAGCCGACCGAGCTGTTGCTGGCTCGCGACGTGCTCAACAAACAGATTGTCGACACGCAGGGCATGAAAGTCGTGCGCGTCAACGACATCAAGTTCTCCATGTCGGGCGAAAATCAGTTGCGCCTGCTGGGTGCTGAGGTCGGCGCCCGCGGTCTGCTGCGTGCAATCAGCCCCGCGCTCGAGCACGTCGTCGAGGGCTTTATGAAGCACTTGGGCAAGCCGCTCAGCGAGGACATTATCGCCTGGTCTTACATGGACCTGCTCGATCGCTCGACTAAGAACATCCAGCTCTCGGTGTCGCACAAGACGCTTGGCGAGCTGCATCCTGCCGACATCGCTGACATCATCGAGCAGCTCGACCCGCGCCTGCGCGCGCAGGTGTTCGCGCAGCTCGATACCGCCCAGGCCGCCGAGGCCATCTCGGAGTTCGATGACGACGAGCTCATGACCGAGATGCTCGAGGGCCTGTCCGACACGGACGCATCGTCGATGCTGGCCATGATGGACCCGGACGACGCTGCCGACCTGATCGACGAGCTCGATTATGAGAAGGCCGAGAAGCTCCTGCGCCTGATGGGTGTCAAGGAGGAGAAGGCGATTCGTAATCTGCTGGGCTACGAGGACAACACCGCCGGCCGTATCATGACCTCGGAGTTTGTCTCGCTGCCCGCCACGGCGACGGTCGGCGATGCCATCGAGGCGATTCGCAAACTCGACGAGGACTTTGAGAGCGTCTATTACGTCTATACCGAGGATCCGAGCGGCATGCTGACGGGCGTGCTTTCGCTGCGCACGCTGATCGTGGCCGACCGCGACGCCACGCTGGGCCAGCTGGCCTATCGCGACCTGGTTTATGTGTCGCCCGACGATGACCAGGAAGACGTAACGGACGAGATGACCAAGTACGACCTGGTCGCCATCCCCGTTTGCGACGAGAACCGTCACATTTTGGGTATCGTGACCTTTGACGACGCCATGGACGTTATCGCCGAGGAACACCAGGAGGACCTGCAGATCGCAGGCGTCGGCTCGGGCGATAGCGCGTCCGACGACTCGACGAA
>CABUVF010000050.1 GCA_902494945.1 uncultured Collinsella sp.
GCCTACGACATGCACGCCATGGCCGGACGCGATTACCACTTCTTTATCAACGACGCCGCCGGTGACGCGCGGGTGGTGGAGTGGGATCCGCGCGATCCCGACCGTGCATGCAAGGCGACGCCCGTACGCCAGGTCACGAACTTCTACGCCTGCTATGGCGACGAAGTGCTGCCCAACCAAAAGAATGGCGAGCTGGGCCATGGTAAAGAGCGCGCCGTCGCAATCGCCGATGTCCTTGACGCCCATGTCGGTGCCCAGGACGAAGCGATTGTCTGGAAAGCCCTGCGCGCTGCGGCGCAAGAGCCCAATCCGGAAGACATCACCAGCAACACGCAGTGGTCGGTCGTCTTCGACAACACCGAGCCCGCTGCCGCCATCACGCTGCGCCGCCACTGGGGTGACGTCGACGCCTTCGCGCTGTAAGGAGCTGGCACCGTCGTCCTTACGCTCGCCTGACGTTGCTTACATTTCTATACATTTGAGCTAACACGTTTTACCTCCGCATCAACAGTGTGCGGGGGTAAACTTATGCGCATGTTATAACTTGCCCGGAAGGATTCATCATGCTCAGGATCGGTCTTCTTACCAGTGGCGGCGACTGCCAGGCGCTCAATGCCACCATGCGCGGCATTGTCAAAACGCTTATGACCAATAGCAAAGAGCCTATTGAGATCTATGGTTTTGAGGACGGCTACCAGGGCCTTATCTACAGCAGGTTCCGCGTCATGACGCCCGCCGATTTTAGCGGCATCCTCACCCGCGGCGGCACCATCCTGGGCACGAGCCGCACGCCGTTCAAGCGCCTGGACATTCCCGAGGCCGACGGCGTCGAGAAGGTGCCCGCAATGGTCCACACCTATCATAAGCTGCAGCTCGACTGCCTGTTTATGCTGGGCGGCAACGGCTCCACCAAGACTGCCAACCGCCTGCGCGAAGAGGGCCTCAACGTTATCGCCCTGCCCAAGACCATCGATAACGACACCTGGGGCACCGAGATGACGTTTGGCTTTACGAGCGCCATCGACGTCGCCACCAAGTGCATCGACGACATCCACACCACCGCTTCGAGCCACGGTCGCGTGTTTGTCATCGAAATCATGGGCCACAAGGTTGGCTGGATCCCGCTGTACGCCGGCGTCGCGGGCGGCGCGGACGTCATCCTGATTCCCGAGATCCCCTACGACATGGATAACGTCATCAAGACCATCGAGCATCGCATGGAGACCGGCAGCCGCTTTACCATCGTGGCCGTCGCCGAGGGCGCTATCTCCAAGGAGGACGCGACGCTGTCCAAGAAGGAGTACAAGAAGAAGCTCGCCGAGCGCACAAGCCCGTCGATCGTCTACGACATCGCCAAGGAGATTGAGGCCAAGACCGGTCGCGAGACCCGCGTCGCCATCCCCGGCCACACGCAGCGCGGCGGTCAGCCCGACGCTCAGGACCGCATCTTTGCGACCCAGTGCGGCGTCGAGGCGGCACTGGGCTGCCTGCGTGGCGAGTTTGGCTACATGATTGCCCTGCGTGACGGCA
This sequence comes from uncultured Collinsella sp., assembly GCA_902494945.1. Classification (GTDB taxonomy): domain Bacteria; phylum Actinomycetota; class Coriobacteriia; order Coriobacteriales; family Coriobacteriaceae; genus Collinsella. Next base: position 1,531 of record CABUVF010000050.1, read on the forward strand.
AGATGTGCCACATACCGCTCGAGGAGGTCGCCGGCAAGCTCAAGTATGTCGACCCCCAGAGCGACCTGGTGCGCGAGGCCAAGGCGTTGGGCATCAGCTTCGGCGACGAATAGCCTCGGCTGGAATCCACCCCATCGGGCCCTCCGACCCCGCCCGACGTATTTCGATTTGGCTCCTCCCTTGACTCCGTCAAAGGTCGCCAATCGAAATCGTCGGGCGGGGTCGGAGGGCCCTGCGTTTACATACTCGCCGGGGCTATTCGTCTTCTTGCTGCGGGTGCCTGGTCTGAAATTCAGTTGCGGTGAAATAGTTCCTGCTTAGTCCGCAAATGGCTGAATCCAAAAACTATTCCACCGCAACTTACTGAGTGGGGGCTCTTGGCTGCTACTTGCACTGACATTTGTCCTGAAATGGCTGGTCGTTAGGGATTGCTACCGGTAGTTGCGGTAGGGTTGGGGCAGATTCTAACTAGAAATGGTGGTCGCTACCGGTTGTTCTCGGCATACTCGGCTCATTCGATTCGACCATCAAACGAAAGGAACCACCATGGATCTTGCGATGGCACAGCGCCTCGTCGATCGCCGCAAGGCTGCCGGGCTTTCTCAGGAGGCGCTTGCCGCCCAGCTGGGTGTGAGTCGTCAGGCTGTCAGTAAATGGGAGCGCAGCGAGTCCTCACCCGATACCGATAACCTCATTGCGCTCGCCGCGCTGTATGACGTGTCGTTGGACGAGCTGTTATATGGGGAGGCGGCCAACGATGCCGACGACCTGGAGGACGGTAGCGCCGACACCGAGACGGCGGATGTGGCTGACGAGGCCGAGGATTCTGCCGAGCACGCCGATTGCGGCGACAAACCACTTGTCGATATTTCCCTCGCGCGCGGTATCCACGTCATTGATCTCAATAAAGGCGAGGAAGTCCATGTTGGTTGGAGCGGCATCCATGTGACCAACGAGCGCAAGGGCGAAGAGGTGCATGTGGGGCCGGACGGCGTGCATATCGATACGCTTGAGGACGATGGACATAGCGTACGCACCAATGACGACGGCACCGTCACCATCGACGGCGAGACGTTTTCCAGCTGGAAGGAAGCACACGACAAGCTCGACCATCATGGCAAGCATTTCCACACCAAGGTCGGACGTGCATGGAACAAATTCCCCTTCCCCGCACTTGTCACTCTCGCCTATCTGGTGCTCGGCATTGTCTACGGCACATGGGGCATGGGGCTTTTCCTCGTCTTTCTGCTTCCCGTCTACTACGCGATTGGTGACTTCATCGATCGGCGCCACCTGTCTAAGCTGATCGAGGCCATCTACCCGGCAGCCGCCATCGCTTGGTTCCTCTACATGTGGCTCTGTTTGGGACAGCCCCATCCTGCATGGATCATCCTCATCACGATTCCCGTCATAAAGGCGCTCATGCGCTGGTGCCGCAAACAATGGAAGCACCGCAAACAGGCCTAACACGCTCCGACCCACCAGCACCCAACCACCCCCGCCCTTCTCCTAAGTTGCGGTGAGATAGGGACTGTTTTGAAGCTCCAAAGCGCCAAACAGTCCGTATATCACCGCAACTTACAAACAACTGGGTCAGTTCCGGCACGGAGATTAGCATTGAGCTGACCGCGCGCCACGAAAAGGGTCTATTTACTACGTTTAACTCGAGAGGGCCGACCATACCCGCCTTTTCCGAAAATTGGCAAGCCCTCTACCTGCGGTTTTAATTTCATAATCTTTGTCATGGTCGAGGGTGTGGTAGCAAACGTAGTAGATAGGCCCGTTTTGTGGCATACGACCCATTCAAGCCCAATCTCGAAGGCTAAAGAGAGCCTCTCATCCACGCCTGGGAGCGAAAACCAAATAGAATGAAAGGCAAATGGAAAGCCCGTTTGACGGGGCAAACGCTGGGCCACCTAATGGTTGTCCGGCGTTTGCCCAGATAAAACCTGCCAAAATAAACCTGTCCCTTTTTAATATGAGCAGGACATTGTCAAGAGGCAAAATCGGGCCTGGCCCCAACGATATGGGGTCAGGCCCTCTCCCTATATCAGCCCGTCCGCGGCGACCTCGGCGTGTCTTACCGACGCTCGTCTTTGCAGTTTAATATCCGCCCGCGGCGATCTCTCGCTGGGCAATCCGTTGCTACGGCTGAGGCTTCTACGTCGAACCGACAGTCTGTGCACGCGTGTGGCGCCCTGGGCGCTCGCAGAAAAGGGACCTGAGGTTCGCCTCAACGGCTTCGGATCAAACCGCTTCCGGGGTGATCGGCTTATGTGCGGGGGGAACGCCCCCTATGCCCCCTCGGCCATGAGGCCGACCGCCCACACCCAGCAGGCGAGCTCGCGCGCCGTGGCCACGTTCGCCTTGTTGTTGTGGACCCCGCGCGCGAGCAGCGCCTCCCGCCTCTCGACCAGCCTCCGCACGCCCTTGGCGGCATGCCTGCGGGCGCCCCGGTCCGGGTCCTGGCCCCTGGCGAGGCCCTTCGGCCGCGCGGAGCACGTCAGGTAGTGCCACGCGGCCTCGACCAGAGCCTTCCTCAGGTGCTTGTTGCCGGCCTTGGTGATCGCGCCCCTGCGGTCGCTCTCCCCGCTGGAGTGCTCGGAGGGCGTCAGGCCGACCCATGAGGCGAACGAGCGGGCGTTCCCGAACCTCGAGAACTCGCCGGCCTCGAACACGAGGTCGGCGGCCGTCGCGGTGTCGACGCCCTTGAGGCAGCGCAGGGAGTCGACCCTCCTCCTCCACCTGGGCTTGCGGGCCTCGGCCTCGACGAGCCCCTCGAGCCGCGCCTTCTCCTCCGCCGCCCGCCTGACCGCGTCGACGTAGTAGGCGAGCACGTCGTTGTCGGCCCCCTCCGCGAACCTAATCGACTCGATCCAGGACCAGTGCGCCCGGGTCCAGTTGCCCTTCCTGCGGCCGGTGGGCGTCCTCTCGTCGAAGGCGAGCCCGTGCCTGAGCAGGAACTTGGAGAGCCGCTGCTTCGCGCGCGAGAGGTCGTCCCTCGCGTCCTCGAGCGCCCTGGTCAGGTCGCGGGCGGCCTCGCACTCGTCGTCGGGGACCCACACCTCGACGACGTTGCCGACCGACAGCATGCGGGCGAGGAACTCGGCGTCGTTGCGGTCGTTCTTCCTGCGCCTGTCCGCGCTGGGCTTGATCATCTTCGAGACGGCGCCGACCGCGCAGTCGACACCCAGGCCGGAGAGCCTCTTCTGCAGGTCGAACCCCGTGACCCCGGATTCGTACACGCACCTGGCCTTTGGGTCCACGGACCGCACCCACTCCGCGACTGCCCCGGCGTCGTAGCCGAAGGTCGCGCAGCGCACCTCCCCGGTCATGACGTCGAGGGAGACTGCCTTTATCGAGCGGGCGTGGACGTCGAGGCCGACGAAGGTGGTAGTATCGAGCATGGGAGCCCCTTCCATGAATGCGGCGCGGCCGCCGCGGCTGAATTAGACACTCACCATTGTCGGCCTAATCCGCGGTCTTTCATGCAGCAGGGGCTCTCAATGTTTTTATGTCCTGCTCATATCGTCTGGCAGGTTACTCGGCGCTTTTGAGGGCGCCGACCATGTCGATCTTGTTGAGCGTTCGGTTGGTGGCGAGGTTGACGATGATCGTAAAGCCGAAGGAAAGCACCACGGCAAGCACGTAGCTCAGCGGCTCGACTTCGACGTCAAAGTACAGCGACGGCATCTGCAGGATGTACGTAAAGCTCTCGGCAAGCAGGCCACCCAGCGGCACGCCCAGCGCGGCACCAATCGCCGTCAAAATCAACGTCTCCTTGTTGACGTAGTGGTGTACCTCGCCGCGACGGAAACCAAGCACCTTGATGGTCGCCAGCTCGCGCTCGCGCTCCGAAATGTTGGTGTTGGACAGCGTAAACACCACCACAAACGACAGGCACGCCGCCATAAAGGTCACAAGCACCACGACCGAATTGATAATCGTAAAGTTTGCCTCATAGTTTTCCCAATGCTCAGCGGTACTCGACAGCGTAATCCAACCATCGCTCTTAAGCTTCTTGCTAAACGCAATCTGGTCGGCCGACGAGCCCTTAAGCAGTACAAAGATACCGTTAAGGCGTGTACTTCGACCGAACGCACGCTCATAGGTGCTCTGCGTCATATAAAGCGTATTGCCCAGATAGTTGAGCGAGATGTCGCTGACCTTGACCTTGGCGAGGTTGAGCGACGAATCCTGGACCTGCGCCGTGTCACCCGGTTTGATCCCCAGCACCAGCTGAGAGCTCTTGCTCAAATACACGTCCCCGTCACGCAGGGCGAGCGGTTCTTTGGACTCATCCTCCAGGCGCACGTAATCGCCCAAGTCGCCGGTGCGGTCATCGGGCACCACAATCAGCTGCACGGTCTCGCTCTTGCCGCCAAATGTAAAGGTGACGTTGTCGGTCATAATCGGTAGCGTCGAGGTCACCGTCACGTTGGAATCTTTGGCCGTGCTGCGTTCCTCTAGCGCCGCACATGTCTGCGTAAAATCGTCGGGATTGGCGACTGCCAGCAGATCGTAGCGCGTGATATGCCCGTACTGCTTGGGCGACAGCGCGACCGACGTATCACGAATGCCCATGCCGCAGATCACGAGCGCCGTGCAGCCGGCGATACCGAAGACGGTCATAAAGGCACGCTTTTTGTAGCGGAACAGGTTACGCGCTGCCACCTTGTTCAAAAAGCCCATGCGGTGCCAGATAAAGCCGATGCGCTCGAGCAGAATGCGCGAGCCGGCGCGCGGGGCCTTGGGGCGCATGAGCGAGGCCGGGGTCTCGGCCATCTCGTGGCGGCAGGCGATAATCGTGGCGCCCACTACGCCCACGGCAAACAACGCTACCGACACGAGTGATGACACGATGTCGTACGAAAGTAGCATCTGGGGCAGCGAGTACATGTCGTCGAACACCGTAAACAGGAACAGCGGCAGACCCACAAAACCGATAATATTGCCGAGCACGCCACCGATCAGACACGCCCACAGCGAGTAGTCCACATATTTGGACAGGATACGTCCGCGTGAATAGCCGAGCGCCTTGTACAGGCCAATGAGCGTGCGCTCCTCCTCGACCATGCGCGTGGCGGTGGTAAGGCTGATGAGCACGGCGACGATAAAGAAGATGAACGGGAACACCGTGGCAATGGCCTCAATTGACGAGCTATCGCTCTCCACGCTCGAGTAGCTTGCAATATTGCCGCGGTCCTGGATGTACCACGTGCATTCGCCTAGATCGAAAAGCTCGGCGCGGGCATCGGCGAATTGCTGATCGGCGGCGGCGCGACGCTGGTCCAACTCGGCCTGAGCCTGGACGCGCTCCTCACTGCCCTCGGCCATACGGTCGATGTTGCCCTGTTCAATCCCAAAGAGCATATTCGCCTGGCGCTCGGCCGCATCCAAGCTTGCCGGTGTGTCGACCGTCAACTCCTGAGCGCGCGCCTTCTCACGCTCCTCGCGGATCTTCTCGATATTGCCTTTAACCTCATTGATCTTTGCCGCGTAGGCATCCGAATAGGAGTTGAGGCTCTTGGCTCCCTCGACGATCACGTGAACCGCGGAGTAGGAAGAAGATGTCGCGGCATCCTCGCTCACGTAGAACTTGTAGTCCGCAGCCGAAGCGGCACGGAAGGCGTTGACGGTCGAGTCGGAGCTCACATCAGTGGGATCGAGGACCTCGGCCGTAATGGTGTAATCGCCCGCGGCAAACTGATCCTTGGCACTTTGGTTCGACGAGCTTGCGTCATTGGCGGCAAAACTCACCGTATCGCCGAGCTTTTTGCCCGAAGCCTTCAGGAACTTCGAAGTCACCGCGACCTCATCGGCGCTCTCGGGCAAATCGCCGTTCACCAGCACCGGTTGATCTATATTCTCCTTGGAAAGACTCTGCACGACCACACGCTCGCGCGTTGTGCCCACGGCGGTGTAGGCGGTCTCGGTGTAGATGCCCTCGGCCGTCTCGACGCCGTCGACCTTTTGAATGGCCGCAAGATCGTCGCGCGTAAGGCCATAGGTCGACTGCACGTTAATGTCATAGACATTCTGCTGGTCAAAATAGGCGTCGACCGAATCGCGCAGATCCTCGCAGCCCGCCTTGAGGCCGCACATCACGCTCACACCGAGCGCGGTGATGACCACGATGGACAAGAAGCGCTTAAGACTGCCTCGGATTGTGCGGTAGATGCCCCGGCGAAAAACCATCGGCACCATATCGTTTGAGCTTTGAGCAGTGCGGTAGGTCGCGAACTCCCAGTCGCGGTCTGCGTGCTCCGTATCGTGGTTTTGGCTGTTTTGGCGGTCCTGGTCCATGGGCGCTACCACTCGATCGTCTCGATAGGCACGGGATTTTGCTGGACCGTCTCGCTCTCCACGCGGCCGCTCTTAAAGCGGATCAGGCGATCGGCCATGGGCGCCAGCGCGGAGTTGTGGGTGATGATAATGACCGTGATGCCCTGCTTGCGGCAGGTGTCCTGCAGCAACTGCAAAATCTGCTTACCGGTTTTGTAGTCGAGTGCGCCCGTGGGCTCGTCGCACAAAAGCAGCTTGGGGTTCTTGGCCAGTGCGCGCGCAATGGACACGCGCTGCTGCTCGCCACCCGAAAGCTGCGCCGGAAAGTTGCCCAGGCGCTCACCCAGGCCAACCTGGCAAAGCGTTTGCTCGGCATCGAGCGAATCGGGGCAGATTTGCGCCGCAAGCTCGACGTTTTCGAGCGCCGTCAGGTTGGGGACCAGATTGTAGAACTGGAAGACAAAGCCAACATCGGCGCGGCGGTATTCCACGAGCTGTGCCTCGTTGGCGGAACTCACGTCGCGCCCGTCCACCGTTACGGTGCCGGAGGTTACCGTGTCCATGCCGCCCAGAATATTGAGCGCCGTGGTCTTGCCGGCACCCGAAGCGCCCAGGATAATAGCAAGCTCGCCACGCTCAACGGTAAAGCTCGCGCCGTCGAGCGCGTGAATGCGGGCATCGCCCTCGCCGTACGCCTTGATGACGTCTTTGAATTCGATATAAGCCATCGATCGGTTCCCATCTGGTCGGATAACTCTTTAGTATTACCCATTTCCCACCGACCAAAAAGGGACAGGTTTATTTTGGTAGGTTTTAGAAGCGGACGGTGAAGGTGATCTGGTTGCCGCTGCCGCAAACAGAAGCGCACCCGCCATGGGCCTCGGCGATGGCGCGCACGACGGATAGGCCCACACCCGAGCCGCCTGTCTTGGAGCTGCGCGACACGTCCGCACGATAGAAGCGGTCGAACAATCGGTCCAGGTCGCCTTCGGGCAACTCGTCTACAGCGTTCGATACGACAAGCTCTGCCGAGCCTTTGCCCGCACCGCGCGAAACGACGCGCAGGCTCAGCTCGATCACGCTGCCCTCGCTCGCATAACGCGTGGCGTTGTCCAGCAGCAACTCAACCACCTGCGCCACCGCCGCAGCATCGGCATGGGCCCTCACGCCGTTTGCAATCGACATCGACAGACGCTTGCCGCGCGAAACCGCCACCGACTCAAACGGCGCCGCCGCCTTGTCCACGGCCTCCGAAAGATCGATCGACGCCATGGTAAAGCCGGCAGAGCCCTCGTCCATGCGCGCCAAAAATACCAGACGCTCCGTAAGCGCCGTCAGCCGCGCCACCTGCTCGTGAATGCTCTGCGTCCACTCGCTCTCGCCGCTTTCAATCTCCTGTACCTCGTTCGCGGCATCGATCACAGCGAGCGGCGTCTTGATCTCGTGGCTTGCATCGGTAATGAACCGCTTTTGTTTGCTGTAGCTCTCGACCATCGGTCGAATCACGGCGCCCGAGGCGACCGTTACAATTGCCAGCACCGCCAGCCAGCCAATGCAGCTGATTGCCACACTCGCGCTCAAAAACGAATGGAAACTTGCAAGCTCGCGCGAACAGTCCACAAACACATAGGTGGTCTTTTCGCCTTGAGCTGTGGTCGTATAGCGGTAGTTACCAGAAAACCCAGAGGTCAGGCCCTTGGAATCCAGCCCCATGGCAATACGGGCGGCACGCTTGGCGCCCACCGCGGCAATGCGGGCGGTATTGACATCGACCACCTGCCCTTCGACAAGCGTCACCGTAAAGTAGCGCGTGTCGAAGGGGGACTCCGCCGTCATGCCTTCAAAATGTCCCACGCGAACGCCCGCCCGATAGCCGTCCGCAACCATGCCGGTGCTCGCGTCCCCGCCATTGCCGGGATCGGTCCTGGACTCGTCTTCCCAATCGATGCCGCCCTTGCCTGCCAGGATATAGTCCAGGCGCGCATCGGCCATTTTGCAGACATGCGAGTAATTGACGACATTTATGCCGGCAATGATGAGCGTGAGCACCACGGTCACCGCGCCCATGGCAACGAGGATGAACTTGCGACGCAGGCGGCGGCCCATTGCACTGGCAGCATCGGCGCGGCCCGGATTGCCCGAGTCCGCGCCCATGCCGAGCTTTGCCGCCATGCGCTTCCACCACGCGCTCGCGCTCACGCTTATTCGCCTTCCTCGACAACCTCGAGCGAATATCCCTGATTGCGCGATGCGCGGATGGCCACGTTGGCACCCAGCGCCGTCAGCTTTTTGCGCAGGTACGAGATATAGACCCACACCACGTTGGCACCTTCGGGCGCGTCCTCGCCCCAAACATCGAGCATCAGACGCTCGGTGGGCATGCGCGTGCCGGCGTTGCGCATAAAGAGCTCCATAAGCTGAAACTCACGATTGGCTAGGTGTTCCTCGCCCAAGGGACCTATAAGCGTGCAAGCCGCCGTGTCGAGGCGCACGTTGCCCACACTGAGCGTCGTGGCGTCAATTGCCGTCGCGGCACGCGTCATGGCACGAATGCGAGCGAGCAGCTCCTTGGCGGCGAACGGCTTAGTCAGGTAATCGTTGGCGCCAGCGTCCAGGCCCTCGACCTTATCGGATACCTCGCTTTTGGCCGTAAGCATGATGATGGGCAGGCGTTTACCGGCCTCACGTGTGCGCTTGAGCACCTCGATACCATCCATGCCGGGCATCATGATGTCCAGAATCGCGGCGTCATAGTCGTTGGCGAGTAGATATTCGAGTGCCGTCAGACCGTCGAGTGCGGTATCGACCTCGTAGTCGCTATGTTGAAGAATCGCGGTAAGGGCGCGGGAGAGGCCGGGTTCGTCCTCGGCAAGCATCAGCTTCATAGTTGCTCCTTTGGCGCATGGCTCTACAGGTTTCGATACTGCCGATAATAGCGCACCGTCAACCGCCTTAGCGCAGCCTTAGCCGCTCAACCTGCGCGTTTTCAAATACGCAGGATATGGCTTAGCCAAACTTAAGGCGCAGACACCGAGCACTTGGACGCATGTTAGCCGCGAAGGGACAGCGACTCGTCCTTTCGCGGCGTCCTAGTTATGCAAATTGTTCGAGCGTTATTCCTCGTACGCGCCCTCAAGCCGAAGCAGCCATTCCTTGCGGTCAAGGCCGCCGGCATATCCGTTGAGCGATCCGTCGGCCGCCACCACGCGATGGCACGGCACGATGATCGAAATAGGGTTGCGAGCAACCGCAGCCCCCACCGCGCGAGGAGATACAACGGGCGCTTCATTTCCCGGCACACGATGTCGAGCCGCAACACGCTGGGCGATCTCGCCATACGTAGCGACCTCGCCACGCGGGATAGAAAGCAGCTCAAACCAAACCTCGCGCTGAAACGCCGTGCCAATCAAATGCAACGGCGGCGTAAACCGAGGCTCCTGCCCCGCAAAATAAGCATTCAGCCAAGCCCAAGAACGCTCAAGCACCGAAGAAGCCGCACCATTTGCCGGATTCACCGAAGACATACCGCCAGCGCCAGAAACCGCATCGGTGCCTTCAACGTGCTCCGTATCTTCTTTGAGCAGCGTAGAGCCAAAGTGCTCCTGTCCCTCAAACCAAAGCCCCGTCAGACCGCGGCCATCAGCGGCAAGCAAGATTTCGCCCAAAGGCGAAGCAAACGTCGTCGTGACCACCAGCGGCTCCTTTCAAAACTCCGCAACATAATACCGCGAATTGTGCAGACAACCCCAATCGACCCCAAAGTCGCCCCAGGCAGCAGGCGCGAAGCGCCGCAGCTGCCGGCCACACTCCGCAGTCCCCAAGGCGGCAGGCGCAAAGCGCCGAGGCCACCGCCGGGACCAGGGCCCGCAACAGCCATGCGCCCCAACATCAGCCCAGCTGCCCCAACCAACAACGGCCCCTTCGCAGGCCGCTCGCAGCAGCGTCACCGCAGGCGGGGGCCGGGCTTAGTTTTCAGAACACTCCGCAGACCAGTGCGGCGCCTTGTCCGCGGCTCCGAAGGAGCAGGACAAGGCGCCACACATGGTCGAGGACGTTCTGAAAACTAAGCCCGGCCCCCGCCGGACAGGTCA
>CABUVF010000051.1 GCA_902494945.1 uncultured Collinsella sp.
CCTCAACGGCGACCGCGAGCGTCTGGGCCGCGTGATGGACGAGCTCAAGGACAACACCTTTGCGGGTCTTTCGGGCAACTTCGAGAGCATATACAACGAGCTCAAGAACAACAACGACCCCGACCTGGTCATGGCAGACTTCCGCAGCTACGTGGATGCATGGGAGAAGCTCACCGGCAGCTATGGCGACCAGGAGACCTGGAACCGCAAGGCACAGCTCAACACCGCCTCGAGTGGCTGGTTCTCGTCCGACCGCACCATTCGCGAGTACCGCGACGAGATCTGGCACGCGTAAAGGCACACGAGCTCCCTTATGCCAGCACGGCATTACTCGACGGGCGCGACCGAGCGCCGCGCCCGTCGCTAATGGGTTTAAGAACATCGATGACAGAAGGAGAAATCGATGAGTAAGAAAGAATGCATCGCGATGCTCCTCGCAGGAGGACAGGGCAGCCGATTGGGGGCACTCACCCAAAAGATCGCCAAGCCGGCGGTTAGCTTTGGTGGCAAGTTCCGCATTATCGACTTTTCGCTGTCCAACTGCTCCAACTCGGGCATCGACACGGTGGGCGTTCTGACGCAGTATCGCCCCTACCTGCTGCATGCCTATGTGGGCTCCGGCGAGGCTTGGGATCTGGACAGCCGCGACGGCGGCGTTTCGATCCTGCCGCCGTACGAGACGCAGACCGGCGGCGCCTGGTATGCGGGCACGGCCGACGCCATTACGCAGAACCTCGACTACATCAAGGCCAACGACCCCAAGTACGTCCTGATTCTTTCGGGCGATCACCTGTATCGCATGGACTACCGCAAGATGCTCAAGACGCACATTGAGAATAACGCCGACCTCACCGTGAGTGTTATGCCCGTGCCGTGGGAGGAGGCCAGCCGCTTTGGCATCCTGACCACCGACCCCGAGGACGGCCGCATCACCAAGTTTACCGAGAAGCCCGAGAAGCCCGATTCGAACCTCGCTTCCATGGGCATTTACATCTTCTCGGCCGACGTGCTGATCGAGGCGCTCGAGGAGGACGCTCTGGACCAGCGCTCGAGTCACGACTTTGGCAAGGACATCATCCCCAAGCTGCTCGGCGAGAACAAGCGCCTGTACAGCTACGAGTTCCACGGCTTTTGGAAGGACGTCGGCACCATCGCCAGCTTCCACGAGACCTCGATGGACCTGCTGGGCAACAACCCCGAGTTCGATCTGTTTGACAAGAACTTCCCCATCATGTCCAACATCACCACGCGTCCGCCGCACTACATTGGACCGGACGGCCGCCTGGACGACTGCCTGGTCTCCAACGGCTGCAAGATCTACGGCACCGCTCGTCACTCGATCCTTTCGACCGATGTCATCATCGAGGAGCGCGCCGTGGTCGAGGACTCCGTGCTGCTGCCGGGTGCGCACGTTAAGAGCGGCGCGCACATCTGCCGCGCTATTTTGGGCGAGAACTCCACGGTCGAAGAGGGCGTGAAGCTCGGCTCTGTCGATACCACCAAGGATACGGCCGTCGTTGGAAATGACGTCGTTATCGGGAAGGGGGAATGATCCGATGATCAATCGCAAGGCCATCGGTTATATCACCGCTAACTACTCTTCGTCCTACGGCAGTGTCCTGCTCAAGGACCGCCCCATCGCGTCCGTTCCGTTTTTGGGCCGCTACCGCCTGATCGACTTTCCGCTGTCCAACATGATGAATGCCGGCATCAAGACCGTCGGCGTCGTCATGCCGGGTAACTACCGTTCGCTGATCGACCACGTGGGCTCGGGCAAGGACTGGGGCCTGGACCGCAAGAAGGGCGGCCTGTTCATGGTGCCCGGCAACGCATATGGCACCACCAAGGGCGGCATGCGCTTCCTGCTGCGCGACATCATTTCCAACAAGACGCTGTTCCAGCGCTCGGAGAAGCCCTATGTTGTGATGATGGGCACCAACATCATCTTTAACATGGACCTCAACACCATCATCGAGGCGCACGAGAACTCCGGTGCCCAGATGACCGTGGTGTACTGCAAGGCCACGCGCAACGTCGATGACGAGACCAAGCTCGAGATTAACGAGAACGGCCGCCTGACGGGCGTGAGCGCCGGTGTCGTGTACGGCGACAACGCCTCCATGGACTGCTGCATCGTCAACCGCGATACGCTGCTCGAGATCATCGACCACTACCAGGCCGCCGACTATCTGGACCTGCTCGAGGCGCTCCAGGGCGACTTTGGCAACATCGACGTGTGCAGCTACGAGTACAAGGGCGAGGTCGTGGGCGTGTTTAGCGAGAAGTCGCTGTATCGCCGCAGCATGGACCTGCTCGACCAGACCGTGGCCGACCAGCTCTTTGACCCCGAGCGCCCGATCCTGACCAAGGCTCACGACGTGCCGCCTTCGCGCTATGCGACCGGCAGCCACGCGTGCAACTCGATCATCTCGGCCGGCTGCATCATCAAGGGCACCGTGCGCAATTCGATCCTGTCGCGCGGCGTCGTGGTCGAGGAGGGCGCATCGGTGACCAACTCGATTATCAACCAGAGCTGCATCATCAAGAGCGGCGCACGCGTCGAGAACGCCATCCTGGATAAGAACAACGTGGTTCCCACCAACACCGAGCTTCGCGGCACGCCCGAGAATATTCTGGTGCTGGGCAAGGCTCCGTTAACTTCCGACACCACCATCGTACGTTAACGTTGGCACCGCAACATCGCTCGTAACATGTAGAATAGCCGCCCGGTTCGCGCCAGGCGGCTATTCTCGAATTGCAACATGGGAGACAATATGGCAGATTCCAGCAAAAAGATGCAGATCGTGTTTGCCTCGGCCGAGTGCGCACCGTTTGTGAAGACCGGTGGCCTGGGCGACGTGGCGGGCTCGCTACCCGCGGCGCTTGTGCGCGCCGGCGCCGAGGTCATCGTCATGGTGCCCAAGTACGCCACCATCAAGGACGAGTACAAGGCGCAGATGGAGCACTTCTCCGACTTTTACGTGAGCCTGGGCTGGCGCAACGAGTACTGCGGTCTCGAGAAGCTCGAGCACGACGGCGTCACCTATATGTTCATCGACAACGAGCGCTACTTTGCGCGCGACTATCCGTACGGCTTCTTTGATGACGGCGAGCGCTTTGCGTTCTTCTCCAAAGCCATCACCGAGAGTCTGCAGCACCTGCCGGCCGGTTTTGAGTGCGACATCCTGCACTGCAACGACTGGCAGCCGGCACTGGCGCCCGTGTTCTTGCGCGAGTTCTACCAGGGCCTGCCGCTGTACGCCCGCGTCAAGACCGTGTTCTCTATCCACAACGTGGCGTTCCAGGGCCAGTTTAGCGACACCGTGATGGAGGACATCCTGGGTGTGGCGCATATTCCGGCGGCCGCCTCACAGCTGCGTTGCGACGCCTGCAGCATCAACTACATGCTGGGCGCCCTGCGCTATGCCGACGCCATCACCACGGTGAGCCCCACCTATGCCAATGAGATCCAGACGCCCGAGTTTGGTGAGGGCCTGGACGGCGTTCTGCGCGAGCGTTCGTATGCGCTGCAGGGCATTTTGAATGGCATCGACGTGGCAGGCTTTGACCCGGCGACCGACAAGCGCATTGCCGCCAACTACACCGTCGGGGACCGTTCCGGCAAGGCCGTGTGCAAGGCCAAGCTGCAGGAAGAGCTGGGGCTCGAGGTTCGCGACGACCGTCCGCTCATGGTGATGGTCACGCGCCTGACGCGCCAGAAGGGCATGGACCTGGTCATGTACGCGCTCGACCGCATTTTGGCCGGCGGCGTGCAGGTGGCGGTGCTTGGCACTGGCGACCGCGACTACGAGGACGGACTGCGATACTTCCAGGACAAGTACCCCGGCACCATGGCCGCACGCATCGAGTTCGATCCTGCGCTGTCGCAGCGTATGTATGCCGCAGCCGACATGTTCCTGATGCCTTCGAAGTTTGAGCCCTGCGGCCTGTCGCAGATCATCGCCATGCGCTACGGTACCCTGCCCATCGTGCGCGAGACCGGTGGTCTGAAGGACACTGTGATTCCGTATAACGAGTTTACCGGCGAGGGCACGGGCTTCTCGTTTAGCAACTTTAACGGCGACGAGATGGGCGACGCCGTGTTCCGCGCGGCACGCCTGTTCTGGGACAACCGCGATGCCTGGAACCAGCTGGTAACGCAGGCCATGAGCCAGGACTTTAGCTGGACGCGCTCGGCCGACAAGTATCTGGACCTGTACTTCTTTATGCATCCGGAGATTGAGAGGCCGGCGGCTGTTGTCGACGAGCCTGAGGCTGTTGCTGAGCCGGTGGCCGCTGAGGAGCCCAAGGCCGAAGAGAAGCCGGTTGAGGCTGAGCCAGCAAAGGCCGAGCCTGAGGTGAAGGCTGAGGTTGCTCACAAGGCAGAGGTCGAGGTCAAGCCTGCTGTAAAGCCCGTAGCTAAGAAGACCGCGACCACGAAGACCGCTGCGAGCAAGGCCACCGCTGCCAAGGCAACTACTGCCAAGGCAACGACCACGCGCAAGCGCACGACCGCCGCTGCCAAGAAGGCCGCCGAGGTCGAGGCCGCTCCCGAGGTAAAGGCCGAGTTCGCAGAGGTCAAGCCGTCCGCCAAGGCTCCGGCAAAGACCGCTGCCAAGAAGACGACCACGACCGCCAAGAAGGCAACAGCTGCCAAGAAGACCACGGCAACGAAGTCGACGGCCGCCAAGGCTACTATGACAAAGGCCGCTCCGAAGGCAGCCGCAAAGCCGGCAGCCAAGGTCGAGGAGACGCCTGCAGAGTCCAAGGCGGAGGCAACCGTCGAGGACAAGCCCGCTGCCAAGACCACCACGCGAAAGCGCACGACGACGGCCAAGAAGACCACGGCAAAGGCTGCCGCTCCTAAGGCAGAGGCTATGCCCGCCGCCGTCAAAGAGGAGACCAAGCCCGAGGTAAAGCCCAAGCCGGCACCGAAGGCCGCTAAGGTCAAGACCGCTCCGAAGGCTACGGCAAAGGTCGAACCCGCCAAGGAGGCTCCGGTCTCCCCTGCCGCTTCGACCGAGGAAAAGGCTCCGACCAAGAAGACCTCCGTCCGCAAGGCAACTGCCACCCGCAAGCGTCGCTAGCCCACAGACGATCCAAAACCTCATCAAACCCTAAGCAAGGGGCGCTCCAACCGGGCGCCCCTTCTCTGTAGGTAGTGGTAAAACGATTTTCTAGGACAACCGTTCGCCGATGGTAAACGGATGTTGTTTATACACCCTGTGTACTACAGATATACTTACATCTTAGGCGTAAAACCCATGGCCCGCAGGCCATGATTCTATTGAACTGGACCGTACTATGAGATTGATACACAACAGCCGTCTACCGCAGTTTCGCACTCCGTTTGGCGCTGTGACCACTGGAACTTCCGTTGCACTCTCGGTGATTTTGGAGGATGCCGATCCCAACCAGGCAACGCTTACGCTGCGCACCTGGGTCGATGAAGTCGGCGAGACCCTGATCCCAATGGAGCACGAAGGCGATGGCATTTTTACCGGCGAGCTCAAATGCACTGAACCGTGTCTTGTGTGGTACAGCTTTATCTGCAATATCGAGGGCCAGCCCGAGGTCCGCTTGGGCGCACCGCAGGGTCGCACCGGTGGCGAGGGCGTAACTTACGACTACGCCGAGGTGCCGTCCTTCCAGATTACCGTCTATAAGCACCGCGAAGTGCGTCCCGAGTGGTACGAGCGTGGCATGGTCTACCAGATCTTCCCCGATCGCTACGCCCGCGACGAGCACTGGCGCGAGCGCACGCTGGCCGAGGTCGAAAAACCACGCAACGGAATCCAGCGCCGCATGGTCGAGGACTGGAACGAGCCGCCCGTGTACGAGCGCGCCGAAGACGGCTCCATCAAAACCTGGGACTTCTACGGCGGGTCGCTCAAGGGCATCCAGGAAGACCTGCCTCGCATCGCCGAGCTGGGCTTTACAGCCATCTACCTCAACCCCATTTTTGAAGCCGCGAGCAACCACCGCTACGACACGGCCGACTACACCAAGATCGACCCGATCCTGGGCACCGAGCAGGACTTTACCGAGCTGTGCCAGGCGGCCGAGAAGCTGGGCATCTCCATCATTCTGGATGGCGTCTTCAACCACACGGGCGATGACTCGATCTATTTCAACCGCTACGGCAACTACCCCGGCGTGGGCGCGTGGCAGAGCGAGGATTCTCCATGGCGCGATGCGTTTTATTTCCACGAGGACGGCTCATACGACTGCTGGTGGGGCGTGGGCAATATGCCCGCCATCAATGAGAGCTCTGAGCTGGTACGCGAGCGGCTCCTGGGCAAGGACGGCGTGATCCGTAAATGGCTACGTGCCGGCGCTCATGGCTGGCGCCTAGACGTGGCCGACGAGCTTTCCGATGACTTCCTGGCCGAGATCAAAAAGGCCGTGCTCGCCGAGAAGCCTGATGCACTGTTGCTCGGCGAAGTCTGGGAAGACGCCTCCAACAAGATCAGCTACGGCCATCTGCGCCGCTATCTGCAAGGCTCCGAGCTGGACTCGGCCATGGATTATCCCTTCCGCGACATGGTCATCGGCTTTTTGATGGGCTACAAGAACGCCTACCAGGCAGCCGAGGATATCGAAACCCTGCGCGAGAACTATCCCCGTGAGGCCCTGTCCTGCGCACTTAATCTGCTTTCGAGCCACGACCGTCCGCGCATTATCTCGGTGCTCGGCGGCGGCCCCGATGAGTCGCAGCTGCCCGAGTGCGAGCGCAGCAAATGGCGTCTGGACGAGAACTCGATGGGCCTGGCCAAGAGCCGTTTTTGGCTCGCAACGCTCATGCAGATGACGTTCCCCGGTGTGCCATCGATTTACTATGGCGACGAGTACGGCCTTGAGGGCCTTACCGATCCGGGTAACCGCCGCACCCTGCCGACCAAGGACCAACTGCACGACTTCGACACGCTGGCTATTGTCAAAAACGCCTCCGCCGTACGCCGCGCACTGCCGTTTATGATCGACGGCGAGATCAAGGCCTTCGCGCTCAACGACGAGGTGCTGGCATACAACCGCACGGGCAAGGATGGCGAGGCCGCTACGGTTATCATCAACCGCAGCCTGCGCAATTCACACCGCGTGACGATTCCGGCGCTCGACGAATGTGCGAGCGATGTGATTAGCGGTCACGAGTGCGAGATTCACAATGGCACCGTCACGCTCGACCTGTATCCGCTGGGATCGTCGATCATCTATCACCATGCCGAGCAGCGTCTGCAGGAGCCGCTCGATTACGGTGCGGGCGTTGTGTGCCATATCACATCGGTGCCGACCGACGACGGTAAGCCCGGCACGATCGGCGCGCCCACGCGTCGTTTTATCGACCATATGGCCGCTATGGGCATGCGCTACTGGCAGGTCCTGCCTGTCAACCCGACGGACTTCTTTCGCTCCCCTTACGCCGGTCCTTCGGCCTTTGCAGGCAATATCGACCTGCTGCCCGAAAGCCACAAGGAGCTAGCCGCCGACTTTGAGACCTGGAAGGCCCACGGCGGCGAGGATGCCGATCCGCTGTACACCGCGTTTAAACATCGCAATGCCGATTGGCTCGAGAAGTACTGCGTCTATATGGCCGTCAAAAAGTACTTTGAGGGCGAATCGCGCCACGATTGGCCGGCAGATGTTGCGCGCTACAACGAGCACTTGATTGACGACAAGCGTTTCCACGACGAGGCCGAGCTTCAGGCGTACATGCAGTACCGCTTTGACCTGGCTTGGTGCGAGCTTATGAACTATGCGCACAAGAAGGGCATCGAGGTCATCGGCGATATTCCTATGTACGTGTCCGACGATTCGGCAGATGCGTGGAGCGAACCCGAGAACTTCTGGCTGTCCGATACCGGTAAGGCAATCGAGATCTCCGGGGCGCCGCCCGACAACTTTGCGCCCGAGGGCCAGGTGTGGGGCAACCCGACGTTCCGCTGGGACCACATGAAGCAGAACGGCTACCGCTGGTGGATGGATCGCCTACGTCGTGCGTTCTCGCTCTACGACCGCGTGCGCCTGGATCACTTCCTGGGCTTCCACAGCTACTTTAGCATTCCCGCAGGTAAGGCCTGCGCCGACGGGCGTTGGCTGGCAGGCCCGGGCAAGGACCTTTTCCAGACCGCCTATGACGAGTTGGGGCCGCTCAACTTTATTGCCGAGGACCTGGGCTACCTGACGCCCGGCGTTCGCGCCATGGCTTTGACCTGCGGCTTTCCCGGCATGGACGTGCTGGAGTTTAGCGACTACGACGTCCGCAACGGCGTGCACCCCACGCCGGGCAAGATCCTGTACACCTCGACGCACGATACGTCGACATTGGCCGGTTGGAGCACGCGTTCCTTTGCGGGCGGCGATGAACCAAGCGGTGTTGAGGTGGCGGCCAAGCTGATGAGCGACGCGCTGGCAAGCGACGCTCCCCTGGTGATGATGCCGCTGCAGGATGTCCTGGGGCTGGGCGACGACGCGCGCATGAACGTACCGGGTGTGGCCACGGGCAACTGGACCTGGCAAGCGCAGGAGGCCGACATTGCGGCGGCCGAGGAGAAAACTGCGAAGCTCCTGCGCAACACCCATAGATTCTGGGGCGAAGCGTGATAAAACCCCCGATATAGGGTACAGTTACAGACGTTTGAATTTTTGCGGGCAGAGTAATCTGCCCGCTTTGTGCTGAAAAGGAAGTAATATGGCGCGCTACGATTACAAGTGCTCGAGCTGCGGCAACGTGTTTGAGGTTGAGCATCCCATGTCCGAGACCCCCGAGGTCGTGTGCCCCAACTGCGGCGCTCCGGCCGCCAAGACATTCTCGGCCAGCGGTATTAAATTTGAGGGCAGCGGCTTCTACAACACCGACCAGCGAAGCGGCGGCTCCAGCACCAGCGCCACCAACGGCTGCTGCGCCAACTGCCCACACAGCCACTAGAAACCAATCAGCCCCGCGACCAACACCAATCGCGGGGCTGATTCGTTAACTGCCCAGGTTTCCTTATGAGTTGCGGTGAAATAAGGACTGTTTGGCGGGCAGAAGCCGCTATTCAATCCCTATTTCACCGCAACTTAGTAGCTACTTGTGGACCAGGCGGGCGCAAAAGTGGCCGTCGTAGGATTCGGCGTTTATGGGGACACTTTGGAAGAGGCCTCGATCGTTCTGGCGTACGGATACGAGCTTCTTGGCCTGATCGAACTCGGGGAGTTGAAGGATCTGCGCCTCGGAGAGCGGCTCCAGGCTAAAACCGGTGCCCTCGGGAGAGTTTAGGAAAGCATCAACGACCTGTGTGTTCTCCTCGTCGAAAACCGAGCACGTCGCATAGATGAGCTCGCCGCCGGCGGCCACGCGGACAGCAGCCTCTTTGAGCATCGTCAGCTGCAGCTTGGGCAGCTCAGTCGTAACGTCGTTCTCGGTCAGACGCCACGGGATTTCGGGATGACGCCGCATGGTGCCGGTGCCCGAGCACGGCGCATCGATAAAGACCGTGTCGAACTTAACCGGCTCGCCAAGCATGGCATCAAACGATGTGAGCACCTCATCAAGCTCGCAAGCATCACCCGAAACCGTACGAACGCCCTGAATACCGGCCTTATGCAGGCGAGCGAGATTTAGATCGCACTTGCGATCATGAAGATCGAGCGCCGTATGCTGACGCTCATAGCCCGCACGCTTGGCCTGGCACATCATCACATAGGTCTTGGTGCCACGACCGGCACCAATCTCAAGGCAGCTACCAGGGCGCGTGGCAGCTGTGGCGATAAGTTGCGCGTTGAGATCAGATGCCACCGCGGCAGCACGCTCAAACACACCCGAAGCAACGGTAACCTGGGCATCAACCGGGGCATGGCAGCCCGGGAAGACAGGCGCAACGAGCTGCGAAATATACGGATCGAGCTTAGTCGCAAAGGCGTTCTCATGCAGGGCCAGCGGCGCGGGGGCCAGATTGCCGGCAAAGTTAAGCGCACCCTCGGGCGTGTCAAACGACGCCATAATGCGAGCGCACAGCCAGCGAGGAAGACCCATCAGGCGCGACAGACGAACCAAGCGTCGCTCAGACTCATCCACATCGGACGCCGTGGCAAAGTCCTCAACATTGTCCGCAACCTTATGCAGCACCGCGTTAGCCAGGCCCGCGGCAGACTTAGCACCGCAGCGAACCAGCTCAACACCCTGACTTACGGCAACGCGGCCAGGCGTATGCAGATAGAGCATCTCGAAGGCCGAGATACGAAGCGCCATTCGAACACGCGGCGCGACCTTTTTGGGTTTATCGAGAAACTGGTCGAGCAGCTCATCCAAAATGCCCTGTGTGGCGGCTACACCCAGCGCCAAGCGGGCGGCAAATGCAGAATCGCGCTGGTCGATGGCCTTGGCCGTAGCGCGAGCAGAGAGCACGTCACGCGCATACATGCCGCGGCGATCGGCTTCCATTAGCACATCGAGTGCAAGCTTGCGCGCGGGAGACAGCTTGCTCATGACAAAACACTCCAGATAAGATCGGCACCCTGCAGGCCAGCAGCCCAAGCAGAAGCAGCCATGGCACGCTTGCCATCGGGCTTAACCTCGAGCAACTCAATCGAGCCATCGGAAAGGCCAAGGTAAACACGCTTAGCCTGAACGAGAACCTGACCCTCGCCAAGCGACACATCAGCCGCCGCAGCATCGAGCACACGCACGGTCTTGCCGGCAATCACGCAACGAGCAGGCGCGGTATCGGACGAGGCCAGCACATGACGCACGCAATCAAGCGCCGCCATGTGCGGATCCAAGCGCATCTCCTGCTTAGAAATCTTGGCAGCATGGGTAACGAGCGCCTCGTCCTGTTCGATCCACACGGCGGTGCCATCGGCAAGAGAAGGAAGCGTATCGGCAAGCAGTTTGCCGCCAAGCTCACCAAGCTCCATGGTCAGCGCCTCAGCATGCTTACCGGCAACCGACGTAGACGCCTGGGCACAATAAGCGCCGGTATCAACGCCATGTCCAATACGCATGATAGAAACGCCAGCAACCTCATCACCAGCAAGAATCGCACGCTGAATAGGAGCAGCCCCACGCCAGCGAGGCAGCAAGGACGCATGAACATTCACAATACCAAGCGGCGCCATATGCAGCACCTCATCGGGCAAAATGCAACCATAAGCAGCCACACAGAAAATATCAGCCTGGGCAGCCTGGAGCACCTCAACAACCTCAGGCGTCATACGATTAGCCTCAACAACCGGCAACCCCAGCTCAAGCGCCTTGGCCTTAATAGGAGACGGCTCCAACTTTTTACCACGCCCGCGAACAGCATCAGGACGAGTAACAACAAGCGCAATCTCATTCCCAGCCTCAACAAGCGAAGTCAAAGAAGGCACAGCAAAATCAGGCGTACCCATAAACACAATACGCATAAAGAACGTCTCCTCTCAACCAAAGCCGAGACGGCTACAAAGAACAGCGGAAAGCCAAGTCACCAGCCCATCCGCAATAACATTTCAACAAGAACAAATATACCCAAAACCAAAGAAAGAGCCGCAATAAAAGCAGCTCTTTCAGCAAAGCACCTATCAGCGAAGACGCCCATCCCTGGCCCGACGGCACCCGGGCGAACCGAGCCAGAACAACGCAGTCCCCGGTGCTGAGCGCCCACATATCGTCCCGCGCGCAGTTTCGCAGCAAAGCGAGAATGTTTGAGCACGGGATGATATGTGGGCGCTCAGCACCGGGGACGGTGAGACCTACTCCGTCTCGCCCGGTCGAGCGCCGCGGGCCAGGGCGTCCTGGTACTCCTTGACGGCCTTGAGCCTCTGCATGGGCTTCAGTCGCTCGAACATAGTGTTGCCATGCAGGTGATCGATCTCGTGCTGCAGGCACACGCA
>CABUVF010000052.1 GCA_902494945.1 uncultured Collinsella sp.
AAGTTAGTCGCCGACCCTTGAAATGAGGTGCCGAGATGAACGACATTCTCGCAAGAAGAGCAAGACGAGCAACTGTGGGCATCGCCCTTTCCGCGGCACTTGTCGCGGGAATCGCCCCCCCGTAACGGCGATCGCGGCAGAAACCAGTTCCCCCACCGGTGCAGTTGCCTTGCAGACGGAAGATGCGACCGCCGCTAAAGAAAAAGCGTATGCAGCCATGCAGGAAGCGCTCAAAACCCTCGAGGCCGCAAAAGACGCCGCAAGCCTCGAGAAACTTGCGGAAATCGATGATGACATTGCCAGTTTTCAAGAGATCCACGACATGGTGGTGACGGAAGCCGCCAAACGGAGGGAACCCCTTCCCGCCATGCAAGCGAACGTCGATGCAGCCCAAGCCAAATACGATGAGGCCCACAACCGGACAAGCGGCCTTCAGGCAGAATTAGATAAGGTACTCAAGGAGCTCGGCGACGAGGCGCCCAGCACAGCTATTAAGGAGCATATTAAGCAGCTGCGCAGTGAGATCATGGCGGCAGAAAGGCGAGAAGAATCTTGTGAAGATGATCTTCACCGCTACCAACGCCGGCTCGAAAGCCAGGAAAAACAGGTTCAGTATTTCGAAAGTGAGGCAAAGGAAGCTAAAGCCCACATCGACGAGGACATAGCCAAGCGAAATGCGCTCCTTAGCGATTTGGAAAAGGCGCAAGCGGCCTATGACGACGCCTGCAAAGCATACGAAGAGGCAAAGGCCGCAGCAGACAAGGCCACCTCGCCCGAGATAACGAAACCCGCCGAGACGACAAAACCCTCCAGCTCAGCGCAGCCGGCCGAAACGGCACAGCCCGCCAGCTCGCCCGCGACCGGCAAATACGCTCCATCAAGCTCCACCAAGCAAGCAAATGCAGACGGCAAGCTTGCGAATACGGGCGACACGACGCCTAGTGCAATCGTACTCGCAGGAATCGCCGCCGCAGGGTTCGGAATAACCGCCACAGCTACACGCCGCATCAAGAACTCAAAATAGCCGACAGAGCATTCTGCCTTCACCAATCCACAAGCCCAGCGACAAAAAGAGGCCCGTTTCCCCAACCCAGGGAAACGGGCCCCTTTACTTGAAAAAACAGATGGTAATGCCACTGTCTCTTGAAGCACATCGCCACCGCGCTCCAAACAACGCCAACGAGCAGCATTCCTTAAGGGATAGATTTAATTAGGCTAACGCGCCTTTACGGGTGATTTTTGGACGAAGTGGTCCCGGTGCCGGCGGGCTGTTTGGTAGTCGAGCGATCCCGCAGGCAAAGCCGAGGACCAGCGAGACACCAAACAGCCCGCCGGCACCGGGACCACTTCGCGGCACCAAAAAGCGCCCGCGCACTCGATGGATTCGGATGCCCGACAGAGGCTCCTTATGGCTGCTTCCTTCCGGACCTGACCAGATTCGGAACATGTCGTCATCCGAACCCATCGAACGCGCTAGGCGCTCGGTATATCTTACCTGCTCCCGTCCAGCAGGGCAAGTGGGGCGAACCCATCGGATGGATTCGCCCCACTCGTGCACATCGCTAGCGGCGCTTGCGGTACAGGACCGCGCCACCCGCGACGGCCAGCGCGCCGATGCCGGCCATGGCGCCGAGCGCCTCAACCAGCAGGCTGCGGTCGCCGGTGTCGGGCATACCGCCCTTGGAGCCGTCGCCGCCGGAGCCTCCGCCGGAGCCGTTATCGGAACCGCCGCCCGAGCCGCCGCCCGGCGTGCCGGGGTTCTCGGGGTTCTCGGGGGTGCCGGGCTCCTCGACGTAGCTGTTGGTGAAGACCGGCGGCATGTTGGCGTCGCCCTCGTAGGAGACCTTCGCCGACAGGTAGCCCGTCTTGGTGCCGCCTGCTGCCTCGTCGCTCACCGTGACGACGATCTTGTGCACCGCCTTGTCGTAGGTCACGTGCGCCTGGCCGTCGTCGACCTCGCTCACCGTGAAGGTGTAGGTGCCGGCCCGCTTGAAGGTCAGCGCATCGAACACGACGCTGCCGTCGGCGGTATTCTTGGCGGTCGACATGACCTTGCCGTCCCGGCCCTTGAGCTCAAAGCCAAACTGGCCCGCCTTGAGCTCGGCGCCCTTGAGCACCTTGGCGGCGCCCAGCCTGAGGGTGACAGGTGCGGCCTCGTAGCCGTTGGTGAACGTCACCGAGTCGTCGCCCGTGGGATTGCCCTCGGCATCCATGAGCTCGTGCTTGACGGCGAGCGTGCCGTTTTTGGCATCGGTGACCGTCGTGCGCACGCGGTACGTCGTCTTGTCGTACGTCACGCCGCCCGCCGTGCCGGCGACCTCGCGCAGCTCGTAGCCGTGCGTGCCGGGCGCGGTGTAGGTGACGGGGCTGAGCGCGACCGTGCCGTCGGCGGCGTTCTTGCCCGTCGCCACGACGCTCTCGCTGCCGTCAGCGGCAATCTCGACCAGCTGGAACTCAAACTCGCCCTCGGCCAAATCACGGCCCTCGAGCTTCTTGCTCACTTTGATCTGGTCGGTGACGGAGCTCGGCGTCGGGTTCACGCCGTAGGTGTTGGTGAACTCGAACGCGCCCCTGCCCTCGGGCGTGGCCTCTGCGGGCAGGACCTTCGCGACAAGCGTGCCCGCGGCGGTGTCCTCGACCACCCTGACCATGAAGGTCCTGGTTGCCGTCGCGTCATTGACCACGCCGTCGACCGAACCGGACTCGCTCACCCGGTAGGTGAACGTCTTGGTGCGCAGGCCGCCGCCGTCGATCTCGACGTCATCGAGGTCGCTCGGCTGCTTAAACGTGACGTGGCCCAGCGCGACGTTACCGGCGGCGTCGTTGGCCGCCTCGGTCACCGTCTTGCCGGAGGCGTCGATCGGCGCGGGCGCGCCGTCCAGCGGCTCAATCTTAAAGGTGTACTTGCCCGCAATGTCGGCCTGCGTGAGGCCGAGTCCGGCTTGGCTAAGCGCCAGCGTCTTGGTGCCCGCGAGATCGACCCTCGCCTCGCCGGCGCTATAGGCATTCACAAACGACAGCGTGCTGTCGGAGCCCTCGGGGTAGGTCACGGCCACATCCAGCCCGCCCTTGCCGTTATCGGTCACCTTGACCGTGATGCCGAAGCTCGACGTGGCCGCCGTCACGCCCGCAGGCAGCCGGTCCGTACCGTCCTCGGAAACGGTATAGGGAATGACCCAGGAGCCGTCGGCGGCCTTGGTGGCGGTACCGTCTCCCGCCATCCGCTCGAGCGCGTCAGTAGTGTAGGCAATAGGCGAGAACGCAAGTCCCGCGGCCTCGCCGTCGCCGGAGGCCTGGTTGGTCGCGGTCGCGACCACGTTGCCCCGGGCATCGCGGACGGAGAACGAGAACTCGCCCGCCGCCGCGGCGCGACCCGTCAGCGTCTTGGTGGCGTTGATAGCCGCGCCGCCCTCGCCGCCGAGCATTCCGGTGGCCTCGTAGGAGTTCTCGAACGCGACTGTCACGAACGCAGGCGTCGCCGTGGCGTCATCCGCCGTGGAGACCTCGCTGCGGGCGACCTCGACGCCGTCCTTGGCAACTGTGGTCGTGACCGTGAGCTTGCCCGTCGCGGCGTCGTAGCCGGGCGCGATGGTCACCGTGCGCGGCGCGGTGTCGTTGGTGTAGCCCTCGCCGCCGAGCTTGGTCTCGGTAACGGTGAAGCTGTAGGTCTTGCCCGCATCGGCGTCGGTGAACTTCACGTCGCTCTCCGCGATCCCGCCGATGAGGTCGACCAGGTCGGCCGCACCGTCATCAGCCGCGGCCACGGCGTAGGCGTCCTTGCCGGTCTTGAGGCCGAGCTTGGCGGCCGTCTCGGCGTCCGCGGTCACGGTGAAGGCGAACTGCCCCGCCTCCATGGCGCGGCCGGAGAGCGTCTTGGACAGGCGCACGCCCGCGCGGGCCGAGTAGTCGAGCTCGGTCGTGTAGGTGTTGACGAAGTCGCCGCCGCTCGCCTGCGCGATTGCGGGCGTCGTGGCCGTGAGGTTGCCGGAGCCGTCGTCGGTCACGGTCACCGTCATCGTGGCGGCGTGGCCGTCGTAGGCCACACCGGCGATGGCGGAGCCGTCATCGGGCCTGACCTCGCGCACCGTGTAGGTGAAGGTCTTGGCGCGCACGCGCTTGCCGCCGACCTCGGCGAACCCGGCGTCCTTGATGTCGTCGAGCGTGTAGCGGATGGGGCCGAAGTCGAAGGCGACCCTATCGCCCGCCTTGGTGCCGGCGGCGGCCGTCACGCTGACGGTCTTGGAGCCGTCGGCAGAGCCCTCGGGCATGGGGGCGCCGTCCTCGCCCGCGAGCGCGAACTGGAAGCTGTCGCCCTCCGCCCAGTCGCGTCCCTTGAGTGTCTTGGTGAAGAGTCCCGCGGTGGAGACGTCCCTGCCCTCGGTGGCCGTTCCGTACGTGTTGGTGAACGCGACGGTCGCGCCGTCCTCGGTCACGGCACCCTCGGCCTTGGAGCCGTCAGCCCCGTTAACAGCAGTCGTGTAGCCCTCGGCGGCATCCTCGGTCACGGTGTAGCGCGCGCCCACGGGCAGGCCGTCGATGGCCTTCTCCCCGCCGTCCTTAAGCGTGAAGGTCGTCTTGCCGTCCGTGAACGTCACGGCGTGCTCGCCCTTGCCGAAGATGCCAGAGACGGGCTCGCCGTCCCCGTCGGTCAGCGCGACCGTAAAGCCGAACTCGCGTTGGCTGTCGCCGCCGACGACCGTCTTCTTGACGGTGAGGCTGCCCTCGCGGGACACGCTGTTGTGGGTCGTGTTGGTCTGGGATTCGTTCTCCCCCACCTTGACCGTGGCGGTGTTGGAGATGTCGTCGACCACGGCGGCTTCGGCGGAGACCTTCACGTCAAAGCTGAGCGTGCCCGTGGCGCCCGCAGCCTGCTCGCCGAGCGACCAGGTAAGGGTGCGCGTCGCAGCGTCGTAGGCGGCACCGTCGGCAGAACCCTCAACATAGTTAACGCCCTTGGGCAGGACATCGGTCACCGTCACGTCGGCCGCCTGCGCGGCGCCCCTGTCGTCGACGCTGTTATTGGCCCAGCCGATGGTATAGGTGAGGATATCGCCCACGCCCACCGGCTTGCCATCCACATCGACCTTGGCGCCCGAGGCGTTCGCCTTGGTGACGGTCTTGGTGTTGTCGTGCGGCGTGAAGGTGTTGGTGAAGGTCTTCTTGCCCCGCTCGTTGGAGATCTCGGCCTTAAGGCCGGCACCGGTCTGAGTCACCGCGATGTCGAAGGTGTAGGCATGCGCGTCGTCCTCAATCAGGACATCGCCGCTTGCTTTCTCGGTCACGGTCGCGTGGTAGGTGCCCGGATTGGTGAAGCTGAGCTCGCCAAAGGAAACCTTGCCGTCCTTGTCATTCTTCGCCTCGATTGGGTAGCCCTCGAGGACATTGCCCGCACCGTCGGCGAGGGAGAGCTCAAAGGCGAACTCCCCCTCCTGGAGGCCGGGCTTGCGGCCGCCCGCGAGCACCTTGGTGAGCTCGGGGACGGACACCGTGGCGGGGGCGGGGTCGAAGGTGTTGGTGAAGACGGCGGAGGAGACCTGGTCTGCCGCGATGGAGCCCTCGGCCTTGGAGCCCTCGGCTCCGTTCACTGCAGCCTTGTAGCCAGCGGCGGCGCGCTCGGTCACCGTGTAGGCGGTTCCCGCGGGCAGTCCCGTGATCCTCGCCATCTGGCCATCTTTGAGCTTGAGGGTCGCCTCGCCGCCCTCGAACGTCGCGTCACCGTAGGTGCCGGACACGCCGTGGCCCGCGGCATCGGTGGCCTCGACCGCAAACTCAAATGTCTTGTCTGCGTCGACCGCCAGGCCCTCGCGCGCCGCGACGGCCTTGGAGACGTCGAGCTCGCCCGTCTTCACAGTGTTGGTCACGGTGAAGCCGTGCTCGGCGTCGCCGGTGACCTTGGAGCTGTAGCCCTCGACGGCGTCCTCGGCCACGGTGTAGTCGATCACGGCGCCGGACTTGGAGTACTTGGCCAGGCCCTCGAAGGAGTGCTTCCAGTTATTGGACTCTGACAGCTCGGCCGACTCGCCGGTGTCCTTCCCGTCGGCGAGCAGGCGCACGGTGGCCTTGGCGGCCGCCGGGCCGACCCACTTCTTCTCGACGGGCACCGAGACCTTGGCCGTGGAGGCGTTGGTCACGGTGAAGCCGTGCTCGGCGTCGCCGGTGACCTTGGAGCTGTAGCCCTCGACGGCGTCCTCGGCCACGGTGTAGTCGATCACGGCGCCGGAAGCATCACGCTGCGGCAGGCTGGAGAAGACGCCCTTCCAGTCGTTGGACTCGCTCAGGGTGATCGAATCGATGACGGTATCGCCGTTCTTGAGATTTACTTTGACCTTATTAGGATGGGGAATCCTGGGGTTCTCCCAGACCTTTTCGACTGGAATGTTAATGCTCTCGGACTTGCCGATGACAACACCGCCGTTGGCGCCGATGCCGCCTCCCAACGGCGCCGTATTGCCAGAGATCGTCAGCGACGTCTGGCCGCCGCCGAGGTTATACACATCCTCGCTCATCACAGATTTAAGCGCGACGTTCGGCGTGGCGTCGGTAAAGGACAGGGGCTCGCCGTTGTCACCATCGGGCGTAAATCGCGGGATTTCGGGGTTTGTTGCCGCAGTGGTGCCCTCGGGGTTAAACAGTCCACCGTCTCTGTACCAGCTGACCTTTCCGCCGCCCGGAGCGCGGTTGGCCAAGGTCAGTTTGTATTTGGCGTCTTTGGCGCCGGTGAAGACGAAGTCGTCTCCCGCCTCGTCAGCCGTGTTCTTGGCGATCAGGCCGCCGTCCCGGACGTAGACCTTGGCATCTCCGGTAGGGCAGAACCACATGCCGCCGCCCTGTTTATCCGCATGGTTATCAACAACGAGAGCGTTTTCGATATGGAGCGTACTATAGCCAAGATACTCGTTGCCTTCGCTATACACGCCGCCGCCCATGCTCCAAGCAGTATTACCCTCGATCTTGCCCGCGCTGAGCGTGACGTCATTCGAATAGGTATAGACACCTCCACCGGCGGAAGCGGAGTTGCCAGATATGGACCCGCCCTGCATGATGAAAGCAGTATTCCCCTTTTCGCTATTCTGACAGCCCGGGTCGACCACACACACTCCGCCGCCTTTGCCTTTGCCAGACGCAACGTTGTTCTCAATCTTTCCACCCGTCATGGTGAACTCGGCGTTGCCCTCAATATGAACTGCTCCGGAAGGATCGTAGGCCGCCTCCAGCCTACTGCTCCTGTTGCCGGAAATCTGACCACCAGTCATCGTGAACTTGGCTCTTTGGTTTTCGCCCTTACCCTGGCCGTACGCAAGCACCGCACTGCCTCGATAACCGTTGTTGCCCTCGATGCGGCCTCCGCTCATGTCAAAGCGAGCGTTGCCCCACAAAATGACGCCAGAAGATGTAAGCCAATAGCAATTGGTGGCCCCGGTAACGACTCCGTTGTTACGGATAACGCCACCCCTCATAACTACATGAGCGCCGCTGGACGCGCGAACGGCACCGCAATACGAATGGCGCAGCTCGCACTGCTCGATAACGCCGCCCGTCATAGTAAGCGAGGCATTTTCTCCCGACACGTCGACGGCGCCCGCGCTATCCCCGCTCGTGGTGCCGTCGTACACAACGGCCTCGTCAGAGAGCACAACCGCTCCCCTGCTAGAAATAATGGCGCCCTTGTTGTAGCGACCCCTCAGGGACGCTTTCCCCGACAGCTCGAGGGATGCCCTCTCGGCAACATTGACCAGTACGGAGACGCCGCTATTCTTTGTTGCCAAGATGGTATAGGGCTCATCCGACGTGATCTTAATCATCTTCCCGGCAGGAATCCTGAGCGTGGAGTCGAGCTTCACGTGCTTTTTCAGGGTGATGACGGTTTCCTTGCCATCGGGGGCCTCGTTGACCAGCTCCTGAAGGGTCTTGGTGCTGTCATCGCTCACGGTAGCGCCGACGCCGTCATCGATGGACTCGCGCGTGTAGACGATATCGACGCCAGAGCTCGGAAGGTTCTCCGAGCCGGTGATGTCGTCCATGCTGTTTTCGATTGTGATCTTTTGAACCGTGCTGTCGTCAAACATACCCGAGGGTATTTTGGTGAGACCGCGCCCGATCGTCACATCCTTCACGCCACCTACGCCCGAGAAGGCCGCCGTGCCAACGGAAGTCACGGAATCCGGAATGGAAAGCTGCTCCGGCAACGTGCCGTAATAGAAGGCGTAGTTGCCAATTGTCTCAAGTGTCCTAGGAAGCTGGACGGCGACGTTGCTCTGGATAAAGGCCCACTCACCGATACTCTTCAGGCTGTCGCAAAGCCCCACGATCTTAACCGGTGTGTAGCAGAACGCATTGTCCGGAATGTTCTGAAGCGAGGACAGGTCCACGGACGCCCGCAGATTTTTGCAGCTTTGAAAAGCCCCGCTGCCCATCTTTGCCACCTTGTTTAGCTTGGGCACGCTCATCAGGCTGGTACACCCCTGGAAAGCAGAGGAACCGATGCTCGTCAATGTGCCCGGGAAATCAATGCCGGTCAAACTTGAGCAATTCTGAAACGCCCTATCCCCGATGGACTCGATTTCGCTCAGCGCGGTGACGGATGTTAGAGAGGTGCATCCTTGAAACATGCCCGAGGGAATCTTGGTAACCGAAGCGGGCAACGACACGCTTGTCAGAGACGCGCAGTCTTCGAAAACGCCCGTTATGGTGTCGGAGAAGGCGACATCTTTTGGAAACTCGATACTTGTGAGGGCGGTAGCCCCCTCGAAGGCGCCCGAGCCCGAAATCATTTTGAGGGTGGAGGGGAGATTAATCTCCGAAAGGCTGCTGCAGCCATTGACCATCATGTTGGCGCTAATCTCCTCGACGCCCTCATCAAAATAGAGCTTTTCGAGCGAGCCGGCGTTTTGCAGCGTGCAACTGAAGTCCTTGATGGAGCCAGGGATATGGAGCTCCTTGACCTTTACGAACTTCCGGAAATACCATCCGCGCACGTTTTCGAGCGTGTCGGGAAGCGTCAGCTGCTCAACGTTCTCGGCCACGATACCAGACGAGAATGCAAGTTCGGTGACCTTGTAGGTCTGGCCACCATGCTCGATGGAGCTGGGCACACTCACCGCGGTCACACTGTCATCGGCAACAATACATGTGATTTCCGCCGTGCCTTTATCCGTGGTCTCGCACGAATAGGTCACGCCGTCCTGGGTGATCTCAAACTCCTCCGCAGTATACGCAGTCCGCGATGCCGTGGCCGCATATGCGACACCGGCCGTCGCGCCAACGGATAAACATCCGAAGCCGAGAACCAGCGCAAGGCAGAGAGCAGCGACTCTCCGCCCCCCCCCGCCGCCGCCGAAAACTTTCCTCTCCAATTCCCTTCTCCCCCTCTGGTGTCGCCCTCTCTTCCCAAGAGCGGCCTATTGATTAGGACTGTTCAAAGACAACATTATGCCCAAAGAGATCCATCATGGAGATAATCCACGTCTTCGCCCGAAATGGTAATTAATTGGCAGGATTAATTGGCGAACAACTGAACGAAGAGCAATCTACTAATGGCACATGAATGGCGGCGTCAACACCTGAAGTGCATAGCCTCCGATCCCCAGACAACACCATCGAGCGCCGCAAGGCGCAGGATTGAATTGTTCAGATTCACATGCCTTTACGGGTATTTTTCTAGCCCCAAATAGACTGATCTGGTGCTACGCCACGAAAAGGGCCTATCTACTACGTTTAGGCCGCAGGGGTCAACCATATCCGGCTTTTTCGAAAATCGGCAAGCTTTCTACCTGCGGTTTTAATTTCGCAAAATTCGGGATGATCGACGGTGTTCCGTTAAACGTAGTAGATGGCCGCATTTCGTGGCAAACGGTCCGACTCGAGACCCATGTCGGCCAGCCTCGGATGACCATTCACAAAGTTGCGGTGGAATACGGACTGAATTGGCCCCTTAAAGGCAAAAACACTCCGTATTCCACCGCAACTTATAGAGAGATGGGTTTTAGAGGCGGGCGAGGTCGTAGGATCGAGCGGCTGCCTCGCCGGCACAGATGAGGTTGGTTGTGGCTTCTTGCGAATCGAGTGCCCGCTCCAGGTCCATGGGCTTGCGGCAGATCGGCAAAACCAAGTCAATACCCTGCCCATATACCGCATCCAGGTTGACAGCGCGACCGCCCACGACAGCGATCACCGGCTTGCCACACCGCTTGGCACGGCGTGCCACGCCCACCGGCGCCTTACCGGCGGCGGACTGCTCATCCATATTGCCCTCGCCTGTAATGACCAGGTCGACATCGCGCACGCGCTCGTCAAACCCCACGAGGTCGAGCACCGTCTCCACGCCCGAGCGCAACTCGGCGCCGAGTGCCAACAGCGCTGCTCCCAGACCACCGGCGGCACCGGCACCGGGCACGCCGAGCACCGAGCCAAACGTCCGTGTGCCCTCGGGTGTGCGCAGCCACCCTTGAGCCCGCGCCCTGGCAATCGCCGCATCGAGCAGGCGACCATAGCCGACCATCCAGCTGTCGTACTTGCCCAGGGCCTCGGCATCCCCCGTCGGCAGGCCCTTCTGCCTACCGAACACCGCTAGGGCGCCCCGGCGTCCCACGAGCGGATTCTCGACATCGGAAAGCACGACGACGTGCGCGCCATTCAGCGCCCGAAGCGCGGGTGCCAAATCGATACTCGCCACGTGTTCAAGGCCCGCGAGACCAGGGGCGATATCGCAGCCCCGATCATCGACCACACGCGCGCCCAGCGCCTGCAGCACACCGGCGCCGCCATCGTTGGTAGCACTGCCACCCAAGCCAATATAAATAGTCTTTGCACCTGCACGAACCGCGCGAAGCATGAGCTCGCCCACGCCACAGGTCGAAGCCGCAAGCGCTGCCGATTCCGTACAGGGTGAATACCCAATACCCGCCGCCTCGGCCATCTCAATTACAGCCGACTCGTGCTCGTCGTCCACCAGCATCCGGGCAGACACGCGGTCGCCCAAGAGACCTGCAACGTCGCAGGTTGAGAGCTCGCCACCGCGCGCGGCGATAGCGTCGAGCGTTCCCTCGCCACCATCTGCCAGCGGCAATGCGCGCACCTCGGCATCGGGCCACACGCGGCGCACGCCTTCGGCAACCGCCGCCTCTGCCTGTGCACTCGAAACGCTGCCCTTAAAGGAGTCGATCGCCAGCAGCACACGGCGGGGCCGGCGGCACGCGGGGCCAAAGTCAACCGCCGCGCCAGCATCCTCACCGGCACCTGCAAGCGCTGCGGCGTGAGCGGCGTGTGCTTCAAGATCGGCCCCACAACCGCAATCAGCGCCGCCCGCTCCGCGCAGACCGCCAAAATAGCTACTCAGCAGCTCGCGGCATTCATCCGCCAGGACCCCAGCCGTCACGCTAAACCGATGGTTCAGGCGCGAGTCGGCATTCAAATCGTATAGGGATCCCAACGCGCCCGCCTTGGCGTCGCTCGCGCCATACACGCAGCGCCCCACGCGCGCGTTGACCATAAGCCCCGCACACATGCAGCAGGGTTCAAGCGTCACATAGACCGTACAGTCGGAAAGGCGCCAGCGACCGAGCGACCGAGCGGCAGCGCACAGGGCCGCGAACTCTGCATGAGCCGAAGGATCCTGATCGAGCTCGCGCCGATTGTGCGCCCTCGCGACGATCTCGCCGTCGCGCACCACTACGGCTCCGATGGGCACCTCGCCCACCGCCGCGGCGGCGCGAGCCTCCGCCAACGCCTCGCGCATGAACTTCTCGTCGATTTCGGTGATCGTCATCGTTCGCCTTCCCTGTTGCAAATTCAAAACGATGCTATCATTACGACTCACGGAGAGATGGCAGAGCGGTTGAATGCG
>CABUVF010000053.1 GCA_902494945.1 uncultured Collinsella sp.
GAGCTCACTCACTTTGAGGCCGATGAGGACCTCAAGGCCCGCGTGCTCGTCAAGCTGGAATACTTCAACCCCGCCGGATCCGTTAAAGACCGCGTCGCCAAGAACATGATTGACGAGGCCGAGAAGGCAGGCAAGCTCGTGCGTGGCGGCGACTACACCATCATCGAGCCCACGAGCGGCAACACCGGCGTCGGCATCGCCTCGGTGGCGGCCGCCCGCGGCTACAAGGTGATCATCACCATGCCCGAGACCATGTCCGTCGAGCGCCGCAAGCTGATGCAGGCATACGGTGCGCAGCTCGTGCTCACCGACGGCTCCAAAGGAATGAAGGGCGCTATCGCCAAGGCCGAAGAGTTGCAGAAGGAGACCCCCAACAGCATCATCGCCGGCCAGTTTGTGAACCCCGCGAACCCGGCCATTCACAAGGCCACGACCGGCCCCGAGATCTGGGACGACACCGACGGCAAGGTCGACATCTTCGTCGCCGGCGTCGGCACCGGCGGCACCGTGACCGGCGTGGGCGAGTTCCTCAAGGAGCAAAACCCCGAGATTCAGGTCGTCGCCGTCGAGCCCGCCACCTCCCCGGTGCTCTCTAAAGGCCAGGCCGGCCCGCACAAGATCCAGGGTATCGGTGCCGGCTTTGTGCCCGACGTCCTCGACACCCAGGTCTACGACGAGATCATCCCCGTCGAGAACGACGACGCCTTTGCCACCGGCCGCGCCGTGGGCCACAAGGAGGGCGTGCTCGTGGGCATTTCGTCCGGCGCCGCCGTGTGGGCCGCGCTGCAGCTGGCCAAGCGCCCCGAGAACGAGGGCAAGACCATCGTGGCGCTGCTAGCCGACACCGGCGAGCGCTACCTGTCCACGGCACTCTTCCAGGACTAGAGCTCTCGTTCCTAGAACGAGTCCAAGGCACGCCGGTCTCCCCTCTCTTCTGGCAGCCTGAGCTCATCCCAACAGGGTGTCCCACAGGACGCCCGAACTTGCTACAATGTCTGCGGCGCGGAACCAGCCTCCCGCGCCGCTTTTCTTTTTTGGCCACATGCCACCAAGGAGAACCTCCCCATGCACAACAAGCGCGTGCTCGTCGCCATGAGCGGCGGCGTCGATTCCAGCGTGACCGCGTACCTGCTCAAGCGCCAGGGCTACGAATGCGTCGGCGCCACCATGCGTCTCACCTGCCCCGCAGCCGACCCCGCCACGGGCATGAGTAAAGTCGACCGCGACATCGCCGATGCAAAGGCCGTCGCCGAGCGCCTGGGGATACCCCACCATGTGCTCGACCTGCAGCAGACCTTCGACCGCAACGTGATCGAGCGCTTTGTGAACGCCTACCAGGAAGGGCTGACGCCCAACCCGTGCATCATCTGCAACCGCCACATTAAGTTTGGCGCGCTGCTCGATGCGGCGCTCGATATGGGCTGTGACTACATCGCAACGGGACATTACGCCAAAACAAGCCAGGCGGCAGACGGCACCTGGCAGCTGCACCGCGGCGAGGACCCTAAGAAGGACCAGAGTTACTTTTTATATTCGCTCACGCAAGAGCGCCTGGCACGCACGATCTTTCCGCTGGCAGGGCTGGACAAAGAGCGCGACGTGCGCCGCATTGCCGCCGAGCAGGACTTTGCCAACGCCAAGAAGGCCGAAAGCGAGGACATCTGCTTTATCCCGGACGGCGACTACGCGGGCTATATCGAGCGCCGCTGCGGACATGCCGCTGCACCGGGCGACATTGTGTGGCGCGACGGCAGCGTGGTCGGACGCCATAGCGGCGCGCTGCGCTATACCATCGGCCAGCGCAAGGGCCTGGGCGTCGCGATGGCGCATCCCGTGTACGTAACGGGCGTCGACGCCGCCAACAACATTGTGCATCTGGGCGAAGCCGAGGACCTAACCGCGGCGGCGCTAACTGCCAATGAGTGGATTTGGAGCGCGCCGGCAGAGTGCATGGAGGCCGAGCTCGATGCCGGCGGCATTCGCGTGGGCGCCAAGTACCGCTACCGACAGAAAGACCAGGCAGCGACCCTTACGCGCGGCGAAGACGGGCAAATGTTGCTGACCTTTGACGAGCCGCAGCGCGCCATCGCCCCCGGACAGGCCGTCGTCGTCTATCGGGGCGACATCGTCCTGGGCGGCGGCACCGTGACCGGCGCCATCAAATAGCCCCATCCCCTTCATAAGTTGCGGTGAAATAGGGACTGTTTAAGCGTTTAAAACCGCCAAACAGTCCCTATTTCACCGCAAGTTAGAGAGGACAGCCTCGGTCGGTACTGCCGTGTCAGCCGAGGCCGCTGCATCGTTAGCGCTGGACGTAGGCGCGAACCAGCTCGAAAGTGTTGCGCACACCGTCGATGTGGCTGCGCTCGTAGTTGTGGCTCGCGTACACGCCGGGGCCGATCAGACCATGGCGAATGTCGTAGCCGGCCGAGAGCGTGGCCTCGACGTCGGAGCCGTAGTGCGGGTACACATCGATGGCGTAATCGAGCTCCAGCTCGCGCGCGATGTTGGACAGCGTGGTTACCAGGTCGTAGTTGTACGGACCGCCCGAATCCTTGGCGCAAATCGAAACCATGCGCTCGGTGCAGCCCAGGTCGTCACCCACGCAGCCCATGTCCACGCTGATCATCTCACGCGTGTCGGCCGGCACAAAGGCACCGCCGTGGCCGACCTCCTCGTACACGGTAAAGAGCAGCGACACCTTGCGCGAAAGCGACACCTCGCCGTCAGCAACGGAACGGGCCAGACCCAGCAGAATCGACGCCGACAGCTTGTCATCCAGGAAGCGGCTCTTGATGTAGCCGCTCTCCGTCACCGTGGTACGCGGATCCATAGCGATGATGTCGCCCGTCTGAATACCCAGCTCGAGCACATCGTCCTTGCTGTCAACGTTCTCGTCGAGCAGGATTTCCATGTTCTTCTCGATGGTCTTGACCGGCTCATCGGCCACATGCGCCGAAGGCTCGGTATTGAGGACCACACCCGTAAAGACTTTGCCATCGCGCGTGTAAACGGTGCAGTTCTCGCCATCGGCCGTAGACCACTGATGCCCGCCGAGCGTCGTGGGACGCAAGCGACCATTGTCCTTGATGGAACGCACCATGGCGCCCAGGGTATCGACATGGCTCGCCAGTACGAGCGGCCCACCCTCGCCACCAAGCTCAACCAACACGTTGCCCTTATTGGAACGCTCGGGCCCAAACCCCATATCGCGCAGGGTCTCCATCAGATAATCAGTCGCCGCACGGGTATAGCCCGTAGGCGAAGCAATCGAGGTAAGCGCCTTCAACTGGTCAGTAATATAGGAGAGCGTCTCCTCTAGAGAAGCATCAACATTAGAAGCCATATGCATCCTTCCAAGTAAAACTAAGACCGAGTCCCGATTTTAACCGTTCTGCACGTGCAATGCCCCAGGAGCCGAGCCGACTCCAGACGTCCCCACACCGGTTTTATGCACGCGCACGGTTTACAATCCAAATCTTGCATAGAAATATCGATATATGCATAAATATGAGGTATCAATTTCTCTCATCCTAGGGTACCCCACCTTGGACCGTGCAAAAAACGGAGTATTCAGCACCGTGGGCCCCAACGGCCCCATCACAAACGACATAACGATGTGGTTGCAGCAGTGTTGCAGGCCGGCGCAAACCAAAAACGCGGCGACAGCCATCTCCGCCCATCGATAGCCCGCCCACAAGTGCTGTCGATGGGCGCCGCGGGCCACTACGACCCATTCACAACGTTATGCATTTTTCAGAGCTTGCTGAATACTCCCAAAAATGCACGCTGGGAAGTGCACCACCTATCCGCAGCGGGCAGCATGCCTTGGTTTTGCCCATATCGGGGCATCGGCGCGGCACAAAAAGCCCCCGCCGCACGAAGTTGAACTGCCTCCCATTTCTTGGACATGAGAAATGGGAGGCTTTCTTTATGCGCGTTGATTTGAGAGTGAAGCATGATATCGAGGCCAGGAAGGCGGCCATAGGGCTCTTCGAGCTCGGGCACGGGTATAAATCTGCCGCGATTGCCCTTTCGCTTCCCGTGGAAGCCGTGAGAAGATGGCAGGAGATATACCGCGCATTCGGGAGCGAGGTGCTGCTGCGCATGGACGGAAAGCAGGGCAGGTACACATACGAGCAGAAGGTCGCCGCCGCCTCCGCCGTCGTCGACGGCGGCATGACGAAGACCGAGGCGATGGCGGCGTTCGGCATAATGTCGATGTCGCCGCTCAAGAAGTGGTGCGCGCTATACCGCCGGGGCGGCGCGGAGGCCCTGCGCCCGAGGCCCAAGGGCCGGCCGAAGGGTTCCAAGGCGAGGCCGCGGACCCGCGAGGAGGAGCTCGAGGAGCGGTGCCGTAGGCTCGAGGCCGAGGTGGCCTACCTAAAAAAATTACGCGCCCTGGTCGAGAGGGACGGGCTCTGACCAGGGCGAAGGCCGAAGCGGTCGCGGCCCTGCGCGCCGAGGGGCACGCGCTCGGGCACCTGCTCGCATGCGCCGAGCTCAAGCGGTCGACCTACTACTACGCCCTCGCGCACCCGCCGAGGCCCACGCGCCCCGAGCTCTGGGAGGCGGCCGCCGAGATCTTCTCGCGCACCGCCAACGGCTGCGGGCACCGGCAGATAGCGATGTGCCTCAGGGCGGAAGAGGGGGCCGTGATAGCCGACAAGACCGTGCTCAAGATGATGCGCGAGATGGGGATTCGCTGCGGTATCAGACGCGAGACGGCCTACCACAGGTACAACTCGTACAGGGGCGTCGTCGGCAGGACGTTCGAGAACGTGATCGCGAGGGATTTCGACGCCGGGGCCCCGTGGCGGGAGCTGGGAACGGACGTCACCGAGTTCAAGGTGGCGGGCGGCAAGGCCTACTGGGCCCCGACGCTGGACTTCTGCACCAAGGAGATCGTGGCGAGCGACATATCGACCACGCCCGACATGTCCCAGCAGGTGAGGATGCTCGACGAGCTGCTGTCCAAGATCCCCGAGGGCGCCGCCCCGACCATGCACTCGGACCGGGGCTGGCAGTACCAGCACGCCTCGTACACATCCAGGCTCGAGGCCGCCGGCATCGTCCAGAGCATGTCCAGGAAGGCGAACTGCATCGACAACGCCGCCACCGAGCAGCTCTTCGGCCACGTCAAGGACGAGTTCTACCGGGGCCGCGAGTGGGAGACGTTCGAGGATTTCAAACGCGACCTGGAGGAATACATAGTCCACTGGAACACGAGCCGGAGGCAGGTAAGATTGAAGGGCCTGACCCCGGAGGAGTTCCGGAATCAGGCCCTCGCGGCCTAGTCGCTATTTAGGGCGTCCAAGATTTGGGACGCAGTTCAAGTGCGCAGCGGGGGCTTCCGACATGTCCGAGGACGATTGCGGGGCTAACGGGCAGGGCCCGCCGAACCAAGTTAGGCAGCCGGGCAGATCTTCTTGAAGAGCTCGATGACGTCGTCGAGCGTCGCCTCGCGCGGGTTGCCCGGGAAGCAGGCGTCAGCCATGGCGTCCTTGGCCAGGACCTCGATCTCGTCGGCCTTCATGGCCTCGCAGACATGCGGAATGTTCACGTCGGCGGAGAGTTGCTTGACGGCGGCGATGGCGGCGTCGGCAGCCTCGTCGGTGCTCATGCCCGTGGTGTCAACACCCATGGCAACGGCAACCTTGGCCAGGCGCTCGGCGCAAACCGGCTTGTTGAACTCCATGGCGATCGGCAGCAGCATGGCGCAAGCGACGCCGTGCGGAGTGTCGTAGTGGGCAGACAGGGTGTGAGCCATGGCATGGTCGATGCCCAGGCCGACGTTGGAGAAGCCCATGCCGGCGACATACTGGCCAAGAGCCATACCCTCGCGGCCGGAGCCGGGCTGACCAGACTTGGCCTCGGCAACGGAGTCGCGCAGGTTCTCGCTGATCAGCTTAATGGCCTCAAAGTGGAACATGTCGGAGAGCTCCCAAGCACCCTTGGTGGTGTAGCCCTCGATGGCGTGGGTCAGAGCATCCATGCCGGTAGAAGCGGTCAGGCCGGCGGGCATGGAAGCCATCATATCGGGGTCGACGACGGCGACCTCGGGGGCGTCGTTGGTGTCGACGCACACGAACTTGCGGACCTTCTCGGGGTCGGTGATGACGTAGTTGATGGTCACCTCGGCAGCAGTACCGGCGGTCGTCGGCACGGCGATGGTGAACACGGCGTGGTTCTTAGTGGGAGCAACGCCCTCGAGGCTGCGGACATCGGCAAACTCGGGGTTGTTGATGATGATGCCAATGGCCTTAGCGGTGTCCATGGAGGAGCCGCCACCGATGGTCACGATAGCGTCAGCCTCGGCGGCCTTGAAGGCCTCGACGCCGTCCTTGACGTTCTGGATGGTGGGGTTGGGCTTAATCTCGGAGTAGAGGCTCCAAGCGATGCCGGCGGCGTCGAGCTCGTCGGTCACCTTAGCGGTAACGCCAAACTTGACCAGGTCGGGATCGGAGCAGACGAAGATCTTCTTGTAGCCGCGACGCTGGAGCTCGCCGGGGATCTCCTTGATGGCGCCGGAACCATGATAAGAAATGGTATTGAGAACGAAACGATTAGCCATTGATAGCCTCCCATCGTGTGCGGGGCACCCATTACGCCCCGCGCTGCAAGTTCCATCCTAACGCTTTTGAAACAAAAAATGCATGAGAACGTCAAAAGTGTTAAAGCGTTTCAACATAATAACGGAGCCCCAGCCCTTCCCTCCCGACTGCAGCGAAGGCTAGATTATAGGAGCAATTGCCCAAAGAATACGACCAACTCAGTCTATAAATTGTTTCTGTTTTAGCAATATATGTTTGACAATACGTTTATAAAAGGATACTTTATAGTAATTAATATGCATGCAGCAAATAGTGTCATTCATTTTGTTAGAAATTGCCCATGCGGTTATTGCAGCTGCATGTACTGCAACGTACAGCGTAATTCTCCGCACGAAGCAGAAGACGGTTCCAATTCGATCGAGGCGATGACGCGTGATGGCTACTGGTCCTAAATCGAGCAAGACGGCTACAAACGAATATCGAATCTCAATTGAAGGTAACCCTTATCCGCATGCTCTGGCTCTCGTCAACCCAGCGGGAGACAACCTCAACATCAAAAGACATGGGTTCACGGGTCCACTAGGACAGCTATTGAGTCTTAAATACACCGTTTATGACGATGCAAATGAAAAGCTCTTTACTGTCGTCGACGGTGGTTTTAGTAACATGCCCAGGGTTGCGCTCATCATCGAACACAAGGAAGTTGCGGTGTTCGATTATGGCCTAAACAGACTTGAGATGAAGTGCGTAACGAACATACCGAATTACACAATAAAAGGTAACTTCCTATTTGGAGATTACGATATATTCAGTCAACGGGAAGTGAAGCTATCTTCAGTTAACGTCCTTCAATGTGATAAACAATCGTGCTTTAACATACAGGTTTTGGATAAAGCCGAATTAGCCGCCGCAATTGGAATACCCACAGCCATTGCCCTTCTGAGGGCTCGGATTGAAGAGCATCTCGAATAAATTGCAAAAAGCAGTTCGTAACAACATTCAGGAGCTAGATAGTTTTTTTCTGGCTCCTGAAGCTGTACTACATAGAGATGAAAATATATTGCGGCAAAGGGGCTGTCCCTTTGCCGCATTCGGTTACTTTCGACAGCCCTCTTTCCAAGCCTCGGCCGCAACCTTCCAGCGAAAACGCAAGTCGCGCTCGCGGTCGATGAACATGATGGCAAACGCGACAAACAGCAGCACGCTCGCCACGACGATGGCGTGCAGACCCATGCGCTCAATGCACCAAT
Organism: uncultured Collinsella sp.; assembly: GCA_902494945.1. Classification (GTDB taxonomy): domain Bacteria; phylum Actinomycetota; class Coriobacteriia; order Coriobacteriales; family Coriobacteriaceae; genus Collinsella. The sequence continues at coordinate 7,805 of CABUVF010000053.1, forward strand.
TGCCCAGCACGGCGCCAAACACAAAGGTAAAGATCACACCAAAGTACAGCAGGCCGTTTTCCAAAAAGCCGCGCTTGTGGGTAATGATGTAATCGTCCACGTTTTGCAAGGCATTACGGAGGTTGCCGATACACATGGTCGTGGCGATGCCGTGTCCATGAATCTTGCGGAAGCTCTCGACCTGCATACCGCAGGCAAACGAAGTAAGGCAGTTGGCGAGCAGGTTGTACCCGCCACCGGGGATAAAGCTCACGCCCAGCAAGATGACGGCTTCAAAGAACACCGTCACCTGGCGCCAGTGAATCACACTGCCAAACCGCTCGTGTACCAGGTCGGCAAGCATAATGCCCACAGCAAACGAAACCACAGGGAAGAAGTAACGCCCCGCAAGTGCCCAATTGCCCTCCGAGATGCTCACGCCCACCAGCAGGATGTTGCCCGTCTGCGCGTTGGCGAAAACATGGTCGCGCCCAATGTACGAATACACATCCATAAAGCCACCGGCGAGCGCCAAGATGATGCCCAGCTCAATGGACTCCGATATCTGTTTGGCACGCTGCATCGTCGTGCATCCTCCTTGTTGACGACCCTCTCGTGCGTTGGCGGAGACATAGCCGCCGTTCATACTGTAACCCATTGACAACATGGCGTGCGCGCGAGACGGGTTCTCCAACGCGCAGATACACAGTCTGGAAACAAACGGCGGGCGCGGCACCGACACCCGAGACCTCGTGTACTCCACCAGTCTTTTTAGCCCCGTCCTAAAAAGACTGGTTACAATTACGTGCAGCATACAAACACCGGGAGGGATCGTGGCAAAAAAGCCTCAGCACGCTCAGAACAACCAGCGCAGTCAGCAGGGCAAACAGGGCCAGCAGCGAAAGCGCGGCGGTAAGGCACAGGCCACAACCGTCAAGGCGACACCCGTCCGCCCCTGGCGTCCGGGCCGCGACAAGTTCCTCCCCGTCAGCCGCGCCGATATGGACGCGCGCGGCTGGGACCAGTGCGACTTTGTCTACATCTGCGGCGACGCCTACGTGGACCACCCTAGCTTTGGCATGGCCATCATCAGCCGCGTCCTCGACGCGCACGGCTACAAAGTGGGCATTATCTGTCAGCCCAACTGGACCGACCCCGCCAGCATCACGGTGCTTGGCGAGCCACGCCTGGGCTTTCTCGTCAGCGCCGGCAACATGGACTCCATGGTCAACCACTATTCGGTAACCAAGCACCGCCGCCACACCGACGCCTATACCCCTGGTGGCGAGGAGGGTCACCGCCCCAACCGCGCCGTCACGGTCTACGGCAACCTCATCCGCCAAACGTTCAAGGACGCCCCCATTATCATCGGCGGCATCGAGGCGAGCCTGCGTCGTCTGGCCCACTACGACTACTGGCAGGACAAGCTCAAGCGCTCGGTACTGCTCGACTCGGGCGCCGACATCCTCATCTACGGCATGGGCGAGCACGCGATTGTCGAGATCGCCGACGCGCTCGACGCGGGACTGCCCGTCGATCAGATCACCTACATCAACGGCACCGTCTACCGCACGGGCTCGCTCGACGAGGTCTACGACTACGACCTGCTGCCCAGCTGGGACGACCTTACCGCCGACAAGCTCAACTACGCGCGCAGCTTTAACGTGCAGCAGCAGAATATGGACCCCATCACCGGTCACCGCCTGGTAGAGCCCTACCCCAACAGCGTCTATGTGGTGCAGAACCCGCCGAGCGCCACCCTCACCACCGACGAGATGGACGAGGTTGCCGAACTCCCCTACGCACGCGATTGGCATCCCGACTACGACGCGGCGGGCGGCGTGCCGGCCTTTGCCGAGATCAAGTTTTCCATTAGCTCCAACCGCGGGTGCTTTGGCGAGTGCTCGTTTTGCGCGCTCACCTTCCACCAGGGCCGCGTGTTGCAGATGCGTAGCCACGATTCGATCATGCGCGAGGCCGAGCTGCTCACGCACGATCCCGAGTTTAAGGGCTACATCAACGACGTGGGCGGGCCGACGGCTAACTTTAGCCGCCCTGCCTGCGACAAGCAGCTCAAGCACGGCGTGTGCAAGAACAAGCGCTGCCTGTGGCCGAGCGTGTGCAAGAACATGGTGGTCGACGAAAGCGGCTACACGCAGCTGTTGCGCGATCTGCGCCAGTTGCCGGGCGTCAAAAAGGTCTTCGTCCGCAGCGGCATCCGCTTTGACTACACCATGGCCGACGCCTCGGACGAGTTTTTGCGCGAGCTGTTGGAGCACCATGTCTCGGGCCAGCTACGCGTGGCACCCGAGCACGTGAGCGATGCGGTGCTCTCCGTAATGGGCAAACCGAGCCGCGCCGTCTACGATGCGTTCTGTCGTAAATTTGAACGCTTGAACCGCGAATACGGACTCAAGCAGTACGTGGTGCCGTATCTGATCTCGAGCCACCCCGGCTCGACGATGAAGGAAGCTGTGGACCTTGCCGAGGCCGTGCGCGACATGGGCTACATGCCCGAGCAGGTGCAGGACTTCTACCCCACCCCGTCCACCATGTCGACCTGCATGTACTACACCGGCGTGGACCCACGCACCATGCAGCCGATCTACGTGGCACGCGACCCGCACGAGAAGGCCATGCAGCGTGCGCTCATCCAATACCGCAAGCCCGAGAACTACAAGCTCGTACGCGAGGCACTGGAAAAGGCCGGCCGCCGCGATCTGATTGGCTACACCAAGCATTGCCTGATTCGCCCCGTGCCGCCGCGCCCGGGCGAGACGTCTGCTGGCGGTGGACATGGCACCGGCAAGAAGGGCGGCAAGGCCCACGGTGGCGTTGGCGGCGCCGGCAAGGGACCCAAAGGCAGCAAGGGTCACGGCGGCATGTCGCGTGCGCAGAACACCGCAGGCCGCAACCGTGCAGCCCAGGGGCGCCAGGGCGCTAACGGAGGCGGACGCCGCAATTAGGGCAGCGATGCGCTCGCTGCGTCCATCCCACACGCTTGGCGCAGCGAGCGCATTGCCTCAACGAGGATGACGCCGGCGATAGCGACCGTGATTGCCACGTCGAGCGGCGTGTTCACAAACCACAGCAGGCCCATGAGGTACGACCCGGCATTAAAGGCAAAGTGCAACAGGATCGTATAGCGAAGCTTTCCAGTCGTTACGAGCACCCAGCCAAAGACCAAACCGGCGGCACCCGCGTAGCAGCCCTGCACCCAATTCATGTGCATAAAACCGAAGATTGCCGCCTGCAACACAGTCGCCGCGGCGATACCCCACGTGCTTGGAGCCGACCAGGGCACCATGGCGCCATCCTGTGCGCTCGCACGACGCCGGCGTTTCCAGAGCGGACGGCACTGCGGGTTAAACGCTCGGAGCGAAAACTCAAAAATGATACCGCGCACCAGCAGTTCCTCGCAAAACGGAGCGCCGAGCACCGTGGTCAGGACGGCCAGATAGCTCGTATCGCCCATGCCCGTCTCCTCGACAAGCTCGCTGTAATCGGCCGCGGCATCAGGCAACAGCGACAGCACGGCGTCGGTCACGTAGCCAACGACCACCTGCAGGGCCAGGCCGATCACGATAACGCAGGTGATGCGTTTCCACGCCCCACGCGCTCCCCCGACAAGCGGGCGCTCGCCCTGCCAGCGCGCCATAAACGAGCGCGGCCACAGATAACGCCACCACAGCAGCGCCATCAAAAACGATGCCGTCTGCGCAACGGCCTGAAGCAATTGAATGTCGAGGTCATCGACCGAAAAGCCCATAAACACCGATGCGACGCCAAGGGCGGAGAACAAAACCACGCTCAGGGCTATATCGGCAGCGACAACGCCAAAACAGGCAAGCGCCCAAATCATCGCATTGAGCATGCCAACCTCCTCAAAACCCGGCACTTAGGGACGTTCCTTAACTGCCGGCAGAGACGATATGAGCAGGACATAAAAACATTGAGAGCCCCTGCTGCATGAAAGACCGCGGATTAGGCCGAC
>CABUVF010000054.1 GCA_902494945.1 uncultured Collinsella sp.
CGCCCATCCACTTAGCGGCACCAGCGGTGCACTGAAGGATCAGCGGGGACTTGGCCTCCTCGGCGGCCTGAAGCACTGCCAGGGTCCACTCGAGGTTGTTGGTGTTGAAGGCACCGAGAGCGTACTTGCCGGCCTCGGCCTTCTTGAGCATGTCTGCTGCGTTGACGAGCATAAAAGAAACCTCCTGTAAGGTTGCTCCGATAACGCCTGAGATTTTACCACGGCATACCCAAGATAAACGTTCGTTTGTTCACGAATATGGGTTGTTTAGCGAATTTTTATACCGCCTGCCGCCCCAGAACGGCCGTTGACGAGTTTGGGGGTTGACGTTATTGTCAACCCCCAAATACCAACCAGCTACACGATTACCAAAGACGCGAGCTCAAGCATGATGGGCATGGTGACAAGTGACAGAATCGTCGACAGCGTCACCAAACCGATTCCAAACTTATAGTTGCCACCGTATTTCTCGGACAAGATGGCCGCGAACGACGCGACAGGCGCACCGAGAGCGATGAGCATCGTAAGGCGAATCTTGGCATCAATCCACGGGAAGAGCGCCAAGATACCGACAACGATCGCCGGGATGATGACAAGTCGCACCAAGCTGACGAGATAGGCCTTTTTGCTCGTAAGGACAGCGCGCATATCGCTCTGCGCCAAATAGGCTCCAAGCACAAGCATTACAAGGCCCGTATTGAGCGCACCCAGGTCATCGAGGATCGTCGCCATCAACGCGGGCGGATGGATTGAAAAGAAAAAGCAAACAAGACCGACCAAGATCATGATGAGATTGGGGTTAGTGATGCAGTTTTTAAACGACATCTGGCTCTTATCGCCCGAAACCAACCATACGCCATACGTCCAAATGAAAAACGTGAGGCATGAGACCCCAATGGAGAGATAGAAAACGTATTCGGACCCAAACACGCCCATAACAATGGGAACCCCGATAAAGCCGCTGTTGGAAAAGATGGCGCCGTAACGGGCGACGCCATCCTCTTTTTTAAAGAACAGACGCGTGAGCGGAATCGAAATCAGCGTGACCACGACGGTGAGCGCGAAGCAGAATCCCGCATCGCGGATCATGTTGGGATCGAAGTCGACCATAAGAGTTCTCAGCGTAATGCAGGGATACGCCACGTAGATGACAACATTGGCCATCTGGCTCGTACCCTTACGGTCGATAATCTTCATGCGGTAGAGAACATAGCCGATCGCCATCAGGATAAACATGATGACAATCTGATTGATCAGCGCGGCAACCGCTCCTCCCATTACAGCTCCTCGCCGTTGGTCTCAATAACCTTCTTGTACCAGTAAAAGCTCTTTTTACGCGAGCGTTCCATAGTGCCGGTGCCGTCATCGTACTTATCGACATAGACAAAGCCGTAACGTTTAGCCATCTCTCCATCGGCATTGCTTACCAGGTCGATGCAGCCCCAAGGCGTGTAGCCCCAGACCTCAACACCATCCTTGATGGCCTCGGCCATGGCCTTGATGTGGTCACGCAGATACTCGATGCGATAGTCGTCGTCGATGGATCCATCCGGATTGACCTCATCGCGACAGCCGAGACCGTTCTCGACCACCATAATGGGGATTTGATAGCGCTCGTACACCTGGTTGAGCATGATGCGCAGACCCATAGGGTCGATTGGCCACTCCCACGCAGTCTCTTTGAGGTAAGGGTTCTTGGCGCCCCCGAGAAGGTTACCGCTCGTCTCCTCGGCAGGGTCAGTGCTTGCGCACTGGCTCTGGTAGTAGCTGTGCGTATAGAAATCGACTGTACCTTCTTTGAGAATCCTACGGTCCTCGTCGGTGATATCGAGTGTCACACCCTCCTCGTCCCAGATGCGCTGCGCAAAGTAGGGGTACTCGCCGCGCACTTGAACATCGGAACAGTAGTAGTTGCGATACTGGTTGCGTTCGCGGGCAAGCTCGACGTCTGCAGGGTTGGGCGTGAGCGGATAGGCCAGCATATAGGCGATCATACAGCCCATCTTGTTGTTGGAGTCGATCTCGTGCCCTGCCTTGACCGCAAGAGCACTTGCGACAAACTGATGGTGCAGCGCCTGTAAACGCTTCTGCGGGTTATCTTTCTGGTGGCGCAGGTCAAAGGAGCCCGGATTGAGAATGCCGAGGCTCATGTAATTGCCAAGGGGCATCATGCCACAATTAATCTCGTTGAACGTGAGCCAGTAGTGGCACTTGCCCTTGTAATGCTCCATGACGGTCTTGGCATACTTCACATAACAGTCAATAGCCTCGCGCGAAGCCCAGCCGTCGACCTTTTGGCACATGGCAAAGGGCATCTCGTAATGACTCAGCGTCACGAGTGGCTCGATGCCGTACTTATGGCATTCGTCCATCACGCGATCGTAAAACGCGAGACCGGCCTCGTTGGGCTCATCTTCGAATCCCGTCGGGAAGATGCGAGGCCAGTTCATCGAGAAACGAAAGACTTTGAATCCCATCTCGGCAAGCAGGGCGATGTCCTCTTTGTAGTGATGGTAGAAATCGACACCATCGTGACAGGGATAGAGCTTGTTGGGATCGAGCTCGGGCGTGATCTCGCGCGGGTGGTGATGGTTGCCGTTGGTGGCCATATCCATGCAACTCGGGCCCTTGCCGTCTACATCCCAGGCTCCTTCGAACTGATTGGCAGCAGTCGCGCCGCCCCAAAGAAAGTCTTTAGGAAAAATACCCATGGTCGTCCTCTTTTCTATAGGAAACGGGTCGTCGTCACGACGGCCCTTATGCCTGCTGAAGGAAAATTAGTCGAGGTCAGCGCCGTTGGTGGCGATAACCTTCTGGTACCAATCGAAGCTCTTCTTCTTAGAGCGCGCGTAGGTACCGTTGCCCTCATTGTCGAGGTCAACATAGATAAAGCCGTACCGCTTATCCATTTCGCACGTCGACATCGAAACAAGGTCGATGCACCCCCACGGGGTATAGCCCATCACGTCGACGCCCTCCTCGATAGCGGCACCGATAGCCTTGACATGCTCACGGAAGTAATCAATGCGATAGTCATCGTCAATCGTGCCGTCTTCGTTGACTTTGTCGTAGGCACCGAGGCCGTTCTCGACGATGAAGAGCGGCTTATGGTAGCGATCCTGCATGTCGATCAATGCGTAGGTGAGGCCATCGGGGTCGACCTGCCAACCCCAGTCAGAAATGGGCAGGAAGGGATTCTTGACGCCCGTAGCAAGGTTTCCGCCAACCTTCTCGCGCTTATCCGCATCGATAGAGTCAACCATCGACATGTAATAAGAGAACGAGACGAAGTCGACCGGATACTGCTTGAGAATAGCCTCGTCGCCCATGCCAAACTCAACGTGGATGCCGTTGCGCTTCCAATAGTTGAGCACATGCTGCGGATACTCGCCGAGCACCTGGACATCGCTATAGAAGTAGTTATCGCGATTGTCCTTCTGCGCAAGCAGCATGTTTTTGGGATTGCAGTTCTCGGGATAGGTAAGGGTGCGCGTGACCATGCAGCCCATCTGAGCACTGGGAACCATCTCGTGCAGCATCTTGGTGGCAAGGGCACTCGACACAAATTGATTGTGCACGCACTGGTAGATAAGCTCCTCGCGCTTATCCTCGGGATAGCGCTCGGTGCAAACGCCAATTGTGGTCCAGGGGTGACGGAACACAGAGTCGATCTCGTTGAACGTGAGCCAATAGGTCACGTACTTGCCAAACTCACGAAAGCAGACCTCGCAGAAGCGCAAGAAGAAGTCGATGACCTCGCGCTTGCCCCACCCATCGTAGTGATTTGCCAGATAGAGCGGCATCTCGTAGTGATGAAGCGTCACAAGCGGCTCGATACCCGCATCTTTCATAGTGCGGAATAGATCGCGGTAGTAGTCGACACCGGCCTGGAGCGGCTCTTCCTCTGTCCCCGTGGGGAACAGACGGGTCCACTGGATGGATACGCGCAGCGTCTTGAAGCCCATCTCCTGGAAAAGCGCAATGTCCTCCTTGTAGCGATGGAAGAAGTCGATGCCGTGACGCTTGGGGTACACATGGGTATCGGTCGATGCCTCGGCCTCCCTGATCTGCTCATCAGTGATCCCGTGCAACGCCGCGTAATCCTTTTTGTCAACCTTGGGCTTATAGGTGGTGCAGTCGGCGACCGAAAGGCCCTTGCCGTCAACATCCCAAGCACCCTCGCACTGGTTGGCAGCAGTGGCACCGCCCCACAAAAAGCCTTCGGGGAACACGTAGCTCATAGTTATCTCCTTAGTTAAAAAGAGGGGCACGGCGCTCCCGTGCACCGCGCCCCTCGAAGTTACAGGCAGATTATCGGACAGCCGATAGGTGTAGTCATTAGGCCTGAGCAGCCTCTTCCTGCTCCTTCTTGGCCAGCTTGCTGTTGGCGAGGACGAAGGGGATCCAGATGAGGACGCCCACGACGAGTTCGACGAGCTGGACCACGACGCCCTGCCAGCCATGACCGACAAAAGCGTTGAGAAGAATGGGCACACCGAAGGGAACGTCGACGGTGTTGCAGGGCAGGAAGCCGATAGAGGTTGCAAACATGGCAATGGCAACGCAGATACCGGAACCAAAAGCAAACGGAATTGCGTAGATCGGGTTCAAGACCAGAGGGATACCAAAGACGACGGGCTCGGAGATGCCGCAGATGCCAGGCAGGAAACCGAGCTTGGCGATAGCCTTTTCCTCATCGCGCTTGGAGCACAGGAAAATAGCGATGATGAGGCAGAGGGTCATACCGGCGCCACCGGGAGCAACGAAGCAGTTCCAGAAACCCATGGTGAACGGAGAATCGGGCATGGTGCCAGCGGCAAGGGCGGCGGTGTTGGCGGCGATTGCAGCATTGAACATGGGGTTGCGCACCGGGGAAACAATGAGACCGCCATGGATACCGAGAACCCAGAAGAGCTGGGACACGACAACGATGATGACAACGCCAGCCGGAGTCTTGAAGGCCGCCTCGAGCGGAGCCTGCATAAGGCCGTAGATCCAGTCGTTGATGTAGGAGCCGGTAAGGGCCTGGAAGCCAAGGCCGAAGATAGCGCTCACGACGAGGACAATAAAGACCGGGATCATAACGTTGAAGGACTGGGAGATACCAGAGGGAACCGAAGGAGGCATCTTGATCTTGATCTGGTCGATCTTAGAGAGCCAGCAGAAAAGCGAACCGAACACAACGGCCGTGATCATGCCGACAAAAAGACCTTGAGCGCCCATCTGAGTGGTAAGCAGACCAGACACCGGAGCCTCGAGAGCCGTGCCGGCACCGTCGACCTTGATGGAGGTGCAAATCATGGAAATGTAGGCCGCCACGGAAACGAGTGCGGTCGGATACTCCGGAGCCTTCTTGGCGCGAGCCAGGTAAAGGCCAATCAGGAAGGTAATGGGCACCGTCATGAAGGACATGGTGCAGTAGTTGATGGCGGAAAATGCCGGCTCAAGCCCCGCGAGCGCGGGAACCCATTGCGCAAGACCCGTCGTGGTGGAAGAGACCAACGTCTTGAGCAGCGTGCCCATAGAGCCCACGATAACGAAGGGCATAAACGCGGTAAAGGCATCCTTGATTGCGGAGAGATATACGTTGTCGCCTACTTTTTCTGCGACAACCATCATCACATCTTCGAATTTCTCGGAGAAAGCCATATGATGTACCTGCTTTCGAAAGTTAATGACGTGCTTTCGGATGTAGGCCGCTGTCGAGTGCTAGTCGCACAGCGGCGATTGTTGGGCTATAGAGCCCTTATGCCTTGGCGACCAGGTCCTCCGCCTGCTTGAGGACCTTGGCGCCATCGCAGCTGCCGTAGGCAACTGGATCGATTACGGCAACGGGAGCTTTGCCGTCAACGACTTTGGTGAGCTTGCGCTGAAGATGGCGGACCTGCGGGCCAAGCAGCAAAACGTCAAAGTTTCCAAGTTCCTCGGCAACCTGACCTTGCTCGACGGCCCAGATCTTGTAATCATCCTTCCCCTGGGCCTTGGCGGCCTCTTCCATCTTGCTCACAACAAGCGAGGTGCTCATACCAGCACAGCAAGCCAACATGATGTTCATAACGGACTCCTTTCAAAAGCGCTCGTCTTGGGCGCTTGATTGACCAAATTCGGTATTATTGGGCTATTTGCCCTCGTACTTATCGCGATAAAGCTCGATAAAACGCTCAGCAAAATCACTCGCCATGATGGCCATCGTCAGATGATCCTCGGCATGGATCAAGATGATGTTGATATCAACCTCGTTGCCGTTTGCTTCGGCCTGAGTGAGCTCGAACTGCATCTTGTGGGCAGCGCTCATCTCGGACTGCGCCTCGGCGAGCTGTTTCTCGGCCTCTTCGAAATCGCCATCATGGGCGGCGTCGATTGCCATGAGCGCAGCGGACTTGGCGTTGCCCGCATGCAGGATGATTTGAAGGGCATTTTCATATTTGCTCTCGTCCATCGGTGTCTCCTTCTACTCGTTGTTGTCTGTTTTTCCATACATATTCAAAAGCTTGACGACGGTCTCCCATCGTTGGTTGTCGACAAGCTCCTGGATAGCCTCTTTGCTGGTAAGCATCTTGGCCATACTGCGGTAGAAACGGTCAAGCTTCTTGTCCTTAGCCTTTGAGACTGATACTAGAAAGACCGCCCGCACCGCTTGCCCGTTCCATTCGACCGGCTCGCGCAGCAGCCCAACGCAAACAAACGTCTCGTCCGTCACCGCTTTGACCGAATGGGGCATAGCGACCTGATTGCCAAAACTCGTTTGCGCGAGTTCCTCGCGACGCATGACCAGCTGCTTAAACTCATCAGGCACGTTACGAAAAGCAGCGACCTGCTCGCAAAGAATCGAGATGGCCTCGTTTTTGTCTGCCGCAACTATATCGGAGACAAAAAGGTCAGCCGAAAAATAAGGTGCAAGGTCACCGGTAACATTTGCACCGGCAAGAATCTCACGAACATCGTGCATATCATCGGCATCGAGAAAGAAGCTCACCTCGCGCACGGGCACCGGAAGCGCTCGATGCAGGGGCACCGTGGTAAAAACGTAATCAATACCCGTCATATCAATACTGTCGATATGGGAGGCATCGCAGGTCACGATCTTGTCCACGAGAGCACCGAACTCTTGGCGGTATCGATACTCGAGGAGCTTGGCGCTTCCCTGTCCGCTCGCGCACACCACGAGGATATTCTTACGCGGGAGCTCGCTCTTCTGGCGCTCAAGCGCCAAGGCGAAGGCGAGTGCGATATAGCCGATCTCGTCATCGGAAAGACGGCTACCGTAGTGCTCGGCGAGGATGACCGACGAATCGAGTGCCATCGAATACGCGAGCGCGAAGCGCTCCTTGATATCGGCAAGCAGCGGGTTATCGATATGCATGCGATATTTGAGACGCACGGCAAGTGGAACGATATGACGTGCGAGGTTCATGCGGAGCTCAAGATCGCCACGAAAATCAAAGTGATAAGAATCCCAGATGCACTCGAGCATCTCGGTGACCACGTCCCAAACCTCGTCGGAAATTACGAGACCTTCATCGACACCATCAGGACTAGCATACAGAGACTGCTTGCCCGCAAGGTGAATGGCGATATAGGCAACTTCCTCCTCTGGGAGCCGAATGTCGAAAGCCTTCTCGATACCCAAAGCCACACACCCGGCCACCGCAAACTCACGCGCTGTACGTAACTTCTCAATATGTTCGGCTTCGAGCGGAACGTAGCAGTGCTCGCGAATTCGCCAAATGGCGACTGCGATATGAACCAGCAGGTTTTGATAGGCCGCCGAGTTGATTTGGAAGCCTTCCTCGGCAATGACCTCATTAACACAGGTGGCAATCGTGTCGAGGGCCACCTGGTTCTGAGAATCGTTCTCACGGTGCTCTGCAAGCTTGTCGAGCGTAAGGCTTGCCAGGCAGAGACGGCGCGACATCTCCGAGCCGCTCACGCGAATCCCGTAATGGGGACGCCGTTCAAGCGTGAGATCGAACTTAGCCAGCTGCGTCTCAACCCGCTTAAGATCGCCTGAAATAGCATTGCGGGATACATAGAGGATCTCCGAAAGATCGTCCAAGGTGATCCAGTCGACGCGACTCAACAGGTCGTTCAGCAAGTACTCAACGCGTCCCTCGCTCGTAGAGGGAATTGACTTGAGACCCCCATTGGATGCATCGTCCTTGATCGAGCGGTATGCGTCGCAATCGATGATATTGAGGGTATAACCCCCGCCACGGCGTTTATGGATATGGGCCTGAGGCTCGAGGACAGCGTTGAGCTTCTTGACATAAGTACGAATCGTGCGATCGCTCACGCCAAACTCTTCGCAAAGACGAGCGGGCGAAACATCGGGATTAGCCTCTATGTAGTCAAGTACTTTTTGAACCTGTGAATCTAACACCAGCGTTTCACCTCCCCGCATCTATCCGACAATTAGAAAGATACAAGGTTTATGAAAGGCGTTCCACAATCTCGATTTCCCCAGAAGTCGGAAGTCTCTTGGGTGGAAACGGAAACCTGTCTAGCTCATGAACGGGTTGCACATGAGTTCACGCGCCATAGTGGTCGAGGGACCGTGGCCAGTCAAACAAACAGTATCGGGCGGAAGCATGTGGGCGAGCTTGGAGAGCGAGCGCATAATCGCCGCCTCGTCTCCGCCGGCAAGATCGGTGCGGCCATGGCTGCCGGGGAACAGCGTGTCGCCAACAAAGGCGATGTTTCCCTGCTCGGTGGCGGCAAACAGAACAATGCCGCCCGGCGTGTGGCCGGGCGCCTCGATAACCTGCAGGCAAATGTCGCCTAGCTCAATGGTATCGCCCTCGGCAAGCAGCCGCGTCGGCTCACCCGGATCGGGCGTCTCGATGCCCCACATCGCTCGCTGCTCCTCAATATTCGCCTGCGGCACAGCCACGTCCTTGCCACACAGCTCGTACAGGGCGTCAGCGCCAACGGCGGCCCGAACTCCAGCGACACCGCCAACATGATCGGCATGACCGTGCGTACAAACGGCGCCGAGCACATGCACGTCAGGATGTTCGGCTCGAATATGCTCAACGATACTCTCGCCCTCCCACGCGGGATCGATGATCAGGCATTCGCCGCTGGAGATCACGGCGTAGCTGTTGGTCTGGATGGGACCACATACAAGCGTCTCAATCAATACCGAGCCCCGGGGGGGTTACATCCAAAGTCATAGCGTCCATGCGCGCTCTCCTTCTATAAACGTCGAGGCACCAAACGATGCCTCGAACGTAGCTAATATCAATACTGTTGTGCCAGCAGCCTACACACGACGCTTGAGCTGCGCCCCGCCCTCGCCGGGCATGAGTCGACGAGCGTCATAGACCGAGTCGACGCTGCTGATGGATGCCAACAGCGGATCCAGACCGCTCGCGTCCGAAATCTCAACCATAAAGCGCAGGGTTGCAATGCCCTCGCGATTGGTCGACGTGGCGGCGGAAAGGATGTTGCCGCCCGCATCGCCGATGGCGATGGTGACGTCCTTGAGCAGACCCATGCGGTCTAGGCACTCGACCACAATCTCAACCTGGAACAGGGTATCGGCGGCACCATCCCACTCCACGTCAATCATGCGCTCGGGGTGTTCCATGAGGCCCTTGACGTTGGGGCAGTTGGCACGGTGTACCGAGACACCGCGGCCGCGCGTGATGAAGCCCACGATGTCGTCGCCCGTCACGGGGTTGCAGCAATGCGCCAGACGAACGAGCAGGCCGCTGTTGCTCTCGCCCTTGACGATGATGCCGTTGCTGGCATTCTTGCCGCGCCTTTGCGGCTTGCGGTTAGAGCCGCGCGCGGGCTGCTTCACGACCTCGGCAATGGCCTCGGCCTTGGTGAGCTGTTCCTCGGGCTTGGGGTCCAAGATCTGCTCGACCTTGTTGCCCACGGCACGCGGGGCGACCTTGCCCGCTCCAACGGCTGCGAACAGGTCCTCGAGCTGCTTATAGTTAAACTGCTCCGCCACGGCATTGAGCGCACGCGTGGATCGCGGCGTAGAGATGCCGTACCCGCGCTTGCGCAGGTCCTTAGCCAGCATATCGCGGCCGGCTGCGGCGTCATCGTCTTTGGTCGCGGCAGCGAAGTAACGACGAATCTTTGACTTGGCCGAGGGAGTCTTGACGATCTTGAGCCAATCGCGCGACGGCTTGGAGCTCTTGTTGGTCAGAATCTCGACGCGATCTCCCGTCTTGATCTCGTGCGTGAGCGGTGCCACCGCACCGTTGATCTTGGCGCCGACGCAGTGATTGCCGACCTCGGTATGGACAGCGTAGGCAAAGTCGAGCGGCGTGGAGCCGGCACGAAGCGCCATGACCTCGCCCTTGGGCGTAAAGACAAAAATCTCCTGGTCAAAAAGGTCAACCTTCAGCGAGTGCAGGTATTCCTTGGCGTCGGTGATCTCGTCAGACGCCGCCCAGTCGAGTGAGTGCTTGAGCCAGTTAATCTGATCGTCCAGGCGCTGCGCATCGTTAGTCTTGGAGGCAGACGATCCACCCGACTTCTTGTACAGCCAGTGGGCAGCGATGCCGTACTCGGCCTGCTCGTGCATCTCGTAGGTTCGAATCTGAATCTCGAGCGGACGGGCCGTGGGGCCGATAACCGTCGTGTGGAGCGACTGGTAGTTATTGACCTTGGGCATGGCAATATAGTCTTTAAAACGACCGGGCATGGGATGCCACAAGGTATGCACGGCACCAAGCGTGGAATAGCAGTCACGCACCGAATGGGTGATGACGCGCAGCGCCACCAGGTCATAAATCTCGGAGAACTCTTTGCCCTTGCGCTTCATCTTTTGATAGATGGACCAATAGTGCTTGGAACGACCGTTGATCTGAAAGTCCTCAAGACCAATGCGGTTGAGCTCATCGGTAAGCGTCTTGATGGTCTCGGCCAGATAACGCTCGCGAACCTCGCGCGACTCAGCCACCATGCGCGCAATGCGCTGGTAGGCATCGGGTTCCAAGTAGAAGAAGGACAGGTCCTCGAGCTCCCACTTGATAGAGCTCATTCCCAGGCGGTCGGCCAGGGGCGCGTACACGTCCATGGTCTCGCGAGCCTTAAATAGGCGGCGGTCCTCGCGCAGGGCGGCAAGCGTGCGCATGTTATGCAGGCGGTCGGCGAGTTTGACGATGATGACGCGAATATCCTTGGACATGGCCAGAAACATCTTGCGCAGCGTAAGCGCCTGCTTCTCGTCCATGCTGTCGACTTCGATGTTGGTGAGCTTGGTCACGCCGTCGACAAGCTCTGCCACGGTTTCGCCAAACAGACCGGAAACATCGGCAAGCGAGGTCTCGGTATCCTCGACGGTATCGTGCAGCAACGCGGCGCACACCACATCGCAGTCCATCTTGAGGTCGGCCAGAATGATGGCCACCTCGACGGGATGGTTGATGTACATCTCGCCCGAGCGGCGCTTTTGGTTGCAGTGCTTCTCGGCAGCAAAGCAGTAGGCCTGCTCCACCTTGGAGAAGTCATCCTCATTCATATATTTGAGGCACAGGCGCTCCAGCTTATCGTAGCTGTCCGCCATGATCTCGGGCGGCAGCTCATCGGCATGCTTATAGTGCTCCATCTCCGAAAACGGCTGGAGGGCGGAATCATGGGCGGTACGGGCTGCGGCATCCATCGAGGTCCCCTTCCCCTAGGCCCGCGGTACGATCGGGCGGTTAACTTTGGCTAGCATATCAGAAGCGCACGAATCGAGCGCCCAGCTCCG
>CABUVF010000055.1 GCA_902494945.1 uncultured Collinsella sp.
ATGCTGGGCACCAACGACTGTAAGACGGTCTTTAACGTGACAGCTTCCGATATCGCCCGTGGCGCCATGGCGCTGATTCGCGCCGTCCGCGCGTTTCCGTGGACCGACGCTGCGCCTTGCCCGCGCATCCTGCTGATGGCTCCTATCAAGATCAAGCCGCAGATCGCCGATGTATATATGACCGATTTTGACGAGCGTTCCGTCGAGGCATCTGAACATTTTGGCGAGTACTATGCGCACGTGGCCGAGCAGTTTGGCTGCGACTTTTTGAATGCCGCCGAGTTTGCCGAGCCGGGCGATATCGACTATCTGCATATGATGCCCGAAAGCCACGAGAGCTTGGGACATGCCGTGGCAGCCAAGCTCCAAGAGATGCTCGGTGAGTAGCGCGACCCCAAGCCACTACAAAGGGGACAGGCACCTTTGTGGTGGTTTTGCCCGGGTAAACGAACGGATTGGCTGCCATATGGGCATGGACGAGCTCATCGACCTCTTTGCCGAGGGCGATGAGCTCGTCTCCAATACCGCTTTTGAGGATTTGGATCTTGCCTACGACGTGGCGAACGGCGCGACCTTCGATGGCGTTGTGTTCCGATCTTGCGAGTTCGATAGCGTTGACTGGAGCGGCTCGACGTTTCGCGACGTGGTGTTTCGCGGTTGCCGCTTTATCCGCTGCAACATGGAAGGCTGCTGGCTCAGCCGCTGTGACTTCGTTGACTGCTCGGCACCGGGACTCAACTTGCTCAAGGCGCGCCTGTCGAGCGTGTCGTTTGGATCGTGCGATTTGAGCTATGCGAACCTTTCGGAGGGACGCATTGGCCCTATGACAGCATGCGATACACGTCTGAGAGAGGCTGCGTTTCAGGGTGCCAAGCTGGGTCAGATACGCCTGGATGGCTGTGACCTGACGCGTGTTGATGTGTTCAAGACGTCGCTTTCCGGCGTTGATGTGTCGCGCTGTACATTTGCAGCGCCCGTTGTTTCGGGCGATTACCATGAGTTGCGTGGCTTGACGGTCAATGCCGAGCAGGCGCTGGCACTCTCGGGTTTGTTGGGAATTCAACTCGCCGACGAATAGGCGCTCTGGTCCTTTGCTCGACCGCTATCTAAAATCAAACCGTCGCAACATTTAATGATTTTTCGCGTTTGCACGATTTTCATCGAATGTTGCGACGGTTTTTGGTGCAAAGTAGCCTGTCTCTTTTTGGCAGGTTACTGGCTATTTAGTACTGCCACATGTGGTTGACGGGGCCGGAGCCTTTGCCCATGTCCAGGCCGGCAGCGAGAGCGCCCGTTAGGTAGGCCTTGCCGGCGTTGACGGCGTCGGCAAGATCCATCCCCTGTGCCAGCCCGCAGGCGATGGCGGACGAGAGCGTGCAGCCGGTGCCATGCGTGTTGCCGGTCTCGATGCGCTTGTGGCGGAACCACGTGGTGAGCGGATCGCCCAGGTGGTTGCCCTCGTCATCGAGCGGTGCGGGCTCGGCTAGCACGTCGTTGGCCTCATTGACAAAATGCCCGCCCTTAACGAGGGACGCGCATCCAAAGCGGCGGGTGAGAAGCATGGCGGCATTTTGCTGCGTGCGCTCGGAATCGACTTCGTAATCGAGCAGCGCCATGGCCTCGGGAATATTGGGCGTGATGACGGTCGCCAACGGGAACAGGCGACGCGTGAGCGCCTCGGTCGCATCCTCGGCAATGAGGCGAGCGCCCGAGGTGGCTACCATAACGGGGTCGACTACCACGTTTGTCGCGTTCCAGTCGCTCAGGCGGTCGGCGATAACCTCGATAATCTCGGCAGAGGAGACCATGCCGATTTTGACGGCGTTGGGGCGGATATCGTCAAAGACGGCATCGATCTGCGCCGCGACAATATCGGGGGAGATGTCCTGCACGGCGGTGACGCCCAGGGTGTTCTGTGCGGTGATGGCCGTGATGGCCGTCTCGGCATACAGGCGGTGCGCCGTGATGGTCTTGATGTCGGCCTGAATGCCGGCACCGCCGCTGGAATCGGATCCCGCGATGGACAGGACGGCGGGTACCTTGCTGCGATCCATGCTCGCTCCCTTGTTCGGTCGGAATCAAATGGGTCTTTAAGCCAGCATTATAAAGATGCCCGGGCCGGCTGTATGCCGATCCCGGGCGGGCGGTGCAATCTTTACGTAAATATTAGCAAATGTTCACACGTCAACAATTGACGAGCACCTTGTGCTCGATTGCGGCTCCGATGACGCGTTAGTCCTCCATGCCGAGGTCGATTGTCGTGCCTTCGAACACCTTGTTGACGGTGCGAACGGCGCACATCTTGCCGCACATGGTGCAGGTGCCCTCGGTGGCGGCGGGGGATTCCTCGTAGCGCTTGCGGCTCGTGACCGGGTCGAGGGCGCACTTCCACATGGCGTCCCAGTCGAGTTTGCGGCGTGCCTGGCCCATCTTGTCGTCCATGTCACGGGCGTGCGGTACCTTCTTGGCGATGTCGGCGGCGTGCGCGGCGATCTTGGTGGCCATGAGGCCATCGAGCACGTCCTGCGCGTTGGGCAGGCACAGGTGCTCGGCCGGCGTTACGTAGCACAGGAAGTCGGCTCCAGAGCTGGCAGAGATAGCGCCACCGATCGCGGCGGTGATGTGGTCGTAGCCCACGCCGATATCGGTCACCAGGGGCCCGAGCACATAGAACGGGGCGTTGTGGCACAGGCGCTTCTGCAGCTTCATATTGGCGGCAATCTCATCGAGCGCCATGTGGCCCGGGCCCTCGACCATGACCTGGACGCCGGCTGCCCAGGCGCGCTTGCACAGCTTGCCCAGCTCGATCATCTCGGCGGTCTCGGTGGCGTCGTTGGAGTCGTAGAGGCAGCCCGGGCGGCAGGAGTCGCCGAGCGAGATCGTCACGTCGTACTCGTGGCAGATTTCGAGCACCTCGTCGTAGAACTCGTAGAAGGGGTTCTCGTTGCCGGTGACCTCCATCCAGCCAAACAGCAGCGAGCCGCCGCGGCTGACGATGTTCATGAGGCGGCCGGTCTCCTTAAAGGTCTTGATGACCGACTTGTTGATGCCGCAGTGGATGGTCATAAAGTCCACGCCGTCCTCGGCGTGTGCGCGCACGACCTCGAGCAGGTCGTCCTTGGTGAGCTTGACCAGCGGCTTTTCCATATAGCCGATGGCGTCGTACATTGGCACCGTGCCCACCATGAGTGGCGTCTCGTCGATGAGCTGCTGGCGGAACTGGCGCGTCTTGCCCGAGTTGGAAAGGTCCATGATAGCGTCGGCACCGTAGTCCTCGGCGATCTTGACTTTCTTCCATTCCTCAACGGCATCGGCCTTATCGCCCGAAATGCCCAGGTTCACGTTGACCTTGGTGGACAGGCCCTCGCCGACGCCAAAGGCGCGCATGCCCTTTTTGATGTGCACGATGTTGGCGGGAATGGCGATGCGGCCGTCGGCCACACGCTCGCGGATATACTCGGGGTCGCGATGCTCGCGCTCGGCGACCTCTTTCATCTGCGGCGTGATCTGCCCGGCGCGAGCGAAGTCGATTTGCGTGACGAGCTTGGGCTCGGTCTGTGTGCTCATTGGCACGGCTCCCTTCGTTGGCATTACCCATATCAGGTTCGCGGGTCAGGGCGGGCGCGCCCAGTCTCAGCCTGCCGTCCTGTCCTGCAAGCTCCCCGTTATGTCATGGGCTCAAGTATAGCCTGAATGGGTACGATTGGGCCAACGAGCGTGCCTGCGGGGAGGCGAACATGGAAGACAAGCATCTATATCGAGAGACGCAATGGGATGTATCGGCCGAGGAAAGCCGTGCGCACCATGGCCTTGTCGCGATTGGTTTTGCGGTGCTTGCCGTGCTGGTGATTGCCTTTTGTATTTGGACGTTTGGGGGTCGCGGCGGCGCTGCCTGGGAGTTTGAGGCCGACGATGCCCTGCCGATCATGGCGGTGAAGGTCGCTGGTGGTAACACGGTGGCCGCGCCGGGCGACTATTGGTATCCGCGCGACGAGTTTGTGCAGCTGCAGCTGAGCGGCGGCTCCATTCCTGGTGAAGAGATCGAGCGCGTGACCTTCGATGCGTCGCTTAAGACGCTGTCGGTCGAGCTCAAAGATCAGGGGGACGTTCCCACGACCATGGACATTGCGCTGACGGAATGGCGCTTGGAGCCCCCGGCGGGCGCTGCGGTATCCGAGGTGGAGCACGTTAAGATTACCTACCAAGATGGCTCGACGAGCGAGATTGCAAAGGCCGATGGCTTGGCGGAGTAACGGGGTGTTTGGAAACGGCGGGCCTATTGTGCCTGCGCGTTCATGAAAACCAGGGTGTTTTTGTCTGAAAGCTCGGGGATGTGCCGATAGCCGATGTTGAATGCGGTAAGTTCGCTTGCATCCTCGAGCTTGTTTTCTGCCATCCAGCGCACCATGGAACCACGTGCCTTTTTGCTGGCGGTCGAGCGCTGGATGGGCTTGCCGTTGCGGATGCCTTCGCCAAAGAGGCACGTGACGACCGTGGCGTCGCCCGCGAGATGGGGCAGAACGGCTTTGGCGTACTCTACGCTGGCGAGGTTGACGATCGTGGTGTTTGAGCCTGCCGGGGCGATAGCCCGTGCGAGCTTGTCGCTCCAAAACGCGTAGAGGTCTGGGGCATCGTCAACGGCGAGCTTCGCGCCCATTTCCAGCCGATACGGTTCGACGGCATGAAAGGGGCGAACGCACCCGTAGAGGCCAGAGAGGATCCACAGGTGGCTTTGCAGCCATGCGAGCTGCGCGGAATCCATCACCTCGGGCGCCATGCTCTGGTATTGAATGCCGTGGTAGGACATGACGGCAGGGGAGAGGTGACAGGCGAGTGCGGGATTGTCGAGATCGCCGTTTTTCAGGATGGGCCCGAACTCATGCAGGGTGTTGAGGCAAGGCCCCAGCAGTTTGTCACTCACGTTCCATAGCGCCTGCAGGCTGTCGCTGCCTTCATTCCGCTCGATATCTAGCAGTGCGCGGTGGAGGCGAGCCGTCTCGTGCGCAAAAGGCGGGATGCCCAGGACTTCAAAAGCATCTTGGGCCGCGCGCATCTGCTTGGCGGGCGAAATGATGACCTGCAGCATGGACTCTCCTCTGCCAAAAAAGAAGTTGCGGTGGAATATGGTCTGTTTTGGCCGTTTAGGGGCCAGTTTAGTCCGTATTTCACCGCAACTGATGAAGGGTTGGTTAGGCGCGCTCGATGAAGGCCTTGTAGCCGCGATAGGCCTCGTAGATATCGGCCTTGTTAGCGACCTCCCACAGGGCGTGCATGGACAGGACGGCAACGCCAGAGTCGATGACGTTCATGCCGTACTTGGCCATGATGTAGGCGATGGTGCCGCCGCCACCTGCGTTGACGCGGCCGAGCTCGCAGGTCTGGAAGTCAACGCCCGCCTCGTCCATGATGTCGCGGATGAGGGCCACATACTCGGCGTCGGCGTCGTTAGAGCCGCCCTTGCCGCGGCTGCCCGTGTACTTGTTAAAGCACAGGCCACGACCCATGAAAGCTGCGTTCTTGGTCTCGAACTTGCCGGCATAGCCCGGGTCGAAGCCGGCGGACACGTCGGAGGAGAGCATGCGGCTGTGGGCGAGTGCACGGCGCAGGGCCAGCGGGCTATCCTCGCCGGCGAGCGTCATAATCTCGGCGACGGTGTTCTCGAAGAAGCGGCTCGTCATACCGGTGGCACCCACAGAACCGATCTCCTCCTTGTCGACGATGAGTGTGATGCTCGTGCGCTCGACATTGGCCACATTGATCTGGGCGAGCATGGACGGATAGGCGCAGACACGGTCGTCGTGGCCATAGCCCAGAATCATGGAGCGGTCGAGGCCCATGTCGCGGGCCGGGCCGGCGGGCACGACCTCGATCTCGGCGGAGAGGAAGTCCTCCTCCTCGACGTTGTACTGCTCCTTGAGGATATCCAGGAACATCTGCTTGACGGGCTCCTTGGGAGCGTCCTTGTCGTCCTCGTCAAACTTGACGGGGCGGCCGCCCACGATCACGTCGAGGATCTCGGCATCGACGGCGTCCTTGGCGGGCTTGGCCATCTGCTCGCTCGAGAGGTGGATCAGCAGGTCGGAGATGGTAAAGACCGGGTCGTCGGCCTTGTCACCGATGTTGATGTCGACGGTGGTGCCGTCCTTTTTGCAGATGACGCCTACGAGTGCGAGCGGGGAAGCGACCCAGTGGTAGCTCTTGACGCCGCCGTAATAGTGCGTGTCGAGATAAGCCATGTCGCCGGCCTCGAAGGCGGGGTTCTGCTTAAGGTCTAGGCGCGGCGAGTCCACGTGGGCGCCCAGGATGTTAAAGCCCTGCTCGAGCGGGGCGGTGCCCAGGTTGACGAGCATGAGGTCCTTGCCGTGATTGGCGGCGTACACCTTGTCGCCGGCCTTGAGCGCGCGGCCCTCGGCGATCACGGTTTCCAGATTGACGTAGCCCGCCTCCTCGGCCATCTTGATACCGGTCTTGACGCACAGGCGCTCGGTCTTGTTCTCACTCAAAAACTGCTTATAGCCGCGGCAAAGCTCCTCGAGCTCCTCGATCTGCTGTGGCGTGTACTTTTTCCATGCGCAGGGACGCTCCATGACGCAGGCTCCTTTCGGATCGATCGTGCTGGTTGATGTACCGTGAGCCATCGTATCACGCGCGGGCCCGCGGCGGCAGGGAAGCCTGATGTGCGGTGGCCGTGGGGCGGGGAGCGTGTAAACTGGTGTGAGCAAACCGTGCCCAGCCCAAAGCGAGGTATTCAATATGTCTGACAAGCGCCGTACCTTTGCCGTTATCGACGGCAACTCGCTCATGCACCGCGCCTTCCACGCCGTGCCGCCGACCATGAACGCGCCGGACGGTCGCCCCACCAACGCGATCTTTGGCTTTTTGAATATGTTCCTCAAGATGATCGATGCCTTTAACCCCGACGGTGTGGTCGTGGCGTTTGATAAAGGCAAGCCGCGCGTGCGCATGGAGATGCTGCCGCAGTATAAGGCGCAGCGCCCGCCCATGGACCCCGATTTGCACGCGCAGTTTCCGATGATCAAGGAGCTGCTCGGTGCGCTCAATGTGCCGATTCTGCAGTCTGAGGGCTGGGAAGGCGACGATATCCTGGGAACCATGGCGCGCTTGGGTGAGGAGGCCGGCTGCGACATGCTGCTGGTGACCGGCGACCGCGACATGTATCAGCTTGTGACCGAGCATGTCAATGTGGTCTCGACCCGCAAGGGCCTGTCCGACGTGGCGATCATGACGCCCGAGAGCGTGGACGATCTGTATCACGGCATCACGCCGGCGCTCGTGCCCGACTTTTATGGTCTGAAGGGCGATGCGTCGGATAACATTCCCGGTGTACCGGGCATCGGTCCCAAAAAGGCGAGCGCGCTCATCGCGCAGTATGGCAGTCTGGACGAGGTCATAGCGCATGCTGACGAGGTCAAGGGCAAGATGGGCGAGAACCTACGTGCGCATATCGACGACGCACTGCTGAGCCGCAAGGTCGCAACCATTCGCACCGATGCGCCTGTCGAGCTCGACTTTGACGAAACGTCCTTCCCGGCGTTTTCTGCCGATGAGGTTTCCGCGGCGCTGGGCACGCTTGGTATTACGGCCATGCAGAACCGTTTCTTGTCGCTAATCGGTGGCGAGGGTGGGGCTGCGGTCACTGCCAGCACGTTTGAGATTCCCCCCGTTATGCGCGCTGCCGCCGACGATGCCGAGGCGCTCGCTGCCGCTGCCGCCGAGATCTCTCGCGCGATTGATGCGGGCGAGTGGATTGCCGCCGTGGTGGACGACGACAAGGAGGAGGGCGCGCTTTTTGGCCTGACACGCACGCTGTGGTTGGCGACGTCCAAGGGGCTGCTTGCGCTTGAGGAGGGCGACGGCGGTACCGCTGCCGTGGTCGATGGCTTCAATTTCGCCCACGGCGTGATTGCCGGTGTGCTTGCGCGCCTGTTTATGGAGGGCCGCGTGGCGAGCCCGGATATGAAGGCGCTGCTGCATGAGCTTTCGCCCATCGATTCTTCCGAGCCTGAGCTCATGGATCCGCTGGCAGTCGATTCCACGCGTATCTTCGATACCGTGGTTGCCGCCTACCTGTTGGATTCCGACCGCTCCGAGTTTGACGAGGCGTATCTGACCGATACGTATCTGCAGATGGCGCTGCCTGCGGTGCGCGGTGCAGAGGGTGCCGGCGAGGACGCTCCTGCGCCCGCCGCTCGCACGGCGGCCTTGACGCTGGCGCTGGTCGCACCGCTGCGTGACCGCATGGCCCGCGAGAACGCCGCCAACGTGTTCGATGGCATCGAGATGCCGCTCGTGCCGGTGCTTGCCAAGATGGAGCGCGCGGGCATGCTCGTGGATCCCGACCGCCTGCGTAATCTGTCCGAGGGCCTGGCGACCCAGATCACCGAGGTCGAGCGCAGCATTCGTGACCTGGCGGGTGATGAGACGTTTAACATCGGCAGTCCCATGCAGCTCTCGCATGTGCTATTTGATGTTATGGGGCTTCCGACCAAGGGCCTCAAAAAGACTAAGCGCGGCTACTATTCGACCAACGCCAAGGTGCTGAGCGACCTTGCCCGCGACCACGAAATCGTGCGTCTGATCTTGGATTGGCGTGAGAAGTCCAAGATCAAGTCCACCTATCTGGACACGCTGGGCCCGCTGCGCCGCGGTGACGGTCGCGTGCACACCACGTACAACCAGACCATCACGGCAACGGGGCGTCTGTCCTCGAGCGAACCGAACCTGCAGAACATCCCGACGCGCTCTGAGCTGGGTCGCACCGTCAAGACGGCGTTTTCGGCAGGCGAGGGAAGCGTCTTTTTGGCGGTGGACTACTCTCAGATCGAGCTACGTCTGCTGGCACATCTCTCGGGCGATGAGCACCTGGTGCGCGCCTTTAACGAGGGCGAGGACTTTCATGCCGAGACGGCGGCGCGCGTGTTTGGCGTGCCGGTGTCCGAGGTGACGCCCGACTTGCGCAGTCGCGCCAAGGCCGTGAACTTTGGCATCGTGTATGGTCAGCAGGCCTATGGCCTGTCGCAGTCGCTGCATATCTCGATGGCCGAGGCGCGCGACATGATCGACCGCTACTACGAGGCCTACCCGGGCGTGCGCACGTTCCTCGACAACGTGGTGACACGTGCCAAGCAGACGGGCTACGCCGAGACCATGTATGGCCGCAGACGCCATATTCCGGAGCTCAAGGCCAAAAACCCACAGCTCCGCGGCTTTGGTGAGCGCACGGCCATGAACCATCCCATGCAGGGCACCGCGGCCGACATTATCAAGATCGCGATGGCCCGCGTGAGCCGCCGTTTGGAAGAAGAAGGCTTTGCCGCCCACATGATCTTGCAAGTGCACGACGAACTGGACTTTGAGTGCCCCGTCAACGAAGTCGAGCGCCTCACCGCCATGGTCCGCGACGGCTTGGAACACGTAGTAGACCTCCGCGGACCGTTGATCGCCGAAGCCAGCACCGGCATAACCTGGGCCGACGCCAAGTAAAGACGCCCCCACAACCCCAAAGTAACCAAACAAGAAGGGAGCCCCTCATCAGCAAGGAGCTCCCTTCATCCAATTTAATTCAGCCAAAGTATCTAGACACTCAAGACGCCATCTTGGCGGCAGGTAGGTAAACCTAGGGCCTGGCCGGGCGGCACGGGTTAACTTTTCGTAGATTCCGCACGCAAAGAAAGCCACTTAATGTGGCTTTCGTCTTGCGCAGGACCTGACCGAGCGAAAAGTTAACCCGTGCCGCCCGGCCAGGTCCGACGAGCAACGTTAACGAGCCGCCAGGATGGCGTCGATGAGCGTCAGTACGCCCCCGTCGTTGTTGCTCGGAATGCGCCACTTGGCATGCGCATTCATATGCTCCTCGGCGTTGTCCACGATAAAGCTGTGCCCGACGCGCTCCAGCATGGGGATATCGTTGTAGGTATCGCCCACGGCAGCGGCATCGGCGATATCGATGCCCAGGTGCTCGCACAGATGCGCGACGCCAGCGCCCTTGTCGACGCCCAAGTTCATGAAGTCGATCCACTCGCGCCCGGCGTTGGTGACGTAGAGCTTGTCCGAGAACTCGGGGCTATAGGTCTCGCGGAATGCGGGCTCGGCATCGTAAGCGGGGAAGAAGATCGAGATCTTGTTGGACTCGATATCAATGCCCTCAAAGCTGTCGACGTAGTTGATTGTGTTGTAGTAGACGCTGATCTCGTCGTGGTATTGATGGTCGCGGGCGAGCACGTAGAACTCGTCGAAGCAACACAGGACGGGGACAGCGCGAGGATCCTCCGTGGCGCGGCTCAAGACCTGCTGGTACAGCTCCACGTCGATAATGCTCTTATAGATATAGCTGCCGCGATAGATGACGCAGGCTCCGTTGTCGGGACAAAAAGCAAGGCGGTTCTTAATACCCTCGAACATCTCCTCGAGCTTGGGGGCAGGGCGTCCGCTGGCGGGGCAGAACACGATGCCAGCCTCGGCGAGCTTGTCCAGGCGCTCGTCGAGGCCCTGGGGTAGTACGCGCTCGTCGGTGAGAAGCGTCTTGTCCATATCAACGGCGAGAATCTTAATGCTGCCGATATTGGTGTCCGATTCGTAAGTTTGCATAAAAGCGCGCCTTTCGTTTCGAAATTGTTTCAGACGTTATAACCATCAACCAGTAACCGAGCGTATTGTCGCAGGAACGGAGCGTATTTGCACTGCAATTCACAAAGTAATGAAAAAACTTTTCAGATATTTGAATTTGTCGCTTGCGCTGCTGGCACTTTAGCGTAATATAGCGAGCATCGAAAACGGAGACGGAACAACAACCGCTTACCGAGGAAAAGGTACCGTTTACGATATTTGAATTGCGCCCGGCGATAGGTGAAAGGAGAGGCAGATGCAGTTCGTAAAGATCATCACTACTGCAGACAATGCCATCCGACGCCAGCGCGCAATTTCCCGACGACGATAACAATCGTCTCTGTCCGCATGGGGCAATTGCCTCAACAGAGTCATTTTGAGGTCGTTGGGTTTTAGCACGACATTGCTGCATGTTTCTAGGGCATGTATGTGCTGATTTTTGCTATTTAACCAGATATTGCACGGTATTTGACCTTGAAATGACTTGCAACTGACCGATGTTCTAACTAGCTACCAAGGGCGAAAGGAAACAGCCATGAGCAAGGAAAAAGTCGTTCTCGCATATTCCGGTGGTCTTGATACATCCGTATGTGTCAAGTGGCTCCAGGACGAGAAGAATCTCGATGTTGTTTGTGTCTGCGGCAACGTGGGCCAGGAGGAGACCGGTCTGGACGCCAAGAAGCAGAAGGCCCTCGACCTGGGCGTTCTGGATTGCCAGGTGCTCGATCTGCGCGACGAGTTCTCCGATGAGTTCCTGACTAAGGCTATCGCCGCAAACTCTATGTACGAGAACAAGTATCCGCTGCTCTCCGCCCTGTCCCGCCCGTTGCTCGCCAAGAAGCTTGTCGAGGTCGCTCACGAGTTTGGCGCGACCTACGTCGCTCACGGCTGCACCGGCAAGGGTAACGACCAGGTTCGTTTTGAGGCTGCCGTCAAGGCCCTCGACCCCGAGCTTAAGGTTATCGCCCCGGTTCGCGAGTGGGATCTTAAGTGCCGTCCCGACGAGGTCGCCTATGCTCACGCCCACAACGAGCCGGTTCCCGAGGGTGCCAACGACAACCC
>CABUVF010000056.1 GCA_902494945.1 uncultured Collinsella sp.
ACCATGGCTCCAACGTGGCGGAGCGCCATCTTAGATAGCGCTCCTGCCTTCTTCATCTGCTCGATTTGCGTTGCAGACTTAATCTTGATCATAGACCGAGAGCCTCTTTGACATCCCCGTACACGGTCTCGCGAGCCTGGTCACCGTTGACCGACTTGAGCAGACCCTGGCCACGATAGTAGTCGACGAGCGGGCTCGTGGACTTCTCGTAGACGTCGAGACGGTTCTTGATAGTCTCGGGCTTGTCGTCGTCGCGCTGATACATCTCGCCGGCGCACTTGGGGCAGGTGGCATCGGCAGCAGTGCCGGTGTAACCGCAGGCGCGACAGGTGCGACGCGAAGACAGACGGTCGATGATGACCTCGGGGGCCACGTCGACCAGAAGGGCGCAATCGATCTCGCGACCCATGGCGGAGAGCTCGGAATCGAGCGTCACAGCCTGGGCGGTGTTGCGCGGGAAGCCGTCGAGGATGAAGCCCTGCTGGGCGTCATCGGCGGCAAGGCGCTCCTTGACAAGGTCGATCACGAGCTGGTCGGGAACGAGCTCGCCAGCGTCCATGTACTTCTTAGCCTGAATACCAAGCTCGGTGCCACCCTTGACGGCAGCACGCAGCAGGTCGCCCGTAGAAATGTGAGCGACGCCAAACTCGGCGACGAGCTCCTGTGCGACGGTGCCCTTACCGGCACCCGGAGCTCCGAGCAATACGAGGTTCATGAGCAATCCTCCTCTAGCCTATTTAAAGAATCCATCGTAATCATACATCTTGATCTGGCCTTCGAGCTTATCGACCGTGTCGAGCACGACGCCGACCATGATGAGGATGGACGTGCCGCCAAATGCCTGGATCAGATGGTTACCCGTAAAGGAGAAGATGATCGAAGGCACGATGGCGATGAGCGCCAAAAAGACAGCGCTGGGAAGCGTGATCTTGTTGAGCGCGTTCTTGATGTAGGCCGCGGTAGCCCTACCCGGACGCACGCCCGGAATAAAGCCGCCCTGTTTCTTAAGGTTGTCGGCCGTGTCATCGGGGTTGAACACCATGGAGGTGTAGAAGTACGCGAAGAACACGATGAGGACAACGTTAAGCACCCAGTTGAGCCAACCGGTCGAAAGCGCGGAGGCAACTGCCTGAATCCAGCCGATGCCGGGGAAGAACACGGCAATCTGGGCCGGGAAGTACAGCAGTGCCGAAGCGAAGATAATCGGCACGACGCCCGCGGTGTTGACCTTGATGGGCAGGTAGGTGGTCTGGCCACCCATCATGCGACGGCCCACGACGCGCTTGGCGTAGGAGACCGGGATGCGGCGCTGGCCGCGCTCAAGGAAAACGATCAGCGGGATGACCAGCAGGATGATGGCGCAGATGATCACCATGGTGATGATGCCACCGGCATTGCCCTCGGTGCTGGAGAAGATAGCCTGCGGCAGACCGGCCATGATGTTCGCAAAGATGATCAGCGACATGCCATTGCCGATACCACGCTGGGTGATGAGCTCACCAATCCACATGATCAGCATGGCACCCGCGGTAAGCGTGCCGACGACCATGAGGTCGAAGATAATCTCGGGAGCGCCGGCGCCATTAAAGCTGATGCCGAAGCTCTTAAAGAGGAAGAGGTAACCCACGGAGTTGAGGATTGCCAGAGCCAGGGTGAGGTAACGCGAATACTGCGTAATCTTGGTCTGACCGACCTCGCCCTCGCGGGCAAGCTCGTGCAGGGAAGGCACGACGGCCTGGAGCATCTGGAGGATGATCGAGCTGGTGATGTAAGGCATGATGCCCAGCGAAAACACCGACACATAGCTCAACGCGCCGCCAGAGAAAAGATTCAGGAGGGCCATAGCACCTGCGGCGACCGAATTGTTATCGGTCGAGAAAAGGCCCAGCATCCCCTGGAAGGGAATGCCGGGCACAGGAACGTGCGCACCAATGCGGTACACGACGAGCATAGCTATGGTAAAAAGAATCTTTTCGCGCAGTTCTTTGATGCGGAAAGCATTCTTAAGACCATTTAGCACGGCAGCTCGACCTTTCCGCCGGCGGCCTCGATCTTGGCCTGCGCAGAAGCGCTGACCTTGTCGACCTTGACCGTGAACTTCTTGGTGAGCTCACCATTGCCGAGCACCTTGACGGGCTCGAACTCGCTCTTGGTGATACGAGCGGCCTTAAGAGCGGCACCGTCGATCACGGCGCCGTCCTCGAACTTACGCTCGAGACGCTCAACGTTAACAGCGGTGTACTCGATACGACGGGGGTTGCGGAAGCCCGGAAGCTTGGGCAGGCGCATAGCCAGCGGAGTCTGGCCACCCTCGAAGCCGGCACCCTTGGTGCCGCCAGAGCGGGAACCCTGGCCCTTCTGGCCGCGGCCAGAAGTGGTGCCGTGACCCGAAGAATTGCCACGGCCGACGCGCTTGCGGTTCTTGGTGGAACCGGGCGCGGGAGTAAGATCGTGAAGCTGCATTTGCTACTCCTCTACAATCTCGACAAGGTGCTTGACCTTGAAGATCATGCCGCGGACGGACTCGTTGTCAGCAATCTCGCGAACCTCGCGGATCCTGTGGAGACCGAGGGCACGGACAGTACGGACCTGGTCCTGCTTGCAACCGTTGGTGCTGCGGACCTGCTTGATCTTGATGGTGTCAGCCATGCTTAGTTCTCCTTACCGACGAACATCTCGGAGACCGTCAGGCCACGGCGAGCCGCGACGTCCTCAGGGCTGGAGAGCTCCTTGAGGCCCTCGACGGCAGCCTTGATGATGTTGAGGCCGTTGTCGGTACCGAGGGACTTGGACAGGACGTTCTTGATGCCAGCAAGCTCAAAGAGGGGACGCACAGCGCCGCCGGCGATAACGCCGGTACCCTCGACAGCGGGCTTGATGATGATGCGGCCGGCACCAAAGTGACCGAGAACCTCGTGCGGAATGGTGCCCTCTTCGGTCACCGGCACGTGGAACATGTTCTTCTTGGCATCGAGAGACGCCTTGGAGATGGCCATGGGCACCTCAGCGGACTTGCCCATGCCAACGCCAACGTTGCCCTTGCCGTCGCCAACGACGACGAGAGCGACGAGGCTCATGCGACGGCCGCCCTTGACGGTCTTCGACACGCGGTTGATGTAAACGACGCGCTCCTCGAACTCGGAGGCCTCGCGCTGCTGCTTCTGATTACGAGCCATGTGCTACATACCTCCTAGAACTCGAGACCGGCGGCACGAGCACCGTCGGCGAGGGCCTTGACGCGGCCATGGTAGATACGGCCACCACGATCGAAAGCGACCTTGGTGATGCCGGCCTCGATGGCACGCTTGCCAACGAGCTGACCGACCTTCTCCGCAGCCTCCTTGTTCGAGGTGTGGGTGCCCTTGAACTCGGCCTCGAGGGTCGAGGCAGAGACGAGCGTCAGGCTGGAGCCCTTGCTGTCGTCGATGATCTGGGCATAGATGTTGGCGTTGGTACGGGTCACGCGAAGACGCGGACGCTCGGCGGTACCCGAGACCTTGCCGCGAACACGACGCTGACGACGCTTGAGGCCTTCCAGCTTCGCCTTATGCTTGTTCATACGTAAACTCCTAAAAAGGTTGATCTTGCCAGCACCTAACGGGGTGCTGGTCTTATGCGAGTGAGTCGGTTACGACTACTTGGCGGCCTTACCCAGCTTGCGGCGGATGTGCTCGCCAACATAGTGGATACCCTTGCCCTTGTAAGGCTCGGGAGGACGATGGCCGCGAATCTCAGCGGCGATCTGGCCGACCTGCTGCTTGTTGATACCCTTGACGTTCACGTGGGTGTTGTCGGGAACCTCGAAGGTGATGCCCTCGGGAGCCTCGACGATCACGGGGTGCGAGAAGCCCAGGGAGAACTCGAGGTTCTTGCCCTTCTGCTGCACGCGGTAACCGACGCCGGCGAGCTCGAGCTTCTTCTCGAAGCCCTCGGAAACGCCAACAACCATGTTGTGGATGAGGGCGCGGGTGAGGCCGTGGCGGGCACGGGTCTCACGCTCGTCGTCGGGACGGGAAACGGTGAGGACGTTGTCCTCGACGTTGATAGCGAGCTTCTCATAGACATCGAGCTCGAGCTGGCCCTTGGGGCCCTTGACGACAACGTTGTTGCCGTTGACTGCCACTTCGACTCCGGCGGGAATCTGGACAGGCTTATTACCGATACGAGACACGGTGATCTCCTTTCCTTCTACCTACCGACCGAATTACCAGACGTAAGCGATGATCTCGCCGCCGACGTTGTGCTTGCGAGCATCGCGGTCGGTCATAACGCCATGGCTGGTGGAAATAATGGCGGTACCAAGGCCACCGCGGACGCGGGGCATGTCGGCAACGCCGGTGTACTTACGCAGGCCCGGCTTGGAAATGCGGCGGATGCCGTTGATGACCTTAGCCTTCTTGGGACCATACTTAAGCGTGATGTGCAGAGTCTTCTGGGGAACGGTGTCCTCGACATCGTAGCCCTCGATGTAGCCCTCCTCGTGCAGAACACGAGCGATCTCGACGAGCTTCTTGCTGCTCGGCATGGAGACCGTGGCCTTGTTCACAGAGTTAGCGTTACGGATGCGCGTAAGCATATCTGCGATCGGGTCTGTAAGGTTCATACAGATTCTCCTTCGTTCTTGATGAACACGTGCTCTTGGTTCTTCGCCGCCCTTAACGGCAAAGCCTAACTAGCGCGTTTTCCCTGTTCCAAACGGATGCTTGAAACGCTGGTAGTGACTTACCAGCTGGCCTTCTTAACGCCGGGAAGCTCGCCCTTGAGTGCAAGCTCGCGGAAGCAGACACGGCACAGGCCGAACTTGCGGTACACAGAGTGCGGACGGCCGCAGCGCTGGCAGCGCGTGTACTCACGAGTAGAGAACTTCTGCTTGCGATTGCACTTGACGATCATCGATGTCTTAGCCACTTATATCCTCCTCACATAGAGTATTGTTCGCCCCAAGTGCCGCCCCCTTGTGGGAACGGCACTATCGGGGCAGGTGAACCTATTTCTTGAACGGGAAACCGAAGGCATCCAGAAGGGCCTTGGCCTCCTCATCGGTGTTGGCGGTGGTCACGAAAGTGATGTCCATACCACGCTGGTGATCGACGGAATCGAAGTCGATCTCGGGGAAGATGAGCTGCTCGGTAACGCCCATGGAGAAGTTACCACGGCCGTCGAAGCTCTTGGCGGAGATGCCGCGGAAGTCGCGGATACGGGGGATCGCGACGGAGGTCAGACGATCGAAGAACTCCCACATACGGTCGCCACGCAGGGTAACCTTGCAGCCGATCGGCATACCAGCGCGCAGGCGGAAGGTAGCGATGGACTTGCGGGCACGGGTGATCATCGGCTGCTGGCCGGTGATGGCGCGCAGGTCGCGCACGGCACCGTCGATGGCCTTGGAATCGGTAGCGGCCTCGCCGACACCCATGTTCACGACGATCTTCTCAAACTTGGGGATCATCATGACGTTCTCGTACTGGAACTTGTCCTGAAGCTGCTGCTTGACCTCGTTGTTGTACTTGGTCTTCAGACGCGGCACATACTTCTCTTCTGCCATTGTTCACTCCTTCTTGGGGTTTTAAGCACGGGGCGTGGCCACGGTGGGTTGTCCTCGTGCCTCCTGACTGCATCCGCGCCGCTCATGGCATTTTGCGGTTTGGACTCGACGCAGCAGGAGCCGACAAAACAATCGGTACTATACGCGCATTGAGGGCGTATTTCCAGAAAAACCTCGTCTGCCTGCACAACTCCACAACTCCCCCGCACAAACTGATCCGCAGGGGACGGAGGAAAACAGCAGTTGCGGTGAAATAGGGGCTGTTTGACAGCTTAGCTAGCTTAAACAGTCCGTATTTCACCGCAACTCATATATGGGGCGTTATTTTTGGCGAGGCAGGACCAGGTTGAGGACGACGGCGACAAGTGCGGCGACGGCAATGGAGGATCCGCCAAAGACGGTGCCGACCCATGCGGGGAATCCAGCGCCGGCAAGCGCGCCGGCCGTGCGCTCAATGCCCGTGCCAAAGGCGATAGAGAGACCCATGAGCGTGGTATCGCGCTGAGACAGGCCGTGGCGGGCAAACATGACCACACCGTTCATGCCGATGGTTGCGAACACGCCGATCGTGGCGCCGCCGATTACCGGCTGCGGAATGGACGTGAGCACCGCCGCGCACTTGGGCAGCAGGCCCGCGATGAGCAAGATGGCGGCGGCAAGCGTAAAGACCATGCGGTTGACAACCTTGTTCTCGGCGATAATGCCCACATTCTGGCCAAAGGTTGCCGTGGGAACGCCGCCCAAAAAGCCCGACAGCATACCGACCAGGCCGTTGGCGATCAGGCCACCCGAGATCTGGCTATCGGTCGCAGGGGCATCGAGCGCAGCGGACGACACGGCGGCAAACTCGCCCATGACCTGCACGGCGTTGACAATGGCGACGACGCCCACGACGGCGCACGCGGCCGGGTCGAACACCAGGCGATGGGCGCCCAGAGCCGGCGGGGCGAACCAGCTGGCAGTCGCGATGGCCGAGAAATCGACCATGCCCAACACCGCAGCCAAAACAAAGCCCGCGCAGATACCGGCCAGGATGCTGCCTAGCCTAAGCGCGCCCTTGCCGTAGTTACCGGCCACAAAGGTGACGACAAACGTCACGAGCGCGACGGCCCAGTTGGTGACACTGCCAAAATCGGCCGCGCCCTCCCCGCCCGCCATAGAAGCCACAGCGACCGGGCACAGAGACAGGCCGATCACAAAGATGACGGTGCCGAGCACCGGGGCCGGAAACAGAAAACTCACGCGCCTAAACAGTAGGCCGAAGAGCGCGACGAGCGCGCCGCCGATTACCTGGGCGCCCAGCACGGCCTCAAAACCAAGCTCAAGACCGACTGCCTTGAGCGCCGGCACGAAGGTAAAGCTCGCACCCATCACAATGGGCAGGCCCGAACCGACGACACCTTTTATGGGAAACTGTTGAAGGAAAATGTCGAGCGCCGAGAGAACCAGCGACGCCTGGATGACGGCGGCCTCCTCTTGAGGGGTAAAGCCACAGACCGACGCAATGATGATGGCGGGCGTGACGATGCCCGCGAACGCCGCCAGCACATGCTGCAACGCATGGGGCAATACCTGCACAAACGATACTTTTCCCGTACGCTCGAACAGGGCGTCCCCTGCTGCCGACTCTGCCATTTGCGCCTCCCATACCCTAGGCAGCGGCCCCATGCCGCTCAACGGTCGGACATTATAGGGCATATGACACAGGTAGCATTTTGACCCGCAATCCTGCATCCCCCGGAGTCAAACAGCAGTTGCGGTGAAATAGTTCCTGGCTGACCGCCCGTCAGGCTTATCTAGGAACTATTTCACCGCAACTTATTAATGGGGATGCGATTAGCGCTTACGGGGGACGAGTTTGGTACGGCGCAGGTGAATCATCTCGGCAGCGATGGAGATGGCGATCTCCTCGGGATCCTCGGCCTGAATGGCGACGCCGATCGGCAGGTGCAGCTCGCCGATTTGCTCCTGCGTAAAGCCCTCCTGCTCCAGGCGGGCACGCACAAAGGCCGTCTTACGGCGCGAGCCCAAGCAGCCCAGATAGGCGGGTTTGGCGCGCATGGCCTGAATCACCACGTCGATATCGGACTTGTGGCCTGCTGTGGCAACGACCACCAGGTCGCGCGGGCCGATGGGGCACTGCTCGCTCAGGTTCTTGTAGTCGACCAGACGACGGTCGTAGACACCGGGCACCCATTCGGGGGTCAGCGTGCCGGGGCGGTCGTCGCAGGCCACGACGGCAAAACCCGCCGCCGTGAGCACCCGCGCCGTCGCGGCGCCCACGTGGCCGCAGCCAAAGATATAGGTCAGGCCCTCGGGGCAGAGCGTCTCGATATGCGCCGCGGGAATCTCGGAGGCGGCGTTGGTGTAGGTGACCTTACTCCCCTCCTCCACCAGCGAAAGCCCGGGGCAGCCCGCAATGGTGCGGCGCGATTCCTCGCCATGGTACTCGGCCACATCGCCCTCGAGCGCGCTCGCGATAAACGGCTCAAAGTCGATGACGAAGTCGCCGATGCGCCGATAGGCCAAGACGTCGGCAACCGACTGGAACAACGGTGCCTGAGTCGCATCCAAATGCAGGTAACACAGGCAGATGGCTCCGCCGCAGATCATGCCGGTATCGGAGTTCTCGCCGCCCATGGTGTAGCGGACCAGACGCGATTGCCCTGCGGCCAGCAGCTCGCGCGCCTCGTCCAGCGCAAAAAGCTCAATCTTGCCGCCGCCGATGGTGCCCGCTTGGCTGCCATCGGCAAAGACGGCCATCCAGGCGCCCACGCCGCGTGGTGATGACCCCGCCGTACCGGCCACGACCACGAGCTCGCACGTCTCGCCAGCACGCAGGGCGGCAAGCGCCGCATTCACAACATCGAGCTTTTCCATTGCCGCCTTCTATCCTCTAAAGACATCGGTGAGCATAGCGAGTGCCTCGAGCACGCCGCCGCCGACCGATGTCGCCTTGTCCGAAATATAGTTGATGTAGCTGGCGTCGCCGCGCGGATCGACATCGGCGCATTTAAAGCCCTCAGTCACCTGCACGCCGTTCGCCAAAAGCCCGCGCAGACAGCCATCGATCTGCGTATACATGGGCGTATCGCCCGCGTAGCCAATCACGTCTCCGGCGCTCACGATGTCGCCGATTGCGCGGTCGGACCGAAACACGCCGGCGGCGGGGCTATGGATAACGCGCTCCTTGCCATAGCCGCCGATCAAGCCCGGCACACCCGTG
This sequence comes from uncultured Collinsella sp., assembly GCA_902494945.1. GTDB lineage: Bacteria > Actinomycetota > Coriobacteriia > Coriobacteriales > Coriobacteriaceae > Collinsella. The sequence goes on from CABUVF010000056.1 coordinate 8,772, forward strand.
TTGGGCTGGGGCGAACCTTGGGTAATGACACGTCCGAGAAAATGCCCGCGCATGGTCTCGACCACGGCGTCGCAATCGACCGGCGCGGTAAAGCCCGGCCCCACGGCGATGACGGCAGGCGCCATGTCGCGCGTGGTGCCCAGGTTGCGCTTGGCCAAAATCGCATCGACCACAGCCGCGGGTTTAAGCTCATCGAGCATCTTGGCCTGGGGGTCCACCACAACGGCGACGTCTCCAGCCTCGGTAATCGCAAGCACCTCAGCCGGCGTCTGTGCCAAGCGAGCGCGAATGCCTTCGACCTCGACCTCGCCCAAGCGAATGGCCTCGCAAAAACTGATTGTGCGGCGGATGCACGTGGGAACCGCGATATCGGCCATGACAACCGACACGCCGGCGCGCACCAAACGGGCAGCGACACCCGTGGCGATATCGCCGGCGCCGCGAACATAAACGAGCATTCCCGGGGCACCTCCCTGTGCTACGGTTTGAGCAGAGCAAAAGCGGTTCGACCGCCACTCTGATGATTATTTATTATCACAGTATTATACGGCGGTGAACAGATGGAAACGACGAGCGGAAACCTTGCCTCCGCGCTCAAGATCGAGCCGGGCATAACCGCAATTATCGGCAGTGGCGGCAAGTCGACCTTGCTGAAGACGCTGGGCCTTGAGCTTATGCGCGCTGGCGGCCGCGTGCTCCTCTGCACTACCACGCACATGTTTCCCGTCGCCGGCGTGCCATGGGACGGGTCGAGCCGTCGCCTGGACGCCGCGCCACGGAAGCCGGGGGCCCTGCATGTTCCCGGCTGCACCTGCGAGGCATGCGCGGGACTTGTCCGCGGAGGCATCTGCCAGGCAGGTGTTTTGGACCCGGAGACAGGCAAGCTCTCCGCCCCCGCTGAGCCGCTCGACCAGCTGGCACAGCGCTTTGACTATGTGTTGGCCGAGGCAGATGGCAGCAAGCGACTCCCGCTCAAGGCGCATGCCGCCTGGGAGCCGGTAATTCCAGCCGCCACGGCAAACGTTGTCTGGGTCGTCGGCGCCTCGGGGCTGGGCAAGCCCGTCGCCGAGGTTGTCCACCGCCCCGAGCTCTTCTGCGAGCGTTGCGGCTGCGAGCCCACCGACACTGCCACCCCAGGGCGCGTCGCCCAGGTGCTCAATGCCGAGATGCAGGCGCTGGGACTCTGCACCGCACGCGTCATGCTCAACCAAGTCGACACGCTCAGCGACCCCACGATGGCCGACCGCTTCGAGACAGCTCTCGACCGCCCCCTCATCGCCACCAGCCTCCAGGGGTAGCAAATTTGGGACGGGGCTCTTTTTGCTACCCCGTCCCAAAAAATCATCTCCCAAATTAGCTACCCCGGCGGTCTTCCCATTAGCGGGGCACGTAGCGGCCGGGCTGGGCTCCGGTGGGCTCGCCGTCGCGCGCAGCCAGTACGCCGTTCACAAACACGGCCTTGGCGCGGCCGTGCGCCTCAAAGCCCTCGAGCGGCGTGTAGTCCACGGCCTGATGCTGCGTCGCGGCGCTGATCGTCCAGCGCGCCTTGGGATCCCACACGCACACGTCGGCATCGGCACCCTCGGCAAGACAGCCCTTGCGCGGATACATGCCAAAGACGCGCGCCGGGTTCTCGCTCATCAGGCGGCACAGATCCTCGGGGCCCAGCTGTCCCTCAAAGCTCGTGGCGATTGCGACGGGGCGATGCTCCACACCGGGTCCGCCGTTGGGAATCGCGCGGAAGTCGTCGCGCCCGCGGTCCTTTTGCCCGTGCAGGTTAAAGCTGCAGTGGTCGGTGGCGATGGTATCGATCTCGCCGGCCACAAGCGCCTCGCGCAGCGCGGCGCGGTCGCCAGCATGGCGCAGCGGCGGGCTCATCACATACTTGGCACCCGCAAAGCCGTCCTCGCCCTGCTCCAAGTAGCAAGTATCGTCGAGCATCAGATATTGAGGGCAGGTCTCGACATAGATATTCTTCTGCCCGCGCGCCTTGGCGGCACGGATAGCCTCAAGCCCCAGCTTGGTCGAAAGGTGCACCACGTTGACCGGTGCGTCGCCGGCCAGGTGCGCCAGATACAGCAGACGGCTCACTGCCTCGGCCTCGCACACATCCGGACGGCTGAGCGCATGGCCCTCGGGCCCGTGGATACCCTGCTCAAACACGCGCTTCTGCAGCTCATTCACCAGCGTGCCGTTCTCGCAATGCACGCACAGGATACCGCCAACACGCTTGAGCTCCTCGAGCACCTCGAGCGTCTCGGCATCGTCCAGGCGCAAATGATCGTAGGCAAAGTAGGTCTTAAACGACGATACGCCCGCCTCGCGCATAGCCGAAAGATCGGCGCGGTTGCGCTCATTCCACTCGGCGAGTGCCATATGAAAGGCGTAGTTGGCCGTGCAGGTTCCGTCGGCACGGCGATGCCACTCGGCAAGGGCGTCGGGCATGGTCACGCCGCGATCGGCCGTCGCGTAGTCCACGATGGTCGTCGTACCGCCGCAGGCAGCCGCGCACGTGCCGGTCTCAAAGCTATCGGCCGTCCAATCCATGCCGGTCCAGCACTGCATGTGCGTGTGGCCGTCGATAAAGCCGGGAAACACCCAGCAGCCCGTGGCATCCTCGACGGTATCGCCCTCGGCAGGCTCAATCGCCGCGGCGATCCGCACAATCTTGTCGCCATCCATGGCAAGATCGGCGTGGCGAAGCCCCTGTGGCGTCACGAGCGCGCCGTTTTTGATGATAATCATAATTGCTCCTTATTGATTGATGCAGTTGGCCACGCGATCAAAATACGAGCAGGCGGCGATATGCTCCGTTATGCGTTGCTGTCCCTTGGCGGTATCGACGTCCCACAGCTCGTAGGCACGCGCCTCGACCAGCATCACGTCGGTACGGTCCTTGAGGATCGAACCGCCGC
>CABUVF010000057.1 GCA_902494945.1 uncultured Collinsella sp.
ATCGCTTTGGCAGCCCTATCACGCGCCGTCCAGACGCAGCAGCTCTAAGCGATGGAGCAGATTCGCCGCCGGTTAGTATACCCGCGCTTCGCATGCCCCCACGTAAACCACAGATGACGGGGTGGGTCTGGGCCGATTGTCTCGATCTGTAACACCTGGAGCCCAAAAACCGGTCTAACTGTTACAGATTGAGATGTTAAGCAACCGCCGAATTGTTTGTCTTGATTTGTAACAGTAACTCGGCAAAACTGGGGCTAGATGTTACAGATCGAGATGGTTGGCAGGGACGGTCCATCGACCACGCAACAATCCCCATCTGTAACGAAATGTCATATATTTCTTTCTGTACTGGACACCCCCTGGGGGTATGGGTGTATAGTATCGGCAGGTTAACAATTCAAACACTACGCTGCAGAAAGGAGAAACCATGGCTCAAGATAAGTTCGACGTAGGCGGCATGACATGCGCCGCTTGCCAGGCACACGTGGACCGCGCCGTCAGCAAACTCGACGGCGTCCAAAGCGTCGCGGTCAACCTACTCGCTGGTTCCATGATGGTCGACTATGACCCCGCGCAGGTCTCCCCCGACGATATCTGCACTGCCGTCGACCGCGCGGGCTATTCGGCCTCGCCCGTCGAAGCGGGCGCCGCGGCCTCAAGCGGCAGCGCACAAGCCAGGTCCGGCGCCGCCCATATGGAGTCGCCTACCAAAAAGCTGGAGGCCGCCGCCTCCGCCATGCGCACCCGTCTTGTCGTCTCGATCGTATTCCTTATCCCACTGTTCTACATAGGCATGGGGCACATGCTCGGTTGGCCGCTGCCCGGCATTTTCACGGACCACATCCACAGCATGACGCTCGCCCTCACCGAGCTCGTCCTGCTCATCCCCATCGTCTATGTCAACGACACGTACTTTATCAACGGGTTTAAATCGCTCGCGCACGGCGTGCCCACCATGGACGCCCTTATTGCCGTGGGCGCCACCGCTTCCATCGCCTGGTCGCTCTACGCCATGTTCATCATGGCCGACCAATTAGCCGCGGGTCAGGTCCACGAGGCCATGATGACAGGCATGGACAATCTGTATTTTGAGAGCGCAGGCACCATCCTGTCGCTCGTCACCGTGGGCAAATACCTCGAGACGCGCAGCAAGTCCAAGACCGGCGGCGCTATCGAGGCGCTCATCGACCTGGCGCCCAAGACCGCGACCGTCGTGGCAGAGGACGGCGCCGAGACCACCATCGACGTCGATGGCATCCTTCCCGGCCAGATCCTGCGCGTGCGCCCCGGCGAGTCCATCCCCGTTGACGGCGTGGTGCTCGAAGGCAGCTCGGCCGTGGACGAGAGCGCGCTCACCGGCGAGTCCATCCCCGTGGAAAAGACCGCCGGCGACACCGTCAACGCGGCCACGGTCAACCGCACCGGCTCGTTTACCTTCCGCGCTACGCGTGTGGGTGCCGAGACATCGCTCGCCAAGATTATCCAGCTCGTCGAGGACGCCAACGCCACCAAGGCGCCCATCGCCCGCATGGCCGACAAGGTCGCCGGCGTGTTCGTGCCCGTGGTGTTCGCGATCTCGGCCGTGACCTTTGCGGTGTGGATGGCACTGACCGGCAGCATGAACGAGGCGCTCACTTCCGCCGTGGCCGTGCTGGTGATCAGTTGTCCGTGCGCGCTCGGCCTGGCCACGCCCGTCGCCATTATGGTAGGCACCGGCAAGGGCGCCGAGATGGGCATTCTGTTTAAGAGCGCCGAGGCGCTAGAGAACCTGCGCAGCGTGGGCACCGTGGTGCTCGATAAGACGGGTACGGTCACCCACGGCAAGCCGGCCGTGACCGATATCGTGGTTGCCACGCACGCCGACGGCTCGTCCGCCATGAGCGAAAAGGCGCTGCTCAAGCTGGCTGCCGCGCTGGAGCGATCAAGCGAGCACCCGCTGGCCGAGGCGATTATGGCCGAGTGCGAGTCGCGCGGAATTGTCGCGCGCATGGTCGAGGACTTTGCCGCCGTGCCCGGTCGTGGCGTTACGGCGCGCGAGGGGCAAAACGCCATTGCAGCCGGCAACGTACGCCTGATGGACGAGCTGGGCGTTACCGTGCCCACGGGTCTTGCCGAGCAATTTGCCGCCGAAGGCAAGACGCCGCTGTTCTTTGCCAAGAACGGCGAGCTTGCCGGCACCATTGCCGTGGCTGACGAGGTCAAGGAGACGAGCGCCGGGGCCATCGCCGCACTGCGCTCGCTTGGCGTCGACGTGCGCATGCTCACCGGCGACAACCGCGTGACGGCCGAGGCCATCGCCCGCCGCGTGGGGCTGAGCAGAGAGCAGGTCATCGCCGACGTCCTTCCCGCCGACAAGGAACGCCACGTGCGCGAGCTGCAGGATGTGGGCAGCAAGGTCGCCATGGTGGGCGACGGCATCAATGACTCCCCCGCCCTGGCGCGCGCCGACGTGGGCCTTGCTATCGGCACCGGCGCCGACATCGCCAAGGAAGGGGCGGATGTGGTGCTCATGCGCAGCGACCTCATGGACGTCGCACGCGCCATCGAGCTGTCGCGCGCCACGATCCGCAACATCAAGCAGGACCTGTTCTGGGCGCTGTTCTACAACGGCATCGGCATTCCGCTGGCGGCGGGCGTGTTCTTCCCGCTCACCGGATGGCAGCTCTCACCGATGTTCGGCGCCGCCGCCATGAGCCTGTCGAGCGTATGTGTCGTGTCCAATGCGCTGCGCCTGCGAACCTTTACACCATCAGTTGCGGTGAAATAAGGCGTAACATGCTTAGCTAAACCGCTATTTAGTCCGTATTCCACCGCAACTTTAGGTACTCAACGAAAAGGAGATAATCATGAACTACATCGTTAAAACGTCTGGCCTTATGTGCGGCCACTGCGACGCCACCGTCGAGACGGCGCTGCTCAACGTGGCCGGCGTGACCGACGCCGATGCCGATCACGAGACTCAGACCGTCCAGGTGGAGTGCGCCGACACCGTGACCGCCGAGCAGCTCGCCGCCGCTGTTGAGGCCGCGGGTGAGAAGTTCCACGCCCTTTCGGTGACCGCCGCGAAACGACCCGCACGTACCCCCCCCCGACCAGAAACGAGGACCCGCCATGATGGCAGACCACAAATCGGTAACCCGCATGCTCAAGACGGCACGCGGCCAGATCGACGGCATCTTGCGGATGGTCGATGAGGACCGTTACTGCGTCGATATCTCCACACAGCTCATGGCAACACAGGCGCTCCTCGCACGCATTAATGCCGACGTGCTCAAGGCGCATATCGAGGGCTGCGTGACTTCGGCAATCGAATCGGGCGACGAAGACCTCAAAGCTGCCAAGCTCGCCGAGATCGAACGCGTCGTCGACAAGCTCTCAAAGTAATTGGAGCATTGGGGACAGACCACTTTGCACCGTCTTGGTGTTCCAGGGACAGGCATGTTTGCACCACGTTGGTGCTGATTAACCTGTCCCCTTTGCTCTAAATCGGGTATAAAGGCGTGCAGAATATCGGACGAAAGGCAATTTGCATGAATGACTTTATGAAGGGTCGCAATGGCGCCGATGAACTCACCATCGTGATGGGTTTTGCCGGCATCGTCATCGCGATGATCGGATCGATGGCCCGCATCCAGTGGCTCAGCTGGATCGCCATCGCTGTGATCGTGCTCGGCGTGCTGCGCGGCCTGTCCAAAAACATCGACGCGCGTCGTAAGGAGAACACGGCCTTTGTCGCCGCGACCGCGAACGTCCCCGGCTTGGGCAAGTTCGTCGCCAGCTTGGGCGGCGGCACCGCAGCGGCAAATGCCTCGCGTGCGGCCGGCACCAGCAAGGAAGACTTTGAGCGCGCCAAGCGCACGGCCAAGAAGATGTGGAAGGGTCGCAAGACCACGGCATACCTCAAGTGCCCCAACTGCGGCCAGATGCTGTCCGTCCCCAAGGGCAAGGGCAAGATCCGCGTCACCTGCCCCAAGTGCCACGCCAAGATGGAAACACGCTCCTAGGCATCGCGCCGTGGGGCAAATGAATCAGTAGTGTTTGTCTCAAATCTGAAGCATTTATTCGATAAAAAAGCCGAGGCCTCTTGCTGAGACCTCGGCTTTTTTGTATAAGGCGGCGGCGTTCGACGAGCCGACTGTCCCCCGTCACACCGGCGCTTACGCCACGCCGTCGCGGGCCAGCTCCTCGGCCAGCGCTTCGGCAGGCATGGCCATAATCGTGTCGAGCTCGGCGTCCACCTCGGGAATACGCTTCACCTTGAGTTTGCGCACCAGGTTGCCGCGGCACATCACGTGCATTGGCTCGCGCAGAACGCACAGGTCATCGAGCGGGTTCTCGCGCGTCACCAGGATATCGGCGGCCTTGCCGCACTCGACCGTGCCGGTCTCGCCGCCTAGGCCCAACAGCTCGGCATTGACCTGCGTCGCCGTATGCAGCGCAAAGGCGTTGCTCACGCCCACGTACTTGGCAAAGTAAGCGACTTCGCGCCACATGTCGTACTGCGTCACAAACGGACAGCTCGAGTCCGTGCCCAGGCCCACCTTAACGCCAGCCTCCAGCGCGGCGCGGGCGCTCTCGATAATGCCCGAGCACACGATATCGCCGTTCTTCTTTTGTGTGTCGGTCGAATGGGTCTTCTCCGGGTCGAGCAACACAAACGGCAGCGCCGGGCTGATAGTGCAGGTCACACTCGGCGCACGGTCCTCAAGCTGCGTGCCCGCGGCGCCACGGTACAGCTCCAGAATCTCGGGCGTCATCGGGGCACCGTGCTCGATCGTATCGACGCCGGCCTGAAGCGCAGCCTTCACGCCCTCGGTGCTCTCGACATGAGCCATAACCGGCAGGCCCACCTCGTGCGCCGCCTTGCACGCCGCCGCGGCGACATCGAGCGGCATGCGCAGCACGCCCGGCTCGCCTACTTCGGTCGCGTCGAACACGCCGCCCGTCACGAATAGCTTGATGACGTCGGCACCGCGCGCATACAAATCGCGCACCTGTTCGGCCGCCTCGTCGGGGGTATTGGCGACCTGCGCGAACAGCCCCGCGCCATGGCCACCCGGCACCGTGACGCCTGTTCCCGGCGCTACCAGACGCGGACCCTGATACTTACCGGCATCGATAGCATCGCGCACGGCCAGATCGGCAAACAGCGGGTCGCCCGCGCCGCGCACCGTGGTCACGCCGCTTGCCAACTGTTGCTGGGCACTGCCCTTAAGAATGTGGCGCACGATGGCGCGCCCCACGGGATTATCGAGCTTTTTCATCAACGCACCCGCATCGCCCGCCGAAACCGGCTTGCCCGAACCGCACAGATGCACGTGCATATTGATGAGGCCGGGCATGAGATACGCCCCTGCCAGATCGATGACCTCGGCCCCCGCTGGAGCTTGAGCCACAGCGCTCGGTCCCATCCAGGTGATGATGCCACGCTCGACGACCACGGCCATATCGGGCTGCGGCTCCATATTCTCCGAACCATCCAGAACGGTCGCATTGATAAACAACGTGGGACGATCGGCAGTCGCCATATCGAGCTCCTCCCTCACGATTAACTTGAACATTTGTCCATTATTACCCAGCACGGCAGGATTGCTGCAGACATATCGGTTAACGGAGAAAGGAGGAGATGCGGGGAATGGAATGCACTGCAGTCCCACCCCAGCGACATCCGGGAAATGTCTTGATCTGTAACAGATAGACCGTCTTTAACCTTCCAAGTGTTACAGATCGAGATCTTTCGGCACCGCGTCCAACCTTTGTCTCAATCTGTAACAGTTAGACCGGTTTTTGGCCGTTAGATGTTACAGATCGAGATATTCTCCAGCCCTGTCGTCAAACGTCTAAATCTGTAACAAGTAGACAGGTTTTCGGCCTCTAGATGTTACAGATTGAGATCTTTTAGCGGAAGCCAACCTTCTGTCTCGATCTGTAACAGTTGCGAGGCCAAACGGCCCCTTGTTGTTACAGATCGAGACAAACTCGGCAGGAACAACCACATCCGCGTCAGTTGCACCCCTCAGCGCCCATACCACTGCCGCCTCCATTCCTCTGCCAAATCGACCCGCTGCGGAATGCCCGCCAGTCTCATCTTTTCAGCCAGCTTCCCCGGATTCTTGAGTTCATCAAACGTAAACCGAAGCACCTTGTGCCCGAGCATCGTCAGATGAGACTCTCGCTGACGTTCTGCCACGAATGGGTCGACCGACTCCCGACCCTCGTCGTTCTGTAAGGCATACTTTCCCTTTCCATCGAGCTCGCCAATCACGCACGTCCCGTCCTCGAGCCTCCAGAAATAATCAACGCGAAACACTTGGCTCGGATCAAGCGGGTCACGAAACTCCACCTGCAACCCTGGCACCGGAAAACCGTATGCAATAAAGAACGCCCGAAAGCGAGACTCACCGCCATTCTCGGACAGCCCGTCCGCATACGACGCGATCACCTGCGCTCTGCGATACCCTCGCCTGCCCTCGCAATCGGAGCGGAGACACTCGCACAGGTCATCGCGCGATACGCCCTTTGCTCGCAATGCAGAATCGGCAATCGCCAGGCCATACGAAAACGGCGCGCGCTGTAGGCAATCCTCTACCGTGCGCCAAAACGGCGTCACCCGCACGCCGTCGACTTGTTCAAGCGCACCCGCCGCCTGCGGACGCAACAGCCGGCATCCTGCACTCAGAGGCACCGAACAACCCGTCTTAACAAGAAATCGCGGCCCAAGCAGATCATTCGGCACCTCCAGACCCCACAAAAGGGCCGCGTCGTAACCCCAAAACGCCCAGTCCGGATGAAACTCCGCAAGCCCTTTGATGGTCCGCAGCGCTCGCTCCGCCGGTGTCAACGCATCCCAATCATGTTGAAAACAGAACAAATACGGCTCGGGCTCCGCAATGTCATCGGTCCCCACATGACGCCGCAGCCACATGAGCTCGGCATTGTCGTGCGTCACAAGCAGCACGCCTAGTTCAGCCGCCTCCGTGAGCCTGGCAAGCATCCCATTCCGCGCCAAGGTGTTACGTGTTGCATGCTTGTGTTTGAAAACGGTATTAGACACTTCCATCACCACCACGTCAGACAAATGGGTCATCGTCACCGTTGCCGCCGACAAACGTCTCGATCTGTAACAGTTAGACGTTCTCCAGGCCCCTAAACGTTACAGATTTAGACAAACCAGCGGCGCCCAAGTATTCGTCTCGATCTGTAACAGGAAGACCGGTTTTTTACCCCTAAACGTTACAGATCGAGATATAAAGGCAGAAGGCAAGGCAGGCGACAACCGTCCATCCCCTACTCCCATTCCTGTTCGTAGATGTTGAGCGACTTTACGTAGCGCCCCTGGGTACCCATGATGTCGCGGACCAGGCGCAAAAAGAAGCTGATGCACGAGGTGTCGAAACCGTCCTCTAGGTCCTCGGGATGCACCGCGCCCGGCCCGTCGACCGCCGTGTCGCACAGGCGCGCGATATCATACAGGTAGAGCTGCCCCGCCGTCAGCCAGACATCGTCGACGCAGGCGAGGCGCACCGCAATCGCGCCGTCACTCCAGTGCTCCTTCTGCACGATATGCGGATCGTAGACATCAAAGCGATGATCGGTGCGCGTGTCCTTCAGCACGACCATGCCGGACGCAGGATTCTTGTCCAAAATGCCAAAGCGCGAGAAATACTGCGTGTCGCGTACCTGCTCGAGCCGCTTGAGCGAGGCAGGCGAAAGCGATGCCGACGGCTCGTCAACATACAGCTCGAGCAGCGTTTTGCCATGGCGATAGGGGCGCTCAAACAGCAGCCAATCGGTAAACGCCATGTTGTAGGCCATGATTTCGTTTTGCGAAGGCTCAGTGCAATAGCTGAGCCACGGGTCGACAATGATCTCGAACTGTTCGCGCGCCGGCTCCAGGAATTGAAACTTCCGCAGCATCCAAAAGTGAGCCATGCCGGCAATATCGTTGCCGACGGCTTCGGCTAGCTCTGCTCGGTCAAAAGCGTGGTCAGTCATGGCATCCTCCTCAAACTGATGGACCTCAATTTGAGCTTACGAGGAAGGTGGGCAGCCACGACCAGCGCGGGCAAAATAGGCCTCCGACTGCAAACCAGATACTGACCAAACACTTGACGAAAAGCTTGATCGAAAATGCGCACCGCAACAAAACCGCAGGTAGACATAGACGGCCAACCCGCCCTTTTGAGCCAGATGCCCGCAGCCACCACAGAAACAACAGGTGACCACAGCCCGAGAAGTCGACAAATGAACATCCGTACGTCGACAAACGAGCAAACTGCTCGCAAATCCGCAAGGAGTGTCCCCGAGTGCCGACAGAAAAGGAACGTCCCTAACTGCCGGCACTTAGGGACGTTCCTTTTGTGCCGGCAGTTAGGGACAGCCCTTTCCGATTCGATTGTTGAGTATCTCCGTGACTACTTTACAGTTCCAGCGCGTCGGCGACTTCGGCTGCGCAGGCCAGGGCATCGGCCATGGCGTTCACCACGAGCGAGCTGCCGTTGCGGGCATCACCCGCCACATACACCGGCGCGGCATCCGCAGCAACACCATCCACGCGGGCCGCAAGGTGCGAGCCCTCGGAAGCCATCACGGGCAGCGGGCGGCCCGCCGTGGCAACGGGCACGCCGACAGCTTCGAACACGCTGTGTTCCGGACCCGTAAAGCCACAGGCGATGAGCACCAGCTGCGCCGGCACCTCGTGCTCGGAGCCCGCAATGCGTTCGGGCTTGCCGGCCGACCAATCCAGATCGACCACGCGCAGACCCGCAGCCGCGCCCTTCTTGTCCAGCAGCACCTCGAGCGTGTCCACGCCCCAAGCGCGCATCTCGCCGCCCATGGCAGCGATAGCCTCCTGCTGGCCGTAGTCGGTCTTCTTCACGTTGGGCCACTGCGGCCAGGGGTTGCCTGCCGCGCGCTTATCGGGCGCAGCCGGCAAGAACTCAAACTGGCGCACGCTGCGCGCGCCCTGACGCACGGCGGTACCCACGCAGTCGTTTCCAGTATCGCCACCGCCAATGACCACGACGTCCAGGCCGCGCGCGTTCACCGCGGGCTTGCCGCCATCGAGCACCGAGACGGTCGAAGCCGTCAGGTAGTCCACGGCATACACCACGCCCGGGGCATCAATGTTCGCAGCCGAAAGTCCACGCGGAGCACGGGCGCCGGCAGCCACCACGGCGGCGTCAAAGTCGTCGAGCCTGGCGGTAACCTTGGGATCGCTCACGTCGGCGCCCAGCTCGAACACAATACCCAGCTCGCGCATGAGCGCCACACGACGCTCGACCACAGACTTCTCGAGCTTCATGTTGGGAATGCCGTACATGAGTAGGCCGCCGGGGCGGTCGTCGCGCTCAAACACCGTCACGCGGGCACCGCGACGTGCAAGCTCCCATGCTGCCACCAGGCCAGCCGGGCCGGAACCAACCACGGCGACCGAGGGCGCGTCCTCCCCTGCCGGCTCAAAGCGACGTGGGCCGCCGTTGGCCCACTCATGGTCGCTGATCGCACGCTCGTTATCGTGAATCGTCGTGGGTTGGCCGTCGACCGAGCCCAGGTTGCACGCGGCCTCGCACAGTGCCGGGCACACGCGGCTCGTGAACTCAGGCATGGGCGAGGTGAGCGACAGGCGCTCGGCAGCCTCATCCCAGCGGCCGCGGTACACCAGCTCGTTCCACTCGGGAATCAAGTTGTGCAGCGGGCAGCCGCTCGGACGTGCCTTGCCAAAGCTCGCGCCCATCTGGCAAAACGCCACGCCGCACATCATGCAGCGGCTCGCCTGGGCGCGACGTGCGTCGTCATCGAGCTCCACATACAGGGGATCAAAATCATGACTGCGCTCCTCCACGGGACGCAGCTCGTGGGCCACGCGGTCGATATCAAGAAAAGCACCGGGCTTACCCATGGCACTTACGCCTCCTTCTTGGTCGAAGCAACAGGGCTGGCAGCCACGGACGCAGCGCCCGCAGCACCGCCCGCAGCATCGAAGCGAGCGACATCCGCAGCGCTCGCGCGACCGGTCACGATGTCAAACGCCAGCTCCTCTGCCTGCGCATGCGTCTTGCCGACGGCCTCGGCGGCGGCGACAATCGCCAGCACACGCTCGTACTCGGTCGGAATGACCTTCACGAAGTGCTTGCTCATCGTCTCAAAGCTGTAGAGCAGCTTGATGCCGCGCGGGCTCTGCGTCGCGTCCACGTGCTCTTGGATGAGCTCGCGAATCTGTGCCAGCTCGCCGGCCGTCGGGGCCTTGAGCTCCACGCTCTCGTGGTTCACGCGGGCACTGAGCGTGCCATACTGGTCAAAGACATAGGCCACGCCACCCGTCATACCGGCGGCGAAGTTCTGCCCGACCTCGCCCAAGATGAGCGCCAGACCGCCTGTCATGTACTCGCAGCCATGGTTGCCGCAGCCCTCGACCACCACGGTGGCACCGGAGTTGCGCACGCCAAAGCGCTGGCCTGCCAGACCGTTAATGAAGCCGCGGCCGCTCGTGGCGCCAAAGAACGCAACGTTGCCCACGATGATGTTCTCGTCGAACTTGTAGGTCGCATGCGGGTTGGGGCGCACCGACACCTCGCCGCCCGAAAGGCCCTTTCCAAAGTAGTCGTTGGCGTCGCCGCACACGTTGAGCGTAATGCCGCGCGGCAGGAACGCGCCAAAGCTCTGACCGGCCGAACCATCGCAATCGACGGTGATGGAGCCGACGGGCAAGCCCTCGGGATGTGCCTTGGTCACCGCGTTGCCCAAGATGGTGCCCACGCAACGGTTGACGTTAGCGATATCGGCGCGGAAGCGAATCGGACGCAGGTGCGCACGGGCATCGGCCGTATAGGGCACGAACAACGTGGAGTCGAGCGTCTTGTCGAGCTCGCTGTCGGCAGCCATCTGCGGCAGGAAGTGACGACCGTCGGCACCCGGGATATGGGCACCAAACTCGCAGGTCGCGCTCGCCAGCACGGGCGACAGATCAAGCAGGTTTGCCTTGCGGTTGCCCGGGACCTCGATCTGGCGCAAGCACTCGGGGTGGCCGACCATCTCGTCGACGGTGCGGAAACCCAGGCTCGCCATAACCTCGCGCAGCTGCTCGGCCACAAAGAGCATAAAGTGCTCAACGTGCTCGGGCTTACCGCGGAAGCCGTGACGCAGGCGGCAGTTTTGCGTGGCGATGCCGGCCGGGCAGGTATCCTGCTGACAGTCACGCTGCATGAGGCAACCCATGGAGATGAGCGGCATGGTCGCAAAGCCAAACTCCTCGGCGCCCAGCAAGCAGGCGACGGCGACATCGGTGCCGTCCATGAGCTTGCCGTCGGCCTCGAGCACCACGCGCGAGCGCAGGCCGTTTTGCAGCAGCGTCTGTTGAGCCTCGGCAAGACCGAGCTCCAGCGGCAGACCGGCGTGCCAGATAGAGTCGCGCGCAGCGGCACCCGAGCCGCCGTTGTGGCCGCTGATCAAGATCTTGTCGGCAGCACCCTTGGCCACGCCGGTGGCGATGGTGCCGACGCCCGCCTCACTGACCAGCTTGACCGACACGCGCGCGCCGGGGTTGGCGTTCTTAAGGTCAAAGATCAGCTCTGCCAGGTCCTCGATGGAGTAGATGTCGTGGTGCGGCGGAGG
>CABUVF010000058.1 GCA_902494945.1 uncultured Collinsella sp.
ACGACATCGAGACCTTTGTGTACTCCCGCCGCAAGCCGTTTGACCTGCAGAAGTTCACCGATTTTGTTGAGCAGGAGTGGCCCGACGAGGTCATTCGCGTCAAGGGCCCGCTGTGGCAGGCCGGCGCTCCGGACATGTGCTACATGTTTGAGCAGGCCGGCCACCAGATGCGACTGATGGAGAACGGTCTGTTTGTCGACTCTGCGCCCGAGGGCGAGAAGCAGAAGATTATCGACGAGAACCCCGAGATCATGCAGATTTGGGACGACGAGACGGGCGACCGCATGACGAGCCTATGCATCATCGGCCGTCACATGGACAAGGATGCGCTCATCGCCGCCCTCGATGCCTGCCTGACCGACTGGCACCGCGCCTAGGCTATCGAAGCGAGCATTTTCTGCCACGTAACCGCCAAACCACCACGAAGGTGCCTGTCCCCTTCGTGGTGGTTTTTCATTCTGAGCCAAGGAGATTCATGTTCAATATCGTGCTGTATGCGCCCGAGATTCCGGCCAATACGGGCAATATCGGCCGTACCTGCGTGGTCACCGGTACCCGCCTGCACCTGGTGGAGCCGTTGGGCTTTTCGCTCGACGACAAGACGGTGCGTCGCGCCGGCCTGGGCTACTGGCAAAACTTGGACGTGCCGACCTATGCCGGCTGGGAGGATTTCCTTACGTGCAACGGCCTCTCCCCCGCCGATGAACGCCTGCATCTGCTGACCAAAAAGGCGCGCCGCACCTATGCGCAAAGCACCTACCGCGACGGTGACTATCTGGTCTTTGGCAGCGAGAGCTCGGGGATTCCCGAAGAGCTGCTCGCCGCAGCGCCTGCGCGCTGCGAGCGCATCCCCATGCTGCGCGACTGCGACTCGCTCGATAACGCCGAGGCCTGGGAAGCCCACGAGGAGGCGCTCGGGCATAGCGAGAGCGGCCACGAGGCCATCCTTCAGCAGGATATCTGCGGCAACTTCGTCAATCCGGACGACTACCGCATCAGCGCACTCAACCTCTCCAACAGCGCCGCCATCGTCCTCTACGAGGCCCTGCGCCAGACAAACTTCCCCGGAATGTGACAAAGGGACTGTCCCTTTGTCACATATTGCACCTACTGATTTAAATGGAATTAACCGGTTTTAAACGCTTTTAACTAGAAAAGATGCCAGTATATTACTAACTTTTACTGAGTTGCACCGTATGGGTTTCTATGCTTCCACCCCGTAAAGGACAGGAACCCCGCAGCAAATGGTCCCCACACATCAGAATTCAACTTCAAATACAAACGATTGCCGGAGTTCTCGCTTAGCTTGGCTTGTCAGGCTCGAATTCGCCCTTATGTTCAGTTTGCTGCATGCCTCGTCGATAGCCATAGCAAGTGATACAGACATGGTCATGGTCGTTTCACTTTTCAATTCGACCCGATAGCTCTTCGCCTTGTTTTTATCCTCTCCACCACATCTCGTCTCAATTAACAAGAGAACATCTGAGTCATGGGCATACCAATGGAGCTCAGGGCGCTGTGGAACCATGTCGCCCTCAAATTCCTGTGTAAACAGAATTTTCTTCTCGCTTCTCGTTGAATCGCTCAAGGAACCGTCGATTCGAACCGAGCCCTTCTTTCCCGCCTTGGCATTTCCCTTAACCTGGCGGCCTCGCCGAGTTTCCTCGTACTCCGTCACCTCCAGCTTGCAGCGCTTCGCGCCAAGCATGAACGCAATCCGTCTCAACTCGGCCATCTTGTCTTGTTGCATGGTTGCAAAATAAGAGTCAAGGTCAACAAAGCGAGACCGATCAAAAGCATCTATGTAATATGTGGAGTAAAGAGATGGTTTAGGATAGAAAGACAATTCGCTATCCCCGATTGCCTCGCGGTACAGATTGAAAATCTGCGTGCCCTTAACAGTATCCAGCCAACCAATAGCATCTCTACAGGCGTCGATGCCCCGGCGCTCATTTCCGTCAACAATTCGAATCATGTTCGGCAAATGGAATGAAGGACTCTGATAGGTCTCCTTGGTTACCGGCCTGTATCTATTAAGCTGCTGCTGGTATGCCCAATCGTTGACCGCGTCACCGATATCCGCAGCAGTACCTGCCGCACCATCGGCCGCATCAGCAATAGCTGCCAAGGCGTCATCGACCAGCGGAGTTGCAGCACGCATTGCACCATCGGCAACTTTCTGTACGGTTGCAACCGCGCCCGCCATCGCGCTTCCGGCGCCATCAACCAACCCGGCAGCGGCCTTACGGATATCAAAACTCTGCTTATGTCGCGGCGGCTCCTCCCTTTCGACAACAGCCAGATCGTCTTTATCCTCCATTGTGACCTCCTATTTCCGATAGTCGAAATCAACCGTATATTCATCGCCAAATGCCGAGTTGAAGGTAGTGTCGAGAAAGGTGGTGTAGTGCCCGATCAGAAGCGAGCCGGCCCCAGCGATCTGTTGCCGTTTATCCAACATGCTATTCACCCCTACTCAAACGCAACGTCAACATTGACGTCATCGCCGCATAAGGCTTTGACCTGTTTTTCGATAAGGGCGCAGGCTCTATCATCAGATTCTTGGAGCATATTGCTTTCCTTGACCTTCTTGGTCTGCTCTTTCTTTGCCTGTTTCAATAACGTGTTTAGATCATCCGTGCTTACTTGATTCCAGTTAAGAAAGCCATTGTCCTCAACATATTTCTTAAGCGTATTGGGGTCTGTCGAGAACGAGGTGATCTCCGAGTGAGGCAGTATAACCTTTACGCTCTTGACCTCTGAATTCTTATCGGCCATATTAGCCCGTACGATTGTAACCTTCATCTTATCGGCATCGATCCCGATGTCAGCTTTGCCGTCAATCGTTGCGACATATCGCTTAGACGTAAAGGGGTTTTCCCACCCAAGCGGATTGCCCGCCTCATCAATTGAAAGCAGCTGGGTGAAGTTGTACTCGTACGTCACGAGCTTAACGACTGGCGTGATCTCCTCGCGAATCGAATCATCGCTGATCGTTGTAGGATTACGCGTCAATGACATCCAGATACCCCAGGCAACCGCTAGAACCGTAACAACGACTAACCCGCCAAAGGCAACCTTTTGCGGTATCGTTGTAAGAAATTTTGTTTTTGCCATCCTGTTTCACCTTTCCTTTATTGCCCCGACGTTCCCATCATCTTCCAGCGCGAGCATGATGGCACGAATCATTCCGTCAACGGCTCAATGCAAAGCGCGACCGTTCAAAGAAAACGGCCGCGCTTTCTTTTCAATTCCCGCGAACTATTCCTTGACGCTGTAACCCGACACCGTCGGCGCAAGCCTCGAGGCGTCAACCTCGCTCATTACCTCAAACTTCACCTTCTCGCCAGGCGCCCAGGCAGATGTATCTGCGTAGCATTCTTCCGCCCTCACACCATCGGCATCGTAAAGGGCAACGTTTAGATAAACGTTTTCGAACGATATGTCAGAGGTATTTTCGACGATTGCGGTGTACGTATAGAGACCGTAGCCATCATCACTTTTCTCAAAATTCGCCGATGAGAGCAAACCGTTGATAACCTCATCGTTATGCGTCTTCTCCTCTACGGTCCTACCGTTCTTAATTAGCTCGTCAAACTCATCTTGATACTCGTCATCGACTGTTAAGTCATATCGATCGACCAGTTTCTTAAGCTGTGCGGATCGTGCGTCGTAGGCCTTTTCCCATTCCTCGTAGTACTTAGGATCAGATTCCGCATACTTCTTGGTAACATCAAGCTGATTGTCAAGCAGGTTGAGATAGGCGATGACATCTTCCTGCATCTTAGCGTCTTTAAAAGGCGCCTTTTTGAGTTCTTTGTCGTTATCGATCTCGGTTTTAATTATCTCTTTTCGCACTTTATTCGAGCTTAGATCAGCATCTTCTCCAAGCGATTCGATATAATCCGACCGCTTTTGATAACCTTGAGCAATCACAGCCATTGCACGGTCATCGGCATAATCAGGTTCATCATTTTTCTTCTCAGACTGCGAACAGCCGCTCAGCAGAAGCGCCCCACAAAACACCATCGCAAATAGCGCGGTCACCAGAGCCATTCCATAACGCCTTTTCATTTCGTCCTCCTTTAAATACAAAACAAAACACGATATATAGCCCTCGTCAAAAAGCAGACGAATTGGCAACGCGGTGGCACTATTTGGTTCAAGGGCGTGAACTGGATAAACATCGAGGGAAGGAGTGGGCTCTGTGTAATTAACTCCCCTCGTCAAAATGTCTAGCTAAAGAGGACGAGCAGACGACAAACGGTCAAAACTGGTCGCGTCCGCCCGTCTCCAACGATCGAACGTCGAGACGCTGACGTTCAAAAGCGCAGCAGCCTCTCGCCTCGTAACCTCTCCCCCTTCGAATAATTTGATGACATCGCGATAGCTATCTGGGCGTTCGAATGCCGGCCTTCCAAATTTCACGCCACGCAAACGCGCCGACGCGATGCCCTCCGCCTGGCGTTGCTTGATGTTTTCGCGCTCTAGCTGCGCCACATAGCTCAAGATTTGAAGAACCAGATCCGCCATGAACGTTCCCGTAATGCCATCAGGCTGCTCGCGCGTATCGAGCAATGGCATATCAAGCACCACGATGGCAGCATTCCTATCCACCGTGATGCGTCGCCACTCATCGAGGACTTCACGATAATTGCGGCCCAAACGATCGATACTTTTGATCACGAGAACGTCGCCTTCGCGCAGCCTGCGAAGAAGACGCTGGTACTGGGGACGCTTAAAGTCCTTACCGCTTGCCTTGTCAGCATAAATCTGGCTCCGTTGCACGGGAAACCTTGCCAGCGCGTCTAATTGGCGGCCCAGGTTCTGGTCTGCGGAAGAGACACGCGCATACCCAAAGATTCGATTGTCCATAATTGCCCCTATCGGCTGCCTCTTGGCAGCATCAGCTCAAGCGAGAGCCCACTCACTATAGGGCGTGCAAATTTCGCGAATGGGTTGAGGCCATTTTGACCCTCACGCGAAAACTGTTCAAGCGCCATGCCGACAGATGCTGGCTTTAACGGGAATGTGACAAAGGGACAGTCCCTTTGTCACATTCGGTTAGAGGTAGCGGCCGGTGATGCTTGCGGAGCAGGCAGCGATGTCACCCGGCGTGCCGACACAGACGATTTGTCCGCCTGCGTCGCCGCCGCCCGGGCCCATGTCGATCACGTAATCGGCATTACGGATAAGGTCGAGGTCGTGTGCGATCACGATAACCGTGGCGCCCTTGGCAACGAGGCCGTCAAACACACTCAGCAGCACCTGAACATCGAGCGGATGCAGGCCGATCGTGGGCTCGTCGAATACGAATACGGCATCGTCCTGCACGCGGCCCATCTCGCTCGCAAGCTTAAGTCGCTGCGCCTCGCCGCCCGAGAGCGCCGGCGTGGGCTCGCCCAGCGTCAAGTAGCCCAAACCCAGGTCGTGCAAGGTCTGCAAGCGCGCCTGGACTTTCTTGAGTCCCAACGTGGCGTCAATGGCCTCGTCCACACTCATATCCATGAGCTGCGGCAATGTAAGTAGGCTGCCGTCCTTGCCCTCGCGATGGATATACGAGGCTGCGTCGGCATAACGCGAGCCGCGGCATGCAGGGCAGACGATCTCGACATCGGGCAAAAACTGCACGTCAAGCGATATCGAACCCGTGCCATCGCACGTAGGACAGCGCAAGGTGCCAGTGTTGTAGCTAAAGGCGCCCGCCTTATACCCTGCCTCCTTGGCCTCGGGCGTACGGGCAAAGGCGCGGCGCAGCTCGTCATGGATGTCGGCATAGGTCGCCACCGTCGAGCGCACGTTGGCACCGATGGGCGTGGCGTCAATCAGGTTGGCGCGCGCGATACCCTCGGCATCGATCCAACGCACGTGCCTGGGCAGGCGCGCGCCGGCTGCCTGCGCCTTGAGTGCCGGGATGAGCGTCTCGAGCACCAGTGTCGTCTTGCCCGAACCCGAAACACCCGTCACCGCGACAAGGCGGCCGCGCGGGATATCGACTTCGAGTGGTTTGACGGTATGGATGGCATCGGTCGCCATGCGGATATGGCCTAGGTCGAACAGTTCGTCGTCAGCCACCTGCGGGCGCAGACGCTTGGGGTCCGAGCGCAAGAACGGGGCGATGCGGCTGCCCTGCGATTGTTCGACCTCGTCCACCGTACCTGCAGCAATCACATTACCACCGCCTGCTCCGGCAACGGGGCCCATCTCGACCAGATAGTCAGCTTCCGCTAGAACGCGCGTATCGTGGTCAACAACAACCACAGTGTTGCCGTCATCCACCAGATCGCGCATCACGCCTACCAGACCGTCGACATTGGCAGGATGCAAACCGATCGAGGGCTCGTCCAGCACATAGAGCACACCCGTCGATCGGTTGCGCACCACGCGGGCGAGTTGCACGCGCTGGCGCTCACCTGTGGATAGCGTGGCACCGGCGCGGTCGAGCGAAAGGTAATCGAGCCCCAGGTCGACCAGGCGACGCGCCGTGCTCAAAAACGAATCGCAGATGTCCGTCGCCATGGGCCGCATCTCGGTCGGCAAGGATGAAGGCACCTCGCGCACCCACTCAATCGCCTCGCCCAGCGTCATGGCCGCCGCCTGTGCCAGATTGATACCACGCACCTGGGGCTGGCGCGCAGCCTCGGAGAGACGCGTGCCGCCGCAATCGCGGCACGGGCCCTCGCGCAAAAAGCGAGCTACGCGCTTAAGTCCCTTATCGTCCTTAACCTTGGCGAGCGCATTCTCAACGGTATAGACGGCGTTGTAATAGGTAAAGTCGAGCGGCGTGGCGCCCTCGCCGTTTTTGGGAACGTAGAGAATGTGTTTCTTAACCGCCGGACCATGAAACACGATATCGCGCTCGACAGGCGTGAGCTGGTTAAACGGCACGTCGGTGCGCACACCCATCTCGCCAGCCACCTGCTTCATCAGATCCCACATGAGCGTGCCCCAGGGAAGCACCGCGCCCTCGTTGATGGTCTTTGACTCGTCGGGCACCAGGCTCGCCTCGTCCACCTCGCGCATGACGCCGGTGCCTCCGCAGGTAGGACACGCGCCGCCACTGTTAAAGGCAAGGTCCTCGGCCCCCGGCGCATAGAACTCGCGGCCGCATGCGGGGCACGCGAGCGACAGGCCCGCGGCCACGTTAAGGCTCGGCTCCACACGCGCCCCGCAATGCGGGCACACGTGATGGGCGCAGCGGCTAAAGAGCAGACGCAGACTGTTGTTGAGCTCGGTCATGGTGCCAAAAGTCGAGCGCACGCCCGGTACACTGGGGCGCTGATGCAATGCGAGTGCCGCCGGCACGTGCAGCACCTCGTCCACCTGAGCGTGCTCTGCCTGCGTCAGCCGACGGCGGGTATAGGTGCTGAGCGCCTCCAGGTAACGGCGCGAGCCCTCGGCATACAAAACACCCAGCGCCAGCGAGCTCTTGCCCGAGCCCGACACGCCGGCAATACCCACCAGCTTTCCCAGCGGAATATCGATATCGATGTCCTTAAGGTTATGGACACGCGCGCCACGCACCTCGATAGCGCTTGGTTGTTGCGACACCGCCATCGCTCCCCTTCCTGTTGATCGAATGTGACAAAGGGACAGTCCCTTTGTCACATTAAAACGCAATCGCGAATGTACTTGCTCAGCATGGGCACGGTAAACCGGACGAGACCGTATCCGGCAGCCTCGATGACGCGCTCGCGAATCAGGCTTGCGCGATATTTACTCGCCCAGCGCTGGGTACGGGCTCAGCGCTCAATGATATCCGCCATGCGCGTCGGCTTGTCCTCGTCAACCGCCATGGCCTCGATAAAGAGACGCTGTGGGGTGCGCAGTCCGTAATACAGAGGCGCGTCAACCGCTTCGTAGAACTCGGAGACGGCATCCGCATGGCCATCCTCGACATCGCGCCTTTCAATGACTTGCGAGCCACGCCGGACAGCAGACCGCCACATGTAATATCCCACCAGCTGAACCATATAGGGATGCCCCATGCTCTTGTGCGCTGCAAGGTCCGCCGTTCCCGCATCAACGCAAAGACCGGCACACTCGACCGTCTGGATATACGAATCGCGCACCTTGGGCAAAGAAATCGTCCCCAACGTACGCTGCTGGGCACGTCGCAAAAACGTCACGCTCGGCTCTTCGAGCAGATCGTCAACCATGCTGGGCAAGCCGGCAAAGACCAGCGCAAGACCGCGCTGGTCGCTATCGGGCAAGCCCGTGGCATCCTGATCTCCCAGCACCTGCTGATAAAGAACGGCAAGGGCCGCCAGCTCCTCAATAGACGCCGATTGAGCCTCGTCAATCGCAAACAGGATGCCCTTACCTGGACCGAGTTTCTTGAGACGTTCGTTGACCAGCCCTCGCAACGTCTCGCCTTTTGCCCGCGCCGCCTCAACCGACATCCGTCCAAACGATGGGCCAAACTCCATTGACGTCACAACGGGCTTATTCGAGCGGAGTGCGTCGGCCAAGCGGTCGCATAAACCAAGCGAAGCGGAATCGGAGACAACCGCCCATCCGCGCTCACTGGCCAGACGTTGCAGCTCCCGCAGGAGAACTGTTTTGCCACAGCCGCGGTTTCCTGTAATGAGCATGAGCCTGCCCGGCGCCCCGGCGCCGTTGTCGAGTCCTTCCTCGAAATCTTCGACGACCGACTCGCGACCGATGAGCATCGGAGGCCGCTTGCCTGCCGTTGGCTTAAAGGGATTTGGATTCATGTCGGCCTCCTCGGATTGGCAAACCCTGGTAATAGTTATACCAACTTATACCGAGTTATACCAATAGCATATGACAAAGGAGCTGTCCCTTTGTCACATGTGGCCGAAAAACTCGGCGCCTGCTGCTCGCCAGGGGCGGAAGGTGGCGGGATCGACCTTTACGTGCGCCGCGGCGGGCACGTCGTACCATTTGACCGTGTAGCCGGCGCCGTGGGCGCAAAAGACCGAGTCGGGCGTGTTGGGCAGATCGGCCTCGGGCTCATAGGCGGCCGCCTCGATGACGCGCTCGGCATCATGGCAAGCCGCATAACCGGCGAACTCCAGGTACAGATGTCCGCGACCGCTCGTGTAGGCAGCCACCTCCAGCGCGTAATCCTGCACCTCGGATGCTGGCACGCGACCCACAAGCTTCGCCCGGTCTCCTGCCATCGTCGGCGGCTCGTACTCGGCACCCATGCGCGTGGCATCCGAGAGCGCCCGGCCCACGCACTCCCCCGGCACCTCGAGCTCAAAGTGGTACCACGGCTCCAGCAACACGTCTGCGCCGGCCTCGCGCGCCCGCATCAAACCCTGGCGAATCGCGCGGTACGTGGCCTGGCGAAAATCGCCGCCCTCGGTGTGTTTGGCATGCGCGCGGCCGCCCGTAAGCGTAATGCGCACATCGGTGATGGGCGAGCCGGTCAGCACGCCCAGGTGGTCGCGCTCCATGGCGTTGGTGAGTGCCAGACGCTGCCAGTTAAGATCGAGCTCGTCGGTCGAGGTCACGGTGCCAAACTGCACGCCCGAACCTGCTGGCAACGGCTCCAGGCGCAGATGCACCTCGGCATAGTGGCGCAGCGGCTCAAAGTGGCCCACACCCTCGACCGGCTGCGAGATCGTCTCCTTATAGAGAATGCCGCCGGGCTCAAACTCGACCGCAAGGCCAAAACGATCGGCCAGCACGCGCTGCACGACCTCGAGCTGCACGGCGCCCATCAACTGCAGGTGAATCTGCTCAAGATGCGTATTCCAGCTTACGCCGAGCATGGGATCTTCGTCCGCCAACTCAGTCAATGCTTTGAACACCGTATGGGCGTCGTGTTCGCCCGGCAGCACCGTATAGGTGAGGACTGGCGCAATGACGGGCGCATCGCCCGCGGACTCCGCGCCCAGGGCGTCCCCTGGGCGAACGTGCGCAAGACCCGTCACGGCGCAAATACCGCCAGCAGCAACTTCTTGGGCAAGCTCATACTTCTCGCCGTTATAGATGCGTACCTGATCGACCTTCTGTTCCCACGCCTCGGCACTAGAATGCCCGCTGATCATCTGTTTTGCGCGCAGCGTGCCGCCGGTCACTTTAACCCAAGCCAAGCGCTCGCCACGATCCCCGCGGCTGACACGATAGACGCGCGCGGCAAACTCCGGGAGCCACGCCTGCTCACGCATCAGCGCGCATATACCATCCAGTAGCTCGTCTACGCCTTGGTCCTTGAGCGCCGAGCCGGCAAAGCAGGGAAAGAGCTTGCGCTCGGCAACCATGCGCGACAGCGTTGCGACAGAAAGCTCACCCGCTTCAAGAAACTCCTCGAGCGCCGCTTCGTCCAACGCAGCAGCGTCCTCCTGAACGGCGCCGCCCGCCAGCAGCTCGTTGGCATCCAGGCAGCCCTCGGAAAGACGCTGCCCGAGTTGTGCCAGCAAAACATCGCGGCCGGGATTCTCCAAATCGATCTTGTTGATGAAGATGAACGTCGGGATGTCATAGCGTGCAAGCAGGCGCCACAGGGTTTCGGTGTGCCCCTGCACGCCATCGTTGGCGCCCACCACCAGAATCGCGTAGTCCAGGGCACGCAGTGTGCGCTCCGCCTCGGCAGAAAAATCGACATGGCCGGGAGCATCCACGAGCATGACGTGGGTATCGCCGTGGTCGAGCACGGCCTGCGACGAGAAAATCGTGATGCCGCGCTCGCGCTCGATCGTGTTAGTGTCCAGATGCGAATCGCCATCGTCCACGCGGCCACGCTTGCGAATGCGGCCCGCGTTGAACAGCATGGCCTCGGCCAACGTGGTCTTGCCGGCATCGACATGCGCCAAGATTCCAACGACCGCTTGCTTCGACATGGCTCTCCTCTTATTGCAAGCCCATCGCACGCGGCAACGGGCGTTCACGCTCCACACTGGATGATACAATTTACGGGCCGGTGGGCGAAGCGGGCCCTATCCCCCGACCGAGCTCATCGCCCCGCGTTGCCGCGCGGCGATTTTCGTAGGTTCGCGCCTTGCGAAAGCCGGCACCTCCCCTTTTTGTCTGCCCGGGTTCATCTGGGGCGGTAACAATGCGAGTCCCACAACGACGCGTTTTACCAAAAATGGCCCCACTCGGGGCCATTTTTTATTTGAGCTGGGTGATGATACGTGCCTTGGCTCCTACGCCTCGCGCAGCCAATCAAACGCGACACGCGCCGTGCCGTCGGACACATAGACGATACCGACACGCTCGAACCCCGCCTTGGCGATGGCGCCCTGCATGGGCAAGTTGTCCTCGTGCGTGTCAATACGCAGATGGTCGGCGCATTCCTTGGCAAAGGCAAACATCGCCGCCGCGATACCGTGCACGGTGCCGTCGGATGCCACGCGATGCAGCACGGCATACGGAGTGTCGCTGCGCCATTGACCGTCCTCAATCACGTCATAGCACTCGTCCGGACCCGGTAAAAAGGCAAACGTCGCCACCACGCGGCCGTCGACTTCGCACACGTAACTGCCACCAGCGGCAATATCGGCAGCCAGCTGCTCGGCCGAAGGCGTGCCCTCGGGCCACTGCGTGGCGTTGCCATGCGCGCGCATAAAGGCGCGGGCCGCGTCATAGATAGCCATGACGGCGGGAATGTCGGTATCGAGGGTTTTTCTGATCATCAC
>CABUVF010000059.1 GCA_902494945.1 uncultured Collinsella sp.
CGAACAGTCGGCCTCGGATGAGGACGTGAGCACCGCTAATAGCACGCCGCAGGGAACGTCGCGCGATGCTGCGACCAAGACGAAGGACGAGAGCCCGGATGACAGTTCCGACACGTCCGAGACGACCGATTCCGGCTCGAGCGAATAGGGGGCATGTCCATGGATCTACACGAGCAGGGGATGAGCTCCCGCACGTTTGTAATCGCCGCCATTGTGTGCGTGCTGCTGCAGGCAGGCCTGGCACCGCAGATCTCCATTGCGGGCGGTCGCGTCAACTTTATGATTATCCTGGTGTGCCTAAGCGTGTTCTCGGGCGACCCGACCCGTGCCGTCGTGTGCGGTTTTTGCAGCGGCTTGTTCTATGACCTTTCCGCTGCCGTGCCGGTGGGCGTTATGTCGCTCCTGCTGACCGTGGGTTCTTTTGCCCTGGTGCATAGCGCTGCCGGTCAGACGGGCGGTGCCCCGAGTGCGCGCGGCATCACGGTGGGCGCCTTCGCGTTCGTCATTAATGTGATCTACAGCATCATCTTGCTGTTTATGGGTTTGGAGACGAGCTTTGTCGTGGCGATCTTCGGCCATGCGCTGCCGTCTTCGATCCTGACGGGTCTGGTTGCCATTCCGTTTTTGATGTCCGGCGTCGTGCCGCAGTCCGGTTATGGATTCTCCGCACGTGGCGGACGCCAGACGGGCATGCGCTTTAAGCCCAAGACCCGTAAGCTCAAATAGGGGAGGCTCGTAGATGTCTTCCCAGATGACGGTTATTATCGCCGGTATCGTGCTGGTTGTGGCCATCGTGGTCGCACTGGTCATTATGCGTCGCGGCGATTCTCGTTTTACCTACGATACGCAGCATGGGACGGCCCCGCGCGCCACCGAGGGCGAGGGCAATACCGCGGCGACCGCCTTTAAGGGCCGCTTCTCCATCCTCACCACGGGTGTGGGCGCGATGTTCGCGGCGCTTGCCGTCAAGCTGTGGGGCATGCAGATGGTCTCGTCGGACTATTACGAGAAGCAGGCTAATAGCAATCAGACTCGCACCGTTACCACTCCTGCTGTACGCGGCCGCATCCTCGACCGCAATGGCGTGGCACTTGTCCAGAACCGTCCCTCACTTGCTGTCGTGGCCTACCGCGACCTTGCCGAGGATGAGGTTCTGGTTCGCCATCTTGCCAACGTGCTCGGTATGCCCTACGTGGCGGTTCTGCGCAATATTCAGGACAATTCAGAGGGCGCTCAGAGCCTGCATACCATCGCGACGGACGTCCGTCGCTCCACGGTTGCCTATATTCAGGAGCACGCCGGCGAGTTCCCGGGCGTCAAGATTGCCGAGCGTACCGAGCGCCAGTATCCATATGGCGAGACGGCATGCCATATCTTGGGCTATACCGGCACCATTACCTCCGAGCAGCTCGAGGCCCAGAATAAGAAAACCTCTGGCGATGATGATGCTTCTGCTGGCAAGATTACGTACCAGTCGGGCGATATCGTGGGCCAGGCGGGTGTTGAGAGCTACTACGAAAACCTGCTGCAGGGTATTCGTGGCGAGCAGACCGTCAAGGTCGATGCCTCGGGCAATGTGACCGGTCAGGCCGGCGCCGTGCCCGCCAAGGCCGGCTCCGACATTAAGCTCACGCTCGACCTTAAGATCCAACAGGCCTGTGAGACGGCGCTGGCGAGCGCCATCGAGCTTGCCAAGACCACTGGCTACAGCAATGCCGGCAACGGCGCTGTGGTGTGTCTCGATCCCAACAATGGCGAGATTCTGGGCATGGCGAGCGAGCCCAAGTTCGATCCGTCCGTCTTTATCGGCGGCGTCTCAAATGACGTGTGGACCGAGCTCAATGATGACAAGGGTTCGCACCCGCTGCTCAACCGCGCCATTAGCGGACAGTACATGTCGGCCTCGACCATCAAGCCGCTCTCGGCACTGGCCGGTCTTGAGTTTGGAACCTACACTTCAACGCAGACAACCAACTGCACGGGCTATTGGACGGGCTTGGGCAAGGCTTGGGGCAAGCGCTGCTGGTTGACGTCTGGCCACGGCACCATGACGCTGCAGTCGGGTATCGCCAACTCGTGCGACCCCGTCTTCTACGACATGGGCAAGGCCTTCTTTTATGACGAGCAACATTCCGAGGGGCTGCAGGAGGTCTTTCGTCGCTGGGGCCTAGGCAAGACCTGCGGTATCGATCTGCCGAGTGAGGGCGCGGGCCGTATTCCCGATGCCGAGTGGAAAGAGTCGTACTTTACCGACGCCTCTGCCGAGGACCGCAAGTGGAATGCCGGCGATATGACCAACATTGCCATCGGCCAGGGCGACATCCTGGTGACGCCCCTGCAGATGGCGTGCGCCTATATGGGTCTTGCCAACGGCGGCAAACAGTACGTGCCTCACGTGTTTTTGTCTGCCGTGTCGCGCGATGGCGACGGCGATGCCTATAAGTACAACGGCAAGGGCAAGAAGAAGCGCCTGGAGGCCAAGATCAACAGCGATTCGGATTTGGCTCTTGTTCGCAACGGCATGCACGACGTGATTTACACGGCATCGACGTCCCTGGCGGCTCACTTTGGCACCCTGACGCCGCAGGTATACGGCAAGTCGGGCACGGGCGAGAAAAGTGGCGAGGACGAATACGCGTGGTTCTGCGCCTATGCACCGGCCGATGATCCCAAGTATGTCATCGCTACTGTCCTGGAGCAGGGCGGCGGTGGCTCAGATACCGCGATGCATGTCGTGCGCGACGTGCTCGGCGTGATTTATGACGAGCCCGATACCTCTTCGGCCTCGGGCGATTCTTCGGTTCGATAGGAGGTTGCGATGGATTTTTCTCCGGCGGATCTGTTCCGTTCAACCAAGACCGGCTCTCGCAGCAGCCTGGACCGTGTCAACAAGCAACTTTCGGCCTCGCGCGGCACGTTTCGCCAAAAGGTGCATATCGGTGTGCTCGTGGCTACAGTGGCGCTCGTCGCCTACGGTGCCATCATTATCTGGTCGGCTTCGCAGTTTAAGGCCGATGCCTCGTTCTCACGTCATCTTCTGGGAATTGGCATCGGGGCGGTGCTGGCGGTGCTGGTCTGGCGTACCGACCTGCGCGGTATTTCCAATTTCTCGACAGCGTTGCTCGTCATCGACCTGATCGTTATCTTCTCGCCCAAGATTCCGGGTCTGTCCTATACAGGCGGTCTGGGTATGACGGGCTGGATCAAGATTCCCGGTATCGGCTTGACATTCCAGCCGGTTGAGCTTGCCAAGCTCATCACCATCTTCTTTATCGCCACGCTTGGCTCGCAGTATAACGGTCGCATCGATACCGTTCACGACTACATCAAGCTCTGCGGCATGCTTTCCATTCCGTTTTTGGCCGTCGTCGCCATGGGCGACCTGGGCTCGGGCCTGGTCGTGCTGGTCTCGGGCGCCATCGTCATCTGCATGAGCGGTGCGCGCCGCGAATGGGTGCTGTCGACCCTGGCCCTGCTTGTGGGCCTGGTGGCCCTCGTCCTGGCGCTCGATTCGGTCTTTGATTCGTTGCTCGGCCACGATGTGCTCATCAAGCAGTATCAGATGAACCGCCTGACGGTCTTTATCGACCCCGATAATGCCGATTCGGACGATGCCTACAACCTGCAGCAGTCGCTTATCGCCGTTGGCTCGGGCGGCTTCTTTGGTAAGGGTTTGGGCCATGCGACGCAGTCGGCCGGCGGCTTTCTGCCTGAGTTCCACACCGACTTTGTCTTCGCCTTCCTATCCGAGACCTTTGGCTTTTGCGGTTCCTTTTTGCTCCTGTGCCTCTACGTGCTGCTGATCTTTTCGACGATTCGCGTCGCCTTTAAGTGTGAGTCGCTGTTCTTGCGTCTTTCGTGTGTGGGCATCGTTGGCATGTGGGCGTTCCAGACCTTCGAAAACATCGGCATGTGCATCGGCATGATGCCGATTACCGGTATTCCGCTACCGTTTATTAGCTTCGGTTCGTCTTCGATGATGATTCAGCTGCTGACGGTGGGTATCGTACAATCCATATGGCGGCATCGTTCGGGCGCCGCGTAACCGCTGGAGGGGTTTGCTATGAAAATTCCCGTAGATAAGCTGACCCGCGCTTTTAAGATGGGCGCGTCCGTTAAGAAGGATTCCGATACGCCGGTGCGCGTCTCGGTCTATCTGGATTCGTCCGCCTCGCGCTTTCTGGCCGAGACGGTGCGTGACGCCTTTGTGCCGCAGACGACCTCGGGCATTGTGCGCGTCGAGCGTCTGGGGGAGGAGCGAATTGCTCCAAAGACCGATACCGATGTGGTACTGGTGCTCTCGTGCGGTTCCGACCGCTTGGAGAGTGCCGTGCAGGAGCTCGTGATCGCCGGCGCGCCCGTGTGCGTGCTTGCCGAGTCTGCTGTGGAGGTGCCGTTTATCGAGGAGTCCACGCCCATGCTCGGTGTGGTAGCGGCAACCGATAAGACGTATCTGCTCGAGACGCTTGCCCGCTGGATTCTCGATCGCACCGAAAAGGAAACGGCTTTTGCGGCGAACTTTGCCTTCATGCGTATCGCGGCGGCCAATCGTATCATCACCTCGTGCGCGCTCACCAATATGGCGACTGGTGCGCTGGTGTTTTTGCCGGGCGCCGATTATCCCGTTATGGCGCTGGCGCAGGTGGGCATGCTCTTTGAGCTCGCTGCCGTCTTTGGACGCGGCATTAAGCCTGAGCGCGGCTACGAGGTCGCGGGCGTGCTTGCCGGCGGTCTTGTGATCCGCGCGGTCACCCGTGCGCTCGTCAAGCAGACGCCGCATATTGGGTTTGCCGTCAAGGCGCTCACTGCTGCCGCGGGCACCTATGGCATGGGCCGTGCGCTCGTTTCGCTCTACGAGCGCGATGTCGACTACAGCCGTGCCAACGAGGTGGTCACTGCCACGTTCTCCCGCGTTCGCGATCTGGTGACCACGGTCGCGGGCGCTACCCGTCCTATGGCGTCCTACGAGGACGCATCCGATCTCGCTGCTTAGGGGTTTTCCGTTGCGCGTTCCGTATCAAGACTGTTTTCATTTAATTGAGCCGCTGCTCGCCAAGGTCGAAAAGCCGAGTCGCTATATCGATCACGAGTGGGGCACGCTTTCCAAGGCCGATGCCGACTACCGTTGCTGCCTGATCTACCCGGATGTGTACGAGGTCGGTCTGCCCAACCAGGGTATCGCCATCCTCTACAACATCCTTAACCAGGCCGAGGGCATCTCCTGTGAGCGTGGCTATGTGCCGTGGCCCGATATGGGTGACGCCATGCGCGAGGCGGGTATTCCGCTGCTGTCGCTCGAGGGTGCAGCGCCGGTCGCTTCGTTTGATATCGTCGGCCTGCATGTGCCGCACGAGATGGCGATGACGAACTTCCTCGAGGCACTCGACCTCGCTGGCATTCCGCTGTTAGCGGCCGACCGTACTGAGGACGATCCCATTATCATCGCCGGTGGTCCTTCGGTGTACAACCCCGAGCCGTACGCGGCCTTCTTCGATGCCATCCTCATCGGCGAGGGCGAGGAATCGCTGCTCGAGACCTGCCAGCTGCATCGCCGCCTGCGTGACGAAGGAGTCCCGCGCGCGCAGATTGTTGAGCAGCTTGCATCCATTGCCGGCAACTACGTGCCGTCGCTCTATGAGGTTCGTCACGACGAGCCCTGCTCGCCGCATGGCTACACCGTGCCGCGTGAGGGCAAGGATGCGCCGACCGTGGTCTACAAGCGCGTCGTCGAGGATTTCGGCGCCACGAATCCGCTGTCGCAGTCGTGCGTGCCCTATGCGCAGCTGGTTCACGACCGCCTGTCTATCGAGATTCTGCGCGGCTGCGCTCGCGGCTGTCGTTTTTGCCAGGCCGGCATGACGTATCGCCCGGTGCGCGAGCGTTCGGCCGACCAGATCGTCTCGTCGGTGATTCAGGGTCTGGAAAAGACCGGCTATGACGAGGTGTCGCTGACCTCGCTCTCCACGACCGACCACTCCTGCATTCGTGACGTGCTCGGCAGGCTCAACCGTCGCCTTGAGGATACGGGTATTCGCGTGTCTATTCCGTCGCAGCGCTTGGATTCGTTTGGCGTGGATATGGCCGAGTCGGTCGCCGGCGAAAAGAAGGGCGGCCTGACGTTCGCGCCCGAGGCCGGCAGCCAGCGCATGCGCGACATCATTAACAAGAACGTGACCGAGGAGGACCTGGACCGTGCGGCCAAGGCGGCCTTCGAGGCCGGCTGGAACCGCATGAAGCTCTACTTTATGATGGGCCTTCCCGGCGAGCGCGACGAGGACATCGTGGCCATCGCCAATCTGGCCGATCACGTGCTGGAGCTTGGTCGTTCCGTGGTGCCCAAGGCTCGTCGCGGCTCGATCTCGGTGTCCATCTCGGTTTCGGTCTTTATCCCCAAGGCTGCCACGCCGTTCCAGTGGTGCCCGCAGCTCGACTACGACGACGTCAAGCGTCGCCAGAAGTTGCTTATCACGAGCGTTCGCAACCGTGCCGTCCGCGTGCATTACCATGATGCCGAGACTTCGCTCATCGAGGCCGCGCTGTCCCGCGCCGGTCGTGACATGACGCCCGTCATCATCGATGCTTGGCGCGCGGGCTCTCGCTTTGACGCCTGGGTAGAGCATTTCTCGCTCGATAACTGGAAGGAGGCTGCTGCCAAAAACGGCATCGACCTCAATGAGCTCGTGCACCTGCCCTACGAGTTGGACTGGCGCCTGCCGTGGGAGCACGTGAGCCCCGGCTGCACGCGCGGCTTCCTCGAGCGCGAGTACCGTCGCTCGCTTGAGGGCGTCACGACTCCCGACTGCACCCGCACGTCGTGCACCGGCTGCGGGATCTGCCCCACGCTCCACGCCAAGAATGTATTGATGGGTGATCGCGCATGAGTGAGCGCCTGACCGACAACCCCACGCTCTTTAGGCTTCGTGTTCGCTATGGCAAGCGCGATCGCCTTAAGTACCTGGGCCATCTCGAAGTAATCCATACCATTGAGCGCATCGTGCGCCGTGCGGGACTTCCCTATGCCGTCACGCAGGGCTTCTCTCCGCACATGCGCGTGGGCTTCTCTTCGGCGCTACCGGTGGGTACGTCGTCGACTTGCGAGTGGTATGACCTGTTTATGACCGAGTTCGTGGCGCTCGACGAGGCGTTTGGGCGCCTGGTTGCGGCGTCTCCGGTCGATCTGGCACCCATCGAGGCGGCGTACATCGACGTGCATACGCCGGCGCTCACGGCTCAGCTTACGCGTCTGTCGTATCGCATCGACCTGCACCTGGATCCCGAGGCGCCCGTAAGCGCCGACGAGGTGCGTCGTGCGATCGACACGCTGCGCGCGGGCCATGGCATCGACTACGCGCGCGGCAAAAAGAGCAAGCGCTTGGATTTGGATCACACGCTCGTGGGCTATGAGCTCACGGCGGGGGAGCGCCCGGACCATTTGGTGCTCATGCTCGACACCCATGCCGATAACGAGGGCTCCATGCGTCCGGAAATTTTGCTTTCCGCTGCTGATGTTTTGTTGCAGGGCTTGACCCCGGGCGTGGATGCACCTATTGTTTCCACCGGTATGCAAGACCTCGTGACCATCTGCTCCTACGATGTCGAGCGTCAGAATCAAGCATGCGAGGACGACGAGGGCCGACTCGTCAGCCCCATACCTGTGCGAACTTGTGGATTTGCTCCACATACTCGTTGACGGGGGTATTTTCGCCTGCTACTATATTCGGCTGTTGCACTAACTGATGCATGAAGGGCAAGTAAACATGTACGCAATCGTTAACACGGGCGGCAAGCAGTACAAGGTCGCCACCGACGATGTCATCACCGTCGAGAAGATCGAGGGCAATGAGGGCGACAAGGTCACCCTGCCGGTCATCTTCCTCAACGATGGTAAGAAGATCGTCACCGATCCCGACAAGCTGGCCAAGGCCAAGGTTACCGCTCAGATCGTTGAGCAGTTCAAGGGCGAGAAGCAGCTGGTCTTCAAGTTCCACAAGCGCAAGCGCTATCGTCGTCTGAAGGGTCACCGTCAGCAGCTCACCAAGCTGAAGATCGTGAAGGTCCAGGCTACGTCCCGCGCCAAGAAGGCTGTCAAGGCAGAGGCCGAGGCTGTTGCCGAGGCTCCCGTCGCCGAGTAGATTACACTCGTAACGAAAGAGTAGGTATACACAATGGCACACAAAAAAGGACTCGGTTCCTCCCGTAATGGCCGTGACTCCCGCGGTCAGCGCCTTGGCACGAAGCGCTATGCCGGCCAGACGGTAACCACGGGCACGATTCTCGTCCGTCAGCACGGCACTCACATCCACCCGGGTGAGAACGTTGGTCGTGGCAAGGACGACACGCTGTTCGCGCTGGTCGACGGTACCGTTGAGTTCCACAAGGGTATCAAGCACAGGGTCAGCGTACGCCCGCTCGCGAACGCGTAATTCACCCTTCATAGAGCACATATGTGGGAGGCACTTGAGTTTTAGGATTCAAGGGTCTCCCTCTTTTTTGTAGGAGGCGATTCTGTTGTCACAGTTCACCGATATCAGCCGCATTAACGTGTGCGGCGGCGACGGCGGAGCCGGATGCATGTCGTTTAGGCGCGAGGCATTTGTCCCCAAGGGCGGCCCCGATGGCGGCGACGGCGGTCGTGGCGGCAATGTCGTCATCCAGGCCGATGCTCAGCTGTCTTCGCTGATCGATTACCGCTTTAAGCATCACTTCCGCGCCGAGCGCGGCACGCACGGCCAGGGCGCTCGTCGCAATGGCAAGAGCGGCGAGGACCTGATCCTGAAGGTTCCCATGGGCACCGTGGTACGCGAGCTCGATCCCGAGACGCAGACCCCGATGTTCGAGATTGCCGACCTGGTGCACGACGGCGAGCGCGTTGTCGTGGCGCCCGGTGGCGCCGGCGGTCTGGGCAATACCCACTTTGTGACGTCGGTGCGTCGCGCGCCCGCGTTCGCTCAGCTGGGCGAACCGGCCGAGGAGCACTGGATTGAGCTCGAGATGAAGCTTATGGCCGATGCCGCGCTCGTGGGCTTTCCCTCGGTGGGTAAGTCTTCGCTCATCGCGCGCATGAGTGCCGCCCGTCCCAAGATCGCCGACTATCCGTTTACCACGCTCGTGCCGAACCTCGGCATGGTGCGTGCCGGTGAGTATTCTTATGTCGTTGCCGACGTTCCTGGTTTGATCGAGGGCGCGAGCGAGGGCAAGGGCCTAGGCCACCAGTTCCTGCGCCACATTGAGCGTACGGCGCTCATCATGCATGTCGTCGACATGACGGGCGGTTTTGAGGATCGCGACCCGGTTGAGGATTACCGCATCATCAACCGTGAGCTCGAGCAGTATGGCGCAGAGCTCTCGGAGCGCCCGCAAATCGTTGTCGCCAACAAGTGCGATGCGCCGGGCACGGCCGACAAGATTGCCGACCTCAAGCGCGCCGCGCTCGACGATGGACATATGTTCTTTGCCGTGTCCGCCGTGACGGGCGCCGGTCTCAATACGCTGATGCTTGCCGTGGGCGAGCAGGTGGCTAAGCTTCGCGCCGAGCTGGCGGTTTCCGATGAGCCGGTCGATCTTCGCGACGAGGAGTGGGAGCGCCGCCGTCTGCAGCGCGAGAAGCGGTTCCGCATTGTCCAGGAGGAGCCCGGTGCCTTCCGTGTGGTTGGTCGTGCCATCGAGCGCATGGTCATCCAGACCGATTGGGAAAACGAGGAAGCCGTCATTTACCTGCAGCATAAGTTTGCGCGTATGGGTGTTGACGACGCGCTCGAGAAGGCCGGTTGCCGTGCGGGCGACGAGGTCCGCATTTGCCAGCGCGCCTTTGACTTTGAGGGCGCTGAGGACTTCTCGGAGTACGAGGAGCTCGAGGACGCTGGCGAGGACGTTGCCGTTGAGGCCCTTGACGTGACCGATGCTCCGGATGAGGGCGTCGAGGTTGTCGATGCGGCGGATGCCGCGGACGATGCCGAGACCTCGGAGGGCGAGTAAGCCATGTCGCTGCGCGGTGGAATCGGTTTGCCCGAGCTGCCCATAAAAGAGGGCAAAGAGTTTCGGCTTGGCATTATGGGCGGCACCTTCGACCCGATTCATTACGGGCACTTGGTGACTGCCGAGCAGGCGCGCGAGTCGCTCGACTTGGACGCTGTGCTCTTTATGCCGGCCGGCTCTCCCGCCTTTAAGCTTGACAAGCCGGTGACGCCTGCTGAGGACCGTTATGCCATGACGGTTCTCGCCACCGCCGCGAATCCGGCTTTTTTGGCGAGCCGTTTCGAGATCGACCGTCCGGGCGTGACCTATACGGCCGATACGCTTCATGCCCTTCGCGACTTTTACCCGCCGCAGGTAAAGCTCTACTTTATTACGGGCGCCGATGCGATTATCGATATTGTGACCTGGCATGATGCCGAACGAATCGCTGAGCTTGCTACCTTTATTGCGGCGACGCGACCGGGCTTTGATATCGATACGGCGCGTGCCCGAATCAAAGAGTCGGGGCTGCCGTTCGACGTGCGCTATATTCAGATTCCGGCGCTGGCGATCAGCTCGACGAACATTCGTAAGCGAGTTGCCCGCGGCATGAGCGTGCGTTATCTTACGAGCGAGTCCGTGCTCGGCTACATTCGCAAGCGCAGGCTATATGCCGATTTGGGCCAAGAAGATTTTGAGTGATGGGGGCTACGTTGTCGGTAGAGGATCAGTTTGAGGGCGATGAGCGCGCGCTGCTCAAGCGCATTCAAGAGCTGCTCGATGTTCGCATGAAAGATAAGCGCAAGCGCTATGTGCATTCGCTGGGTGTTGCCGAGACCGCACTTCATCTGGCCGAGGTCTACGGCGTTGACCGCTTTGATGCGGCTGCCGCCGGCTTAGTTCACGACTGGGACAAGGTTCTTTCCGATGACGAGCTCGTGGCCCGCGCGCTTCACTATGGCATCAAGGTTGCCGGCTCTCCTTCCGCCGCGACGCCGCTTTTGCATGGCCCTGTTGCCGCCTATGAGCTTCCGCAGCTTTTTCCCGAGCTGTCACCGGCCGTTTTCCAGGCTGTCGACCGTCACACCGTGGGTGCCTGCGACATGACGCCGCTCGATATGGTGGTCTTTGTGGCAGATGCCATCGAGCCCAACCGTCACGGCGACTATGCCCATGCGCTGCGCAAGATGGTGGGGGAGTCGACGCTCGATGAGTTGTTCTTCTCCTGTTTTGCGCAGGGTCTGGTCTATGTGATCCAGTCCGGGCGCTATCTTTATCCCACGGCTATTACGATTTACAACCATTACGCCCAGCTGCGCTAGCTCGGGCTGTCTAGAAAGAGGTATTCCATGGCCGACGAGACCATGACCGACGAGCAGATTCTTGAAGGTGTGGAGCACAAGAGCTTCGCCGCCACGTCCGACCGCACTGCCGCCTCGCTGTCCGCGAGCGGTGTCGCCGCCGAGGATGTCGCCCGCGCCGCCGCGCAGGCCGCCTACGACAAGAAGGGCGAGGACGTTCAGGTGCTCGACCTGACCGAGCTTTCCGACGTATGCGACTACTTTGTGCTTGCCACCGGTACCAATAACCGCCAGGTCGATTCTATCGTC
>CABUVF010000060.1 GCA_902494945.1 uncultured Collinsella sp.
CTGACGGCGCTCGCCCTGCTCTTTGCCGTGTACCGCACGCGCACGGTGCCGTTCTATGTGCTGGACGAGGTCGAGGCGGCGCTTGATGACGCCAACCTGTCCAAGCTCATCGGAGCCCTCGATGTGCTGCGTTCCGATACACAGCTCTTGGTCATTTCGCATCAGCGCCGTACTATGGAGGACGCTGACGTTCTCTATGGCGTCTCGATGCAAGCCGACGGCGTCAGCCGCGTCGTCTCGCAAAAACTCGATCGCGAAACCGGAAAGGTCGTGAATGCATAATGGGATTCTTTGACGCTCTCTCGCGCGGACTTGAGCGCAGCCGCGAGGCCCTCAACGAGGTCTTCTACTTTGGCGGCGAGGTCGACGAGGACTTTTGGGAGGACCTTGAGGACACCCTCGTCATGGGTGACATGGGTGCCGAGGTCGCTATTCAGGTCTCCGATGACCTGCGCGATGCTGCTGCCAAGAAGAACCTTAAGACCGCCCCGCAGCTTCGCCGCGCTCTGGCCGAGCAGCTCGAGGGCCATTTGGTGCCCGCCGAGCGCGATCCGTTCTCCGACACGCCGAGCTGCGTGCTGTTTGTAGGCATTAACGGCGCCGGCAAGACCACGACGGTCGGCAAGATCGCGAGCGCCATGGCCGCCCGCGGCAAGAATGTCGTGATCGGTTCTGCCGATACCTTCCGCGCCGCTGCCATCGAGCAGCTCGATGTGTGGGGTCAGCGCGCCGGCGTCCCCGTCATCAAGCGCGATCGCGGCTCCGACCCGGCAAGTGTTTGCTACGACGTGCTCGATGAGGCCGATAAGCGCGGCAGCGACCTGGTGCTGATCGACACCGCCGGCCGCCTGCACACGAGCCCCGAGCTCATGCGCGAGCTCGCCAAGGTGGTCAACGTGACGCGTAAGCGCGCCGCCAATATGGCCGCCGGCCCCATGCCGGTTTCGGTCGTGCTTGTGATCGATGCCGCCACTGGTCAGAACGGTCTGAACCAGGCGCTCGAGTTTAACGAGGCGCTGGGCCTGGACGGTATTATCATGACCAAGCTCGACGGCACGGCTAAGGGCGGTATCGCCATGGCCGTGGCCGAGAAGCTCAAGCTCCCGATCCTGCGCATCGGCGTGGGCGAGCAGGTCGATGACCTGCAGGAGTTTAACGCCAAAGATTTCTGCCGCGCCCTGGTGGGCGAGTCCAACTAAGGAGTAACCAGTGTTTGATTCCCTGAGCGATCGCCTCAACGACACATTTGACCGCCTGCGCGGCAAGGGTAAGCTGACCGAGGCCGATATCACCTCGGCCATGCGCGACATTCGCATGGCGCTGCTCGAGGCCGACGTCAACTTTAAGGTCGTCAAGGAGTTCGTCGCCAAGACCAAGGAGCGCTGCATGACCGCCGAGGTCATGGAGTCGCTGTCGCCGGCGCAAAACGTCGTCAAGATCGTGCTCGACGAGCTCACCGAGATGCTCGGCTCAACCGAGAGCAAACTCGTCTTTAGCAACCGCATTCCCAATGTCATCATGCTCGTGGGCCTGCAGGGCTCCGGTAAGACCACGGCGGCCGTGAAACTGGCCTACCTGCTCAAGAAGCAGGGCCGCTCGCCGCTGCTCGCCGCGTGCGACGTCTACCGTCCCGCCGCTGCCGACCAGCTGGCCACGCTCGGCGGCGAGATCGGCGTGCCGGTCTTCCGCGGTGACGGAGCGCACCCGATCGACATCGCAAAGGGCGCCATCCAGGAGGCCATCGACCACCTGCGTGACGTGGTCATCGTCGATACCGCCGGTCGTCTGCAGATCGACGAGCAGATGATGCAGGAGGCAGTCGACATCAAGAAGGCCGTCAAGCCCGACCAGGTGCTGATGGTCGTCGATGCCATGACCGGCCAGGATATCGTCAACGTCGTCTCGACCTTCGCCGAGCGCACCGACTTTGACGGCGTGATCATCTCCAAGCTCGACGGCGACGCCCGTGGCGGTGGCGCACTTTCGGTGCGCCAGGTGACCGGTAAGCCCATCAAGTTTGTGAGCATGGGCGAGAAACCCGACTCGCTTGAGCCGTTTTACCCGGACCGCATGGCCAAGCGCATCTTGGGCATGGGCGATGTCGTCGGCATCATCGAGAAGGCCCAGGAGGCAGCCGATGCAGAGCAGCTCGAGGCTGCCGAGCGCATGTTGCGCGAGGGCTTTACCATGAACGATATGCTCGACCAGATGAAAGCCGTCAAGAAGATGGGCGGCATGAAAGGTATCCTGGGCATGCTCCCCGGTGGTCAGCGTGCACTAAACCAGATGGGCGGCAACCTGGACGAGGGCATCTTCGATAAGAACGAGGCCATCATCATGTCGATGACCAAGGAGGAGCGCCTGCGTCCCTCCATCATCAACGGCCAGCGCCGCGCCCGCATTGCCAAGGGAGCCGGCGTAACCCCCACCGAGGTCAACACCCTTATGAAGCAGTGGGGCGAGATGAATAAGATGATGGGCCGCATGCGCACGATGGCCAATCAGGCACAGGCCGGCGGCAAAAAGGGCAAAAAGGGCAAGAAGGGCAAGAAGATGCGCATGCCCAATATCCCTGGCTTGGACGCTATGCGTCTGGGCGGCATGGGCGGCCTGGGTACGGGCGGTCCCAAGTCCGATATGGAGCTGCTGCGCCAGATGGAAGCGCAGATGCGTAATAAGAAATAGAGCTGTAATTCCAGCTTGATATA
The DNA here is from genome assembly GCA_902494945.1 of uncultured Collinsella sp. GTDB lineage: Bacteria > Actinomycetota > Coriobacteriia > Coriobacteriales > Coriobacteriaceae > Collinsella. The sequence continues at coordinate 2,709 of CABUVF010000060.1, forward strand.
GCAAAGGCCACTCGGAAGCTACCGGGTGGCCATTGTTGTTGGCTTTGATTGTTGGGTTGAGTTCAGCGTCGCGCCCCGAGGTCGCGTGTCGTGCCGTTAGTGGCAGCTGCAACCCTCGTGACCCTCGTGCTCGTGATGGCCGTGGCAGCCGCAGGAATCGCCATGCTCGTGGGCGTGCTCGTGGTCGTGGCCGTGGCAACCGCACGTGGCCTCGCCGTTCTGTGCGAGCGTGCCGGCGATAAGGGCCTCGACGCAAGCGTCGCAGCTGCCCTGGGCACCTGCGTATACCGTGATGCCGGCTTGGGCAAGCGCGTTGATAGCGCCACCGCCGATGCCGCCGCAGATGAGCGTGTCCACGCCGCCGTTGGCGAGCAGGCCCGCAAGTGCGCCGTGGCCGGTACCGCCGGTGCCCACGACCTGCTCGTTGAGTACCTTGCCGTCCTGAATGTCGTAGATCTTGAACTGCTCGCTGCGGCCAAAGTGCATAAAGATGTTGCCGTTGTCGTACGTGGTTGCCACCCTCATGGTGTCGATCTCCTTTGCTGGCCATACGGCCGTTGCCGTGGTAATGGGGGAGTACACGATATTGCCGCCTTCGATGACGATCGCGCGTCCATTGACCAGCGCGTTTGCCACCTTGCGATGTGCGCGGCTGCAGATTGCCGCCACCGTGGCGCGGGCAATGTCCATGTGCTGGGCGACATCCTCCTGATTGAGTCCTTCCAGGTCGCAGAGGCGCAGGACCTCGAGTTCGTCGATCGTCATATCGATGGCGTCTCCGCTGGCAAGGCCATCGGGGGTAAAACCGCGATATTCGGGGATGATCCCAACGCGGCGCAGTTTTTCGCGTCTTCCAGCCATACACTCTCCAAATCTGACATATGTCAACAATAGAATAACGACCGTGCGGATTTACGCAAGGAATTTCTGGCATATGTCAGAAAATGAGGGCTTATGTTAGGGCTGTGGGGCCGCGTGCGCCTGGGCTATAATGAATCTCGCTTATAGGCGACTGACAGGAGGGTCAATGAGCAAGGCTGATCAACAGTTTGTAGCCATGTGCCGCGATATTCTGGACCATGGCACCACCACCGAGGGCCAAAAGGTCCGCCCGGTGTGGGAGGACGGCACCCCTGCCTATACCATTAAAAACTTTGGGGTCACGGCACGCTATGACCTGCGTGAGGAGTTTCCGGCGCTTACCCTGCGTCGTACGGCCCTCAAATCTGCCATGGATGAGATCCTATGGATCTATCAAAAGAAGTCCAATAACGTGCATGATCTCAACAGCCATATTTGGGATGAGTGGGCCGACGAGACTGGCTCCATCGGCAAGGCCTACGGGTATCAGATTGGGCAGAAGAGCCATTACGCCGAGGGCGACTTCGATCAGATGGACCGTGTGCTGTACGACCTTAAGAACACGCCATATAGCCGCCGCATCATGACCAACACGTACGTGTTTAGCGACCTGTCCGAGATGCACCTGTATCCGTGTGCCTACAGCGTGACGTATAACGTGACGCAGCGTCCGCAGGATGATAAACCGACGCTCAACATGATTCTCAACCAGCGCAGCCAGGATATTTTGGCTGCGAACAACTGGAATGTGTGCCAGTACGCCATTTTGCTGATGATGGTCGCGCAGTCGGTCGATATGATCGCTGGCGAGCTGCTGCATGTGATTGCCGATGCCCACATTTACGACCGTCATGTCGATATCGTTCGCGAGCTTATTGAGCGTCCGCAGTTTGCTGCGCCCAAGGTAACGCTCAACCCCGATGTGCATGACTTCTATGCGTTTACGACCGATGATCTGATCGTCGAGGGCTATGAGCACGGCCCTCAGGTCAAGAACATCCCCATTGCGGTGTAGGTGACGCGCATGAGGTGTAAGCTTTCTGCCATTGTTGCCGTGTGTGACGATTGGGGCATTGGGTGCGAGGGTGACATGGTCGTGTCCAATCGCGCCGACATGCGCCATTTTGTGGCGTGTACCAAAGGTTGCCCGGTCATTATGGGACGCAAGACGCTGCTGAGTTTTCCCGGCGGACGTCCGCGCAAGAACCGCCGCAATATCGTGCTCACGCGCGATGAGGACTTTGCTCCCGAGGGCGTCGACGTGGTGCATAGTATCGACGAGGCGCTTGCCGCGGTTGCCGATGAACCCGTTGCCTGGGTAATCGGCGGCGGCGAGGTATATCGACAGTTTTTGCCGTATTACGTGGAGGCCGAGGTTACGCATGACCATTGCGTGCATGACGTGGATACGTACTTTCCCGATTTGGATGCCGATCCCGCGTGGGAGATTGCGCGGCGTGACGGTGTTGCCACGATTGCCTCGGGCGAGGGAGACGAGGGTGTCGATTATGAGTTCGTGACGTATCGTCGCGTTGAGGCGTAAATCGTCTGGCGTGAACGGTATCATCGGGTTGTTTGAATGCATGGGGCGGCGCTTAGCGTCGCCTCGTTTGGTATAGATGTGCTGTAAAGAAGGGTGCGGGCTGGCTGCTATGACTGATGCCGTTGAGGTGCTGCGAATCGATTCTCTCGAGGACGAGCGGCTCGATGCCTACGTGCGACTGACCGAGCGTGAGCTTCGCTGCGTGCTGGAGCCGCAGAAGGGCATTTTTATCGCCGAGAGTGCCAAGGTCATCGAGCGTGCGGTTCGCGCCGGATACCAGCCGGTGAGCTTTCTTTTGGGCGAGCGCTGGCTCGACCAGATGATGCCGCTGTTTGAGCGCCTGATTGTGCGCGAGGGCGCGGGTCCGGTTCCTGTGTTCGTTGCCTCCATGGAGCTTATGGAGCAGCTGACGGGCTTCAATGTGACGCGCGGTGCGCTCGCGGCATTCCGTCGTCCACGTCAGATTCCGGTAGCCGAGTTCTTGGGTGGCGTCGTCGATGCGGCGGGGGAGCGCCCGGTGCGCGTGTGCGTGCTCGAGGGCATTGTCGACCATACCAATGTGGGCGCAATATTCCGCTCGGCGGCTGCGCTGAACGTCGATGGCATTTTGGTGAGCCCTACGTGCTGCGATCCGCTGTACCGTCGCTCGGCCCGCGTGAGCATGGGCACGGTGTTCCAGGTGCCCTGGACACGCATTGGCAGCGAAGCGCGCGTATGGCCGCATGATGGGCTGGCGGCGCTACACGATGCCGGCTTTTCGTGTGCCGCTATGGCGTTGACGGATGATTCGGTGTCGCTGGACGATCCCGCGCTCCAGGAGATTGACCGCCTGGCAATCTTTATGGGCACCGAGGGTGCTGGCTTGGGCGCCAAGACCATTGCAGGCTGCGACCGCGCCGTGCGTATTCCGATGGCACATGGGGTCGATTCACTCAACGTGGCCGCGGCAAGCGCTGTTGCCTTTTGGCAGCTGTGCCCGCATGTGAGCAACGAGTACCACTACCAGCCGGGGCTGTATCACTAGGCAGATAGTTAGCACCGGGCTCTGGTTCGGGGCGTTTCGGCCGACGTCGGTCGGTGCTAAGCTGGTATTGGCTTTGGTCTTAAATTGCCGTTTTGTTGTTTGACGTACGCTGGTGGGGAGGGCGTGTAGCTAAGAAATCTACGGCTATCGATGTAACGCAGGGTGTCATTTGGCAACAGCTGCTGTCGCTGTGCGTCCCTATCTTCTTTAGCTCGTTTTTTCAGCAGGCTTACACGCTTATTGGTACGTATATCGTCGGCCAGTTTGGCGGCAAGCTCGCGCTGGGTGGCATTCAAGCCACGATGGTGCTCTCCGAGCTCTGCATTGGCTTTTGCGTTGGCGTTGGCGCTGGCTGCGCGGTCATTACCGGTCAGTATTTTGGTCGGCACGATGATGAGCGATTGAGTCGTTCGGTCCATACGGCCATGACGCTCGCGCTGGTGGGCGGTATCGTTTTCTCGATTCTTGGCATAGTGTTCGTTGAGCCCATGCTGGTACTTATGAACACGCCGCATGAACTATTGGCCGAGGGCGTGGCCTATGCTCGTTGCTATTTTGCCGCCATGGTTGCGGCGCTGCTGCTCAATATGGGAACGGCGCTGCTGCGCGCCGTGGGCGACACACGCGGTCCTGCTGTGATCATTGCTTCCGGCTGCCTTGTTAATGCGGTGCTGGATGTCATCTTCGTTGCCGTGCTTCATATGGAGGCTCTGGGCTGTGGCATCGCGGTGGCGCTGACCATTTGCTCCAACGCCACGATGATCGTGATTCGTATGATGCGCGCTCCGGGTGCGTGGCGGCTTTCACTGTCCAAACTCTGCATTGATCCTGGCATTTGTAAGAGCATGATCTCGTGTGGTCTGCCGCTTGGCTTTCAGTCTGCTGCGTATTCGATTTCCAACGTTTTGATTCAGGTGTCGGTCAACTCGTTTGGTGCCGATGTCACCACGGCGTGGGGTCTTTCGGGCCGTTTGGATGGCATTGTCTGGATGGTTACCGAGGCGCTTGGCGTTTCGATCACCACGTTCTCGGCACAGAACTTTGGCGCGCGCAACTACGAGCGCATGCGCAAGGGCTACCATACGTCGCTTGTGCTGTCGTTTATGCTCATTGGGGGCCTGTCTGCCGTGCTACTGGTGTTCTCGGGTCCGTTGTCGCGTCTGTTTGTCGACGATGCTTCGATTTCGGCCTACACCACGACGATTCTTCATTTCATCGCGCCGTTCTACGCGATCTTCTCGATTATCGAAAACGCGTCCGGCTCCATCCGCGGCGCTGGCGTGAGCTTCCAGCCTATGATGCTCACGATTTTTGGCACCGTCGTGCTCAGGGTGATCTGGGTGTTTGCGATTATGCCGTTCGATCCGTCGCTTGAGCACCTGCTGCTGGTTTACCCCGTAACCTGGCTCATCACGGCCACGATGTTTACCATCTACCACCACAGCGGCAACTGGCTCGGCCGCGCCACCGCCTAATGATCCGTAGGGGACGGAGGAAAACGGATCATTGCTCTCCGTCGTGATGTCGATGATCCGTTTGCCTCCGTCCCCTTCGGATCAATTAGTATTCGATGCCTTGGCGGGCTAGGAGGCCTTCGTCGAAGTAGTGTTTGATGGGACGCATTTCGGTTACTAGGTCGGCAAGGTCGGCGAGGGGCAGCAAGCCGCGGCCGGTGAGCATGAGCTCTGTGGTGGTCGGTTTCATCGTGATCAACGCTTCGACATCTTCGCGCGTCACAAAGCCCCGTCGCATGGCTTCTCCCAGTTCATCCAAGATCAGCATGTCTACCTGGCTAATCTGCTCGCGTGCGAGCTCCATGATCTGCGCGGCGCAAGCCTCGGGCGTGTCGCGATCGGCCTGCACAATGCGCAGTCCCAGGCGCGGCGCGGCATCGTGTTCGGCGCAGTGCAGCTTCTTGGCAAACTGCAGCATGAGTACGTTGAGACCATAACCTGTGGCACGCAAAGCCAGTCCCAAGGCGGCCGTGGTTTTGCCCTTTCCGTCGCCCGTGTAGATTTGAACCTTGCCGACTTCCAGTGATGCCATCTCTGTCCTTTCGTGCCCGGCGTCGGTTTATCGCCGTCTGGGTTGGGTATTCTAGATAGCATTATCAACCCCAGTAGATGGAGTTCAAGCAGATGGAGATGGATGACAACAAACGTAGACGGAATATGATCCTCTACGTGCTCATCGCCTTCGTCGTCTACCTCGTGCTCTCGACCGTTCTGTTCCCCAACATCGGTCACACGCAGCAGATTACGAAGACCGATTATTCGACCTTTGTCAAAGCGCTCGATAAGAAGAGTGTCGACAAGGTCGAATACAACACGGACGATTACACGATTTATTACACCAAAAAGGGCGAGGACGAGAACATCGCCTACAAGACGACCGGCGTGCCGAATGACGCGGGCTTTACCGATCGTGTGCTTGAATCCGGTGCTTCGCTTGAGTCGGTCGTTCCCGATAAAAACTCGGGTCTGATGACCTACTACCTGCTCACCCTCATTCTTCCCATGGCGATTTTCTTCCTGATTGGCTGGTGGCTCAACCGCCGCATGAAGAAGGCCATGGGTGATGACGGTCCGTCGATGAACTTTGGCGGCGGTGGTTTTGGCGGCGGTGGACTGGGCAAGTCCGGTGCTCGCGTGATTGCCTCCAAGGATGTGGGCGTGACCTTTAAGGACGTCGCCGGCCAGGAAGAGGCCAAGGAGTCCCTCAAGGAGGTCGTCGACTTTCTGGAGAAGCCGCAGCGCTACGAGGAGATCGGTGCCAAGCTGCCGCGCGGTGCTCTTCTTGTTGGCCCTCCGGGTACCGGTAAGACCCTGCTTGCCAAGGCTGTTGCCGGCGAGGCGGGCGTGCCGTTCTTTAGCATTTCGGGTTCTGAGTTCGTCGAGATGTTTGTCGGCCGTGGCGCCGCCAAGGTACGCGACCTGTTTAAGCAGGCCAAGGAAAAGGCCCCCTGTATCGTATTTATCGACGAGATCGATACGATTGGTAAGAAGCGTGACGGCGGCGGCTTTAGCGGCAACGACGAGCGCGAGCAGACGCTCAACCAGCTGCTGACCGAGATGGACGGCTTCGATAACCACAAGGGTATCGTCGTTCTTGCTGCTACCAACCGCCCCGACAGCCTTGACCCGGCCCTGCTGCGCCCCGGTCGTTTTGACCGTCGCATCCCCGTTGAGCTGCCCGACCTGACCGGCCGCAAGAACATCCTCGAGCTGCATGCAAAGAGCGTGAAGACGGAGCCGCCGATCGACCTGACCGCGATTGCCCGCGCCACGCCCGGCGCTTCGGGTGCCGACCTGGCCAACATCATCAATGAGGGCGCCCTGCGTGCCGTCCGCGAGGGTCGCAAGCGCGCTACGCAGGACGATTTTGAGGAGTCGGTGGAGGTTGTCATCGCCGGTCAGCAGCGCAAGTCCACGGTTCTGTCCGACCACGAGAAACAGGTCGTGTCCTATCACGAGATCGGCCATGCCATCGTTGCCGCCCGCCAGAAGGGTTCTGCGCCGGTTACCAAGATCACCATCGTGCCGCGTACGAGCGGCGCTCTGGGCTACACCATGCAGGTCGAGGAGGATGAGCGCTTCCTGACCACGCGCCAGGAGGTGCTGGACAAGCTCGCCGTCTACTGCGGTGGTCGCGCGGCCGAGGAGCTCATCTTTGGCGAGATGACGACCGGCGCGGCCAACGATATCGAGCAGGCAACCAAGCTTGCCCGCAACATGGTGACGCGCTTTGGTATGTCCGACGAGTTTGGCATGATGGCGCTCGGTACTGTCCAGAACGCGTACCTCAACCAGGATACGTCGCTCACTTGCGCCCCCGGTACGGCCGAGCGCGTGGATGCAATTGTCGCCAAGCTGATCGAGGATGCGCACGACCGCGCCCTGCAGATCCTGAAGGAAAACAAGTTTAAGCTCCACGAGCTGGCTCGTTATCTGTACAAGAAGGAGACGATCACGGGCGAGGAGTTTATGAATCTCCTCACGCGCGAGAATCCGCTGATGCCAAAGCAGCAGTAATACTGGTTGCGCAGTGTCTATCGCCCCATTTGAGTGTCCATCTCAAATGGGGCGTTTTGCGTGGGGAGAGTTGAATATGAAGATCGTGGTAAGTGCCTGCTTGATGGGCGAGAGCTGCAAGTATAACGGGCTCGATAACTACCATCGCGAGCTGGTCGAAGCGTGCGAATGCACGGGGACCGAGGTACTCTTGGTGTGCCCTGAGGTCTTTGGCGGCCTGCCCACGCCGCGCAAGCCGTCCGAGATTGTGAACGGCGAGGTCCGTACCTGCGAGGGCATCTCGGTCGATCGCGAGTTTCGCCTGGGCGCCCAGCGCGCACTCGATATGTGCGAGCAGGCGGGTGGCCCGTCTGAGATTGCCGCGTGTATTCTTCAGGATCGCAGTCCCTCGTGCGGTGCCGGCCGCATCTACGATGGAACATTCAGCGGCACCCTCACAGCGGGCAACGGTGTTTTTGTCGATCTGCTGCTGCGTCACGGGTACCGTGTGATTCCGGCTAGCGAGTTCGATCCCAGCATGCTGGAACATTGTCCATAGCACTCGAACCCAACACTTCCTCACGGGTGACCGTTTTGGCATCATCCGTGAAGTTGATATTGAGTACGACCCGGTCATCAAAGACGTAGACCGAGTTGACAGGCGCCGTACCCAGGCAGCCCCTCCCCGCGGCCCTCGCGCAGGAACGCGCACACGGCCTTCCCGTCTCTTGCGCCCCTCCCGGAACTGTCCACATCAGTGTAGCCAATCCAGTCCGCCAAGGGCTGCAGCCCGGACAACGCGGCGATGGAGGGCTTCTTCGGCCTGCTCAAGAAGGAGTTCTGGTACGGCAGGGACTGGTCGGACTGGACCCCCGCCAGCTTCATCGAGGAGCTCGGGGCTGGATCGGTCGATACAATACGGAGAGGCGCAGCGATGCGCTCGGTGGCCGCACGCCGGCCGAGTTCCGCTCCGCGCTGGGAAGGGCCGCGTAACGGTTCAAGAAATCGTCCGCAGTCCCCATTCTTGCCCCTTTGGGACAGCTTCTTGTTGGGGCGTGCCTGCCCCAAACCCTGCTAGGAATGAGTACAGCAAACTGAAATATTCAAATTAGTCTTTGCAAATTACCTTTGAACCTTCACCATCAATTACAATTCCCTGACGGTTGTTAATTGGGCATAGATTCAAATCCGAAAACTCAGTCATTATTTTCTCGGTAACTTTCTTAAATGGTGCTGTAAGATAATGCGGAAG
>CABUVF010000061.1 GCA_902494945.1 uncultured Collinsella sp.
CGCAGCGTGCCGTCAGCCTGACCCTGCAGCATGCCCTGGGCGCGCGTGTCCTGTACCATGGCGGACACACCCGAGTTCTCGTCGCCAATCAGGCGCACGGTGGACGTCTTGGCCGAGACCTCGATAATCTGGCCTATGACACCGGCAGAACTCGTCACAGGCATGTTGATGGTAAGACCGTCGGCAGAACCCTTATCGATGGTGACGGTCGAGGTCCAGGCATCGCCCGAAGCGCCGACGATACGAGCTGCGGTTGATTTGAGGTTGTAGGTCGACTGCAGGCCGACCAGCCCCTCCAGTCGCTCGGCGGTCTTTTGAGCCTCGGAGAGCTCGGCAACCTTAGAGGTCAGTTCCTCGTTTTGCTTCTTAAGCTCGTCAAGCGTGTCCTGCGACGCCGTAAGGTTAGAGAACACGTTACCGATCGCATTGAAGGGAGCCGCCACAGCCGAGCCCACAAAGCGCACCGGCGAGGTAATCGTCGTCACGCCCGAGCGCACGGCATGAATCGGTCCTGCCTCGCCCTCGCGGATGTAAAACGTGAGCAGCAACACCGAAATCAGGCTGAAAACAATCAACGGGCGCATACCCGTTGATTGTCGCTTGGTATTCAGATTTGTGGAGAAACCCGAAGATCGTGCCAAATGGAATCCACCTTTTGGAAATTAAGCATTGGTCTGGACGAAGCCGCCATCAAACGCATTGGCCTCGAGCACGCGGGCACAGCCGTTAACGACGTTATCGAGCGCCGTGGGGCTAACGTTGACCGAAACACCGGTCTCATCGCGCAGGCGCACGTCGAGACCGCGCAGCAGCGCGCCGCCACCGGTCAGCAAAATGCCGTAGTACATAAGGTCCGAGGCAAGATCGGGAGGCGTAGCGTCGAGTGCGTCCTTGACGGCCTTGGCCATCTCGTCGAGCGGCTTGTTGAGCGCGCGACGAATCTCCTCGCTCTCGATGCGCACGGTCTTGGGCAGACCGGTGATCACGTCGCGGCCGTTGACCTCAACGTCGAGCTCGTCCTTGAGCGGCACGGCGGAACCGACCTTGATCTTGATGTCCTCTGCCGTACGCTCGCCGATGGCCAGGTTGTAGGCATCACGAACGTGCGTGAGGATGGCCTGATCGAACTCGTCGCCGGCAATACGGATGGACTGCGAGACGACGATGCCGCCCATAGCGATAACGGCAACCTCGGTGGTACCGCCACCGATGTCGATGACCATGGAGCCGGTGGGTTCCTCGACGGGCAGGTCGGCGCCGATGGCAGCCGCCATGGGCTCTTCGATCAGATAGGCCTGGCGGGCACCGGCCTGGATCGTGGCCTCAAAGACAGCACGCTTCTCGACCGACGTGACACCGGAAGGAACGCAGACGACAACACGCGGACGCGGGGTCCACGGATAGCGCTTCTCGGACGCCTTGTCGATAAAGTAGCGAAGCATGGCCTCGGTAACATCAAAGTCGGCGATGACGCCGTCCTTCAGGGGACGAACGGCCACGATGTTGCCGGGCGTACGGCCGAGCATGCGCTTTGCCTCGATACCGACCGCCAAGATGCGCTCGTCGTTCTTGTCGATGGCGACAACAGAGGGCTCGCGAATGACGATGCCCTTGCCGCGCACGGAGACAAGCGTATTGGCGGTGCCGAGGTCGATGGCAAGATCGCCCGCATAGCTACCGAAGAACATATCCATCAAAGAAAACAACGCAACTCCTGATGTGTTGGATGATTGCTGGAAAACTACTAGCTCATCATACTAGCGCAAGCCCGGCGCCTCACTTGCGGTGAAGCGCCGGGCAAAGCTAAATCCCATAAGGTCACTACTGGTTGTCAGCAGCCGAGAAATCCATATCGAGCGAGGAAACGGCCCAGCCGATATGGTTGTCGGAGCGCACGAATTTGACGGTGTACTCCTGCTCGCCGCCCTTGGACAGCGATGCCTTCACCTTGGCGGTCGTCTCGGTCATGGACTGATCCATGCCCTCGACGGACACGGTGGCACCCTGCGGAATCGAGGAGATGATCATCGACTTAGCGTCCTCGGACAGGCTCGAGGCCAGGCAAGACTCGGCCTTTGCGGCGTCACCGTCGCCGGCAGCCTGGAACAGATCGGTAACGACAGACTCCTGAGACGGGAAGCCAAAGCCGCGCGTGTAGGCAAAGCCCAGACCGCCCGCGGCGATCAAAATAAGCAGAAGCAGAACGATGAAGACTTTAAGACCCGTATGGCGATGGCGACGACGGACCTTGGCCTGCTTACGATCCTGACGGTCCTGCTGGACCATCTCGGACTCGGACAGCGTAAAGAAGCCGGTGTCCGAGGGATCGGGCATAAACTGACCGGTCGCGCCCGTAGGATCGAGAGGATCGACGGCAGGAGCGTCCATCGCGGGCGCCGGAGCCGTGGCCATAGCCGTCTGGGCAGACAGCGCGGCAAGCGAATCGTGCACGCGGGCAAGCTCATCGGCCTGCTCGGAGGTGAGCTGGTAGATGCCATCGGCAGTAGCGGCATTAAAGGCGTCGAGTGCGTCGGAGGGACGGCCGGCGGCAGAAAGCGCCTGACCCATGCCGGCGTTGAGCGCACGCGTGTCGTCGCGGGGGCCGGCAAAGTCGATAGCCGTGCGGTAAGTCTCCACGGCGTCCGCCGGACGGCCGAGCTTAATGAAGCAACGACCGAGCTCGCCGAGCGCGGCGGCAGGAGCCGGATTGGCGCCGTCGATGGCAGCCTGACGGAAGGCGGTTCCCGCGTTGGCATAGTCGCCCGACTGGAACAGCGCATTGCCCAGGCCCAGATAGGCCTTGAACGGCGTGGCATAGGAAGCATCCTGCGTAGCGGCAGAGAACGCCTGAGCGGCCGTCGTGTAGTCGCCCACGGCGGCGAGCGCCTTGCCGCGGTTGGTGAGCAGCGCGCCGCGCTTGCCGTAGGTACCGTCGTTGAGGGCGGCGGCATAGGCCTCGGCGGCCTCGGCATACATGCCAAGGTGCATCAAGGCGTTGCCACGAAGGTGATCGGCCTCGCCCATAATCTCATCGGGAGTCTTTGCCGCCCCAAGCATCTGGGCTGCAGCGGAAAAATCACCCGCGCGGTAAGCGGCGCGGCCCTGTTGGATCAGCTGGCTATTCAAGGAAGTCCCCTTTACTCGTGAACGATCTCGACATGGACGATCTCGTCGCCGGCACGCAGCTGCGAAATCACATCGAGACCCTCGACCGTGGTACCAAAGACGGTGTAACCGGAATCGAGGTTATGCTGGGCACCCAGGCAGAAGTAGAACTGCGAACCCGCGGAATCGGGATCCATGGAGCGTGCCATGGCAAGGGCGCCATCGACATGGCTGTTGCGCGGATTGGTGGCAAACTCGCCCTTGATGCAGTAGCCAGGGCCACCGGTACCGGGCATGCCGTCGGGGCCCTCAAGACCGGCAGCGACGTCGGCGCCGGACATGTCGCGGGTATTGGGGTCCCCGCCCTGGATAACAAAACCGGGCACATAGCGATGGAACTTAAGGCCATCATAGAAGCCCATCGTGGAAAGCTCGCAGAAGTTCGCGACATGAATGGGAGCGCCCTCGCCGTCAAACTTGACCTTGATGGTACCCTTCGACGTCTCGATTACGGCGCACTCGTCGCCGACAAGCTGATACTCGGGCGTGTAGAGCTCTTTCTTAAAACCAAACATGTGGTTCCTTCCTCGTGCGTTTAAAGCATATTTGTACGAATTGTAGCAATAAGCACGGGCTTACATCAATTGCGCACGTAGGTTATGCCGACTATGGCGAACTAATTTTAGGAACGCTGCTGCGGCTTCCAGGAACCCACATTGGCATCGTACTGGTTCAGCGCGCTGTTGCCGCCCTGCGCGATGGGCGCCAGGATCTCGCTTTGGTGGGAACTCATCGACTCGCCATCGGGAATGGCCAGCGAGATATCCCAGCTCTGGCAGATCACGTCGACGCGCTCATACATCCACTCGGCAAGCTGCTTTAAGTGGGCGATGTCATCCGCATAGACCGTATCGTCCTGGTACTTAAGGTTGTTGAGCTCATCTTGCGTCTTTTTGATCTGGTCGCGCAGGGCGTAGGCACTCTGCGACAGCTCCTGACGGGTGGACAGCGGCGTTCGGAGATAGCCGTTGTTAAAGGAATCGATGACCTCGCCGATCTGATCCTCGTCAGCATAGGACACGATGGTCTGATACAGACCGTCGAGCCTGGTATAGAGCTGATCATCGGTGAGCACGGTTTCTTCCTGGACCACCTCGGCAGAATCGTCCTGCTTGGTATCGTCCTCAGTGGCCTCGCCCTTTTGGCGCGTGGGGAAGGTGGTCTGTGCAGCTTGGCCAAACTGGTCGTAAAAGCCGGGCATGACACCCATGGGATCGGTCGTCACGAACCAATAGGCACCGCCGCAAACGACGGCAAGGACCGCGATGACGACGAGCGACTTGGGGATATGACGCTTATGCTTGTGATAGGCGTCCTCGTCGGGGTGCACCTTGCGCTTGGGTTTTTGAGCATCGTCATGCAGGGAAACGGGCGTGGGAATATCGACCTTGGGGATACCGAAATCCTTATCGAAAGCTGGCAGCACGCAGGTCTCATTGGGGTCGGCGGCGTCCGAAAGCACCGCAGCGGCAGAGGCCGGCGCATGCGGCACCTCGGTATCGATCTGCTCTTGCGTTAGGCGCGGAAAGCCCGCCGTGCGGCCCGCTGCCAGGTCGGATGCTGCCGCGTCCTCGGAGAGGATACCCGGAGCGGGGCGTCCGCATTTGGGGCACGTACGATCATGCGGAGAAAGACGGGCACCGCAGCCCTCACAGAACACGAACTCAGTGTGCTCGGGACCATCGCCCGGACCCACATAGGCGTTGCAGTAGGGGCAGAACGAGGCGCCGTCCTCGATAGTCTTAAGGCAATGCGGGCAGATCACGGCATCCTCTTTTCGAAGCAATTCAAACAATCGAGGTTAGAGCATAACATCGCCACGGCCCCACAGGAGCAAGGCACCAATTCAACATCGCCAGGGCGCGTAGTTACTTCTTCTTTTTGCTCGGCATCGAGACTTTGATGCCTTGGGCGGACTTGGTTACGCGAGAGCGCTTGGCTCCGCTACCCTTCTTTTTCTTGGACTGGGCCTGGGCCACGCCCTCGAGTGCGCGGGCCTCGGCCTCACGAACGGTGCGAGCTTCGCGGCGTTGCGCCATATCGGCGGCGACGCGCTTGGCAAAACGCTGGGCAGTTGAGCCCGTCGAGCTCACCTTGCCGCCACCGCGACCCAGACGGACGCGAACGCCACGGCCAAAGCCGGTGGCAGCATGGCGACGACGCGGCTTAAGCGAATCCATCATCGTGGCGAGCTTAAAGAACACCGTGCAGGTAAAGACGACGATCGCCAGCAAGATAACGGCCTCGCCCGTCGAAAGGTTAGCGATAGACAGCAGCTCCGGGAATCCGATAACGCCCACCAAGATGCCGACGATTACAAATACAAAGAGCACCACGCGCAAGGGAGTGAGCGGCTGCGAGATGCGCCAGATCAGGCTCACGCTCGCCGCGCACGACGTAAGCAGGCACATGGTCGAAAGCGTGAGCTGGTTAAAGCCGAACACGCGCGCCACAAAGATATCGAGCGCCGCAGCCATAATGACCGCCAGCGACGCCGGCAGCGCACGCTTGAGCACGTTGGTCAAGAATGACCCCTTCACGCGGGCGTTGTTGGGCTCCAAACCCAGCACAAAGCCCGGCGCGCCGATGCAGAAGAAGTTGATGAGCGTCATCTGAATCGGCTCGAAAGGATACGGCGGAAACGCGATGCACAGCGCCGCCAAGCCCATCGAGAACAGCGTCTTGGTCAGAAAGAGCGCGGCAGAGCGCTGCAAGTTGTTGATAGAGCGACGGCCCTCGGCCACCACGGCGGGCATCGAGGCAAAATCGTTGTCGACCAGCACGATCTCGGCCACGTTACGCGCGGCATCGGAACCGGCGGCCATGGCCACGGAGCAGTCGGCCTCCTTGAGCGCCAGCACGTCGTTGACGCCGTCGCCCGTCATGGCAACGGTATGGTCGCGACGCTTGAGCGCCTGCACGAGCTCGCGCTTTTGCTGCGGGGTCACGCGACCAAAGACGTGGTATCGGTCCACCGCAGCATCAATCTTGGAAGGCGTATCGAGCGTCGTGGCGTCGACATAGGCATCGGCCCCCGGAACGCCCACCACGCGCGCGATCGACGACACCGTGCGCGGGTCGTCGCCGCTGATCACATTAAGGGTCACACCCTGCTCATTAAAGTAGCCGATGGTCTCGGCGGCCGAGGAGCGGATCTCGTCGCGAATGGTCACAAAGCCCACGGGCTCGGCCTCGCCCGCCATATCGCCGTCGGGCGTAAAGCCGTCCACACGGGCCACCACAAGCACGCGGCAGGTGTCGGCAAGCTCGGCCACACGGTTCTCGACCTGCGCAAAGGCGCGCTCCGAAAGCACAAATTGCGCTGCACCCATCACATAGGAGCCCTGCGCAAACGAGGCACCGCTCCACTTTTTAGACGAAGAGAACGGAATGACCGCTAGCGGCTCGGACACCTCGACCGGGCGCTCGGCGTAATAGTTGAGCAGCGCCTGACAGGTCTCGTTGGCATCTGCCGAGGTGGCACGCGCCACGTTGGCGAGTGCAAAATCAAGGACCGTGGTCTCGACGGGGACAGATTCCTCGCTCTCCCCCGCACCCATGCCGGCGCCCTCAATCGGCAACGGATAAGTACCCTCGACCTCCATGCGACCCGACGTGATGGTGCCCGTCTTGTCCAGGCACAGCACGTCGACACGCGCGAGCGTCTCGATGCAGTAGAGCTGCTGCGCGAGCACCTTGCGGCGCGCCAGGCGTACCGTGGCGATGGCAAGCACCGACGAGGTCAACAGCACCAGGCCCTGCGGGATCATGCCCAAAAGAGCGCCAACCGTGGACAGCAGCGCCGACGAAGGCACGCGACCGGAAAGCAGCTCGGAAATACACCACGAAAGCGCGCTATCGCCCGGCGTACCGGCGGCATCCCACAGCTCGCTCACGCTCGAGGCAAAGAGTGCCAGACCGAGCGGAATCATAATGAGGCTCGCAAAGCGCACGATGGCGTTCAGCGCGTTCATGATCTCGGAATTGACTTTTTTAACGTACTTGGCCTCGTTGTTGATCTTTGCCACATAGTTGTCGGCGCCAACATGGATCACGCGGGCGCGCAGCAGGCCCGAGTCGATAAAGCTGCCGCTCATGAGCTCGGAGCCGGGCTGCTTTTTGATGAGATCGCTCTCGCCCGTCAGCAGGCTCTCGTTAACGAGTGCCTCACCCGACACCACCACGGCGTCGGCCGGAATCTGGTCACCGCGCCCCAGGCGAATAATGTCGTCGAGCACGATCTGGTCCAAGTCGAGCTCCACCTCGGCACCGTCGCGCACCGCGATGGCCTTCTTAGAGGTCAACAGTGTGAGCTTATCGACCATCTTCTTGGAGCGCATGGACTGGATGACGCCGATGGCGGTATTGAGGAACACCACGAACAGGAACGTAAGGTTCTTAAACGAACCGGTCAGCAACACCAAAATCGCCAAGACAGCGTTGATCAAGTTGAACAGCGTGCAGAGGTTCTCGATGATGAGCTCGCGGACCGATTTGGTCTTAAGCTCCATATTGCGGTTGATCTTACCGGCGGCGATACGCTCCTCGACCTCGGCGGTCGAGAGTCCGCGCTCGATATCCGTTGCTGCCATACCACGTCCCATCACGTCGCGTCGGTATAAGAAAAACCGCCCGGACCATGCGAGGTTCGGACGGTCTCACGTTCGATGGTGCCCCGTCTGCATAGATTCTAGAACCGAGATCTGCGCCGTTGGGACCGTCGTGCTGCTCAGGATACCACGGGCGGCGTAGCGACATCTTTTCTCGAGAAAAAACTCGCCCGGGATAACCCGAGCGGGCTGCGGCTAATGCCGGTTGATGCTCACGACGCAGAGCCCGATTGTCGCCACGGCGCCGCCGAAGAGCGCGCCGAGGACGAAGGCCAACGCGACCATGCTAGTACGGGTTGCCGTCGGTGACGCAGACCTGAAGTCGGTCGAGCGGCTCGCCGTAGAAACCAGCGTAATCATCGCCGCCGTAGGTGGAGCCATCGTCGCACACGGTATCGAGCCACCCGGCGCGCGCGGTGGTCTGCGAGCGATACCACGCCTGCTTGTACTCCTCGCCGCCCGGGGTCACGTAGTACATACGCACGCCGTCGATTGTATGACCGGCGATTCCGGCGCAGCCGTTCACGGTGTCGTTGCGGTCGCCCTTGGCGACCCAGTCGAGCCAGCCGTCCTCGATGGTATGCACCTGATACTTGAGCGTGCCGCGGTCGACGCGTGCGCAAAGAAGGTCGTGCTGTCGGCACGGATACCCTGCAAAGCCGTTGTCGCCGGAGCCGAAGTCGGTCACCTCGTCCAGCCAGCCGCCACCCTTGAGGTGGAGGGAGTAGTGGACGGGGACACGCTTGCCAGATGCCTTTGAGAAGCCGCCGGATGCCGCCTGAGCGGGCTTTGCCGCGGCAGGCTTAGCGGCGGTTGAGGGGGCGGGCGCCTTGCCGCCCTTCATCGCGTCGTACCACGCCTGAGCGCGCTGCATGTAATGGTCGCGCTGGGAGCCCGCAAGCTCGCCGGGGCAAGCCGTGGCGCTCCAGTAGCGGTGCGGGAACACGTTCTTGCACCACTCGGGGCGACCGAGGCTGTAGTACAGGCACAGGGCAGCGACGAGGTGCGCGCCGCTCTCGATTGCCTTCTCGTGAACCGTCCACGGGTTGCTGCCGCTGTTCGCGTGCTCGATGCTGATGGTGGTGTCGTTGCCGCGCCCGGTGCCGATTCCGTCGCCGCAGGCGTAGGCGCGGTCGGTGTCGTTGACGTGCTGCACGATGTAGCCATTGCGGTCGACCGAGTAGTGCGCCGAGCAGCCATTGGCACCCCAGATGCCGTTGCACTGGCTGGCGTTGAGGTCGCCGGCCATGTGGTGGATCGTGACGCCCTTGATGCCGAAGGGTCGTCCCGCCGAGAAGTTGCAGCCGAGGAGCTTGTACTCGTCCGGCTGGACGTTCGCGAAGTCTGCCATGTTAGTCCTCCTTGATGTCGCCGAGCGCCAGCAGGGCGTCCAGCCATTTGTCCGTGATACCGACTGATTTGAAGGCCGCATAGGCCACCTGTACGCCGCCAACAGCGGCGAAGATGGACGTGACCCACGCCGAGGGTTCGGTCGGGACGCCGCCCGACATGGCCGTGAGGGCGCCGCATCCTGCCGAGACGGCGATGGCCGTCCAGCGGGCGACATTGCCCGTCATCGCCTTCGTCTTGATGGCCTGCACGATGTACGGCACGACCAGCACCGTGCACACCGTGAGGCCCGCCTGGATCTCATTCATTCGATTGCTCCTATCTGTCGGATTCCTTGCTGTAGATCAGGTCGACGCGGTCGCAGATGTGGTCGACCTTCTGCGCCATGCCTTGGCTGCGCGCTTGGCTGTGAGCCAAGTCGTTGTGCAAGACCTCGTTGGACGCCACCACGGACTCCATGAGGGTCTTCATGGCCTCCATGAGGCTGTTGCTTCGCTCCATCTGCGCGGCGATGCGGCCCTCCATCTGCGAGCGCTCGCGGTCCCGCTGCGCGCGCTCGTCGACCTCGGCCTGCTTCCGCTCCTCGCGCTTCATGTCGATGCCGGCCTTGCGCTCGTTCTGCCGCTTGTACTCCTCGAGGAACTGCCTGCCGAAGTAGAACGCGATGAGGCCGAGCAGCACACCGCCTAGCCATCCCGGCCCATATGGTGCGAAGAGCTTGAGCACTTCCATCCTGAGTGCCCTCCTTCCGCCTATTCGGCCGCGTACTCCTCGTCGGTGATCTCCTTGTACTCGTCGGCGGTAATCCACTTGCACTCGACTGCCTTATGCACTCGTGCCTTGCTCCAAAGAGGTCGGTCGTAGTACTTCTTGACGAGCGCGAAGTGCTTGGAGTGCTCGTCGGTCTTCTTCGTCGGCATTACTGGTCACCTCCGACCGTCATGAGCAGGTAGTCGATGTTTGCCGTGTTCTGCTCGGTCTGCGTCGGCTGCGACGCCTGCTCGCGCATCTGGTCGAGCAGCGCCGACACGTCGGGCGTCTCGCCGCTGTCGTAGGCGGCGAGCGCCGCGGTGTAGGCGAGCTTTCGCGCCTTCCGCTCAGCGTACTCGTCATCGTCGATAACGCCCGCGTCATGCGCCGCATCGGGGTCGCCGATCTGCGACAGCAGATCGCGCAGGGCGTTGACCTCGGCCATGGTGCCATCTTGAAGCTCGTTGGGGCGCGGCGTGTCTTCCTCAGTGTCCATGCGGACTCCTCTCTTGTCGGGGAATGTGTCGCCATCGTATTGGCGCCGTGAGATTGCCGAGCCGCTTCGATGGGCGCAAAGGAAGAAGGCGCGCCGCAGCACGCCTTCGATGCTTCTGTTATTTCGCAGCCGCTTCGCTTAGGCCGCTGCTTTGAGTTGCCGGTTCTCCGCTATTGCGAGGGCTTGCCTCCGCTTGAACCGTCCCTCTGGTTGGCCTGCATTGAGCACCCCCCCCCCTGCACGAGATTTCCGAACAGGCTGCGGTACAGCGCGTCCATGGCCCGCACGCTGCGGTGCGCGTCCAGCCGCTTCATGCCTCCGCGCCAGCTCTGGTAGCTCCGCTCAACCTGCTCGGGGGTCATGATGCCATCGGCGACCATGCGGGCCATCTTCTTGAGCTTGCGGCGCTCCCGCGTTATGGAGTCTCGGCACGGCTTCACGACAATGCGGCCCGTCTCCGTGTAGAAGATGCGCTTCTTCAGCCACGTGAACCCGCGCGTGAGCTTCACCACGCGCGTCTTGCGCGGGTTCAGCTCGATGCCCAGCTCGGCGCATTTGCCCTCTATCAGCAGCAGGCACACCTGCAAGTAGTCCTTGGACTCGTGTATCAGGTAGAAGTCGTCCATGTAGCGCCCGTAAGACTCGGGGCGCAGCATCTCGGTCACGTAGTGGTCGATGCGGTTGGGGTGGGCCACGGCGCATATCTGGTTCGGCTCGCTGCCCAGCCCCAGGCCCACATCGCCCTGCGCGTCTATCAGGCGGTGCTCCAAGGCGACCACGCGCGGATCTAGCAGCGCGGAGGCCACCTGGTCTTTGACGGGTTGGTGCGCTATGCGCGCGAAGTAGTCGGAGAAGTCGCCCAGGAGGATGTAACCCTCGCGGCCGTGCCGCCTCCAGTGGTCGGCCAGGTGGCGCTTGAGCAGCTTCAGGGCGTAGTCGGTGCCGCGCCCCTGTATGTTCGCGGAGTCGGCTGCTATTAGGGTGGTGACTATGGCG
>CABUVF010000062.1 GCA_902494945.1 uncultured Collinsella sp.
CTGCTCGACCGTGTAGACGCCAGAATCGCCCTTGTTCGCGCTATCGACTTTGTTAAACGCGGTGTCCTCTTCCTCGACACTCAGCACGTCGACGCCCGCCGTGCCGCCCTGCTGGTTGGAGCCCGTATTGATCTCCCAAAACACGCCGTTGATGTCGTCGTCGAAATCAAACTGGCGTCCCTCGACAACGGCCAGCGATCCATCGGCCTCGACCGTGGCACTGATGTAGGTTTGGGTCATGGAATACCCGTCGGCACGTGCAACGGCGGGCAACAGCAGCAGCGCGCACGCGACGAGCGCACAAATGGAAGCAAATCGCGCAAACGGGCAGCGCTGCCGACAGGTCTTGGCAACGGGGGCGTTCATAGGCACATCCTTTGTCTGTGATACCAGTAGCGTCATTGTCCCACGTTTGCGGGTTCATGTGACGAACATCTAGGTCAGCGGAGTATCAAACGGGACGAAAGTCACGCCCGCGGCCGGCACCTGGGGACGTTCCTTATCTGCCGGCAATCTGGGACACTCCTTGGCATAGCCCGCTCCGGCAATAGATACCACTTCATAGCTCCATCACAGGTGTAGCGGCTTTGTGTGGGCGCGGCATGCGCTGATTGAGCCGCCAGTTGAGGGGCATAAAGCAGTTGAGCGAAAACGGTTTGCCCCTTTGCCGTCCGCTTGAGGATCATGTCCCCCTTTTCCGCGGAAACCCCGGCAGTTGCGAAGAGCTGCCGGGGTTTCTGTCGTTTGAGGGCTAGATTGATTGACGACGATTAAGGCGCCGAGCCGGTGGTCCGGCACGCGCAACGTGTGGCCTCAGCAACTTGCAGGCCACGGCAGCGTCTCCCCCACCACGCCCCGCGCTATACTCGTCCGCATGGACATCAACACACGCAACATAGCAACAACCGCCGCCGACGCGCCAACGACGCCGGCCGCTCCCGCGCCCGTCGTGGGGCGCTTCGCCCCGTCGCCCTCGGGCCGTATGCACCTGGGCAACGTGTTCAGCTGCCTGTGCGCATGGCTTTCGGCCCGCAGCCAGGGCGGCAGCATCGTGTTACGCATTGAGGACCTGGACGATCGCTGCAAGCGCCCGGAACTTGCCGCCCAATTGATTGACGACCTGGCCTGGCTGGGGCTGGAGTGGGACGAAGGCCCCTACTACCAGCACGACCGCCTAGACCTGTACGAGAGCGCCTTGCGCCGGCTGAAAGACGCCGGCCTCACCTATCCCTGCTTTTGCACACGCGCCGAGCTCCACGCCGCGAGTGCACCGCACGCGAGCGACGGCACGCCCATCTACCGTGGCGCCTGCCGAAGTCTTTCGGCCGAGGAGGTGGCCCGCCGCAGCGCCCTGCGCGCCCCGGCCACACGTCTGCGCGTGCCCACCGTCGACGACCTCGCAGACGACGTGATCGAATTTGTGGATCGCACGTACGGCGCCCAATGCGAAGCACTCGCCACCGAGTGCGGCGACTTTTTGGTGCGCCGCAGCGACGGCGTGTTTGCCTATCAGCTAGCCGTGGTGGTCGACGACGCTGCCATGGGCGTCACCGAGGTTGTGCGCGGATGCGACCTGCTGGGCTCCACGCCGCGCCAAATCTACCTGCAGCATCTGCTGGGACTTCCAACGCCGCACTACGCACACATTCCGCTGCTCATGTCGCCGGATGGCCGCCGCCTTTCCAAGCGAGACCGCGATTTGGACCTGGGCGAACTACGCGCACGCTTTGGCACGCCCGAGACGCTGCTGGGATGGCTCGCCGGGCAAACGGGCATCGCGCCGGACGCCACACCGCGCTCTGCCGAGCAGCTGGTCGAGCACTTTAGCTGGGATGTTATCCGTACGCATCGGGAGAACATCACTGTAACGGTCGAGTAGCCAGCCACCCCGCCTCTACGCAACATCCCAGGGCTGGAGTTCGTCACCCAAGCGAACGATGCAGTCATAGAGCACGGTGTGGCGCTCGGCCGGGTTGGCATCCCGATGAAAATGCCCGTAGTACCAGCGCTTATAATCCAAGCGGTCTTCCAGCTCATCGAAAAATGCAGTAAGACGATCAACGCCGGGGCAATTCCAGCCGGGTGCCGGATAGAGCGTGGGCGAGAGCATGCGCGTGGAGCAGGTGTGGGTGATTACGTAGTCGACCTTCCAACCCACGCTGTCGAGCCTTGCCCGCGCCTCCCCAAAGTTGCGCTCGTCCGGCAGCTCCTGCGGCCACCAACTGGAATACGGCACGCGATATTCCTTGTCCACGCTCGTGGCGCCGCCCATGGTAAAGATCGTTGAGCCGTCGAGTTCAAAAACCTCGCCGCGCGTCAGGCGCCGTATGGGCGAGGTATCCGACAGGCGCTGCGTCAGCCCACCGTGCCACAACTCCATGGGTCGCTCCGCCCAGTGATCGAAACGCTCGTGGTTGCCGTCGACAAACAGCACGGTGTAGGGGCGCGACTCCAGCCAAGCAATATCGGCGCACTCCTCGGCAGAAAAATCCAAGGGAAAGCCAAAATCGCCGGCGACGATGAGATAGTCGTCACTCGTCAGACTATCCCCAAGATCCCAGTCGCGCAGCTTTTGCATGTCGAGGCCGCTGTGAATATCGCCCGTCACATAGACCGTCATCGGATTACCACTTCCCTGCAAGTCGCTAGCCCACATTCTGCACGATTACTAAGCTAACCGTTCCAGCCCTTCCATCCCTTAGGGCTTACCCTTCGTTCTTCCATCCAAACGGGTCAAGCACCCAAAAAACCAGATCGAGCACGCCGCCGGTCATCATGGCGCCGGCAAGGGCCATGCAAACGTGCAGGGAACTGGTACTTCGGAGCACGTCGAATGGCCCCAGAACAGCCAGCAGCGCGACCGCTGCGTCGGCAAAGCACAGTGCGAGGCACGGCCCCGCGTCCTTGACGCACTTCTTTGCGAGATGCTTTGCGTTGTCACTCATCGGTATCGAACTCCTTAGAGGGTCATTGTTCAGACGCATGCCGCCGCGGCAGAGCGGGGCGGCAGGGTAAGTGTCACATGCCGTGCGGACATCAATGGAGAAACCGCCTGCTCGACCAACCCTTGACGCCGTTTTGCACCGGCACCCCATCCCCCCGCTGTCGAGGTCTAATTCTTTTCCCGAGAAGTGAACGGCTGTTTTTGAGCCCCTGAAACAGCCGCATTTTTCGGCGGCAAAATCGTGGGATTTCAGCATTGAAACCGCAGGAAACGACACCTTTAAAGTGTCGATGCTTCGGGGGTCCGATTTAGCTCGTTCACTTCTCGGAAAAGTATTAGACCTCGCTGCTAGCTACCCAGAAGGACACCTCTCCCTTCCCCACCGCCACCCAAAAACTCATCCAACATTAATCTTGGCTCAAGAATCGCTTAATCTATAACCTGCACTATAGAGTTCGACCAAGGGCGGGGCGGCACCGCGCAACGCAGGCCGCCGAACGCAACGCTCGCGCCCGGGCAGATCGCCCGGCGTCGCGCCCATCGAACGAAAGGACAGGTCATGGACGACCTCGAAAAAGTTGAAACCATCCGCACCAAGTGCAACGTGAGCTACACCGATGCCAAGGCCGCGCTCGACGCCGCCGACGGCAACGTTTTGGACGCCATCATTTGGCTCGAGTCGCAGGGCAAGACCCAGACCACGTCGGCGCACGCCGCCACCGAGTCCGCGCCGGCCGACGAGCCCTCGGCCGAGATGGTCGCCGCACAGGCCGCCTACGAGAAGTCGAGCGAAAAGACCGACTTTTCCAAGAAGATGGACAGCGTGTGGGAGTACCTCAAAAAGCTCTTCCGCCTGAGCCTGGACACCAAGTTTATCGCCACGCGCCGCGATGCGATCATCCTCAACATCCCCATCCTGATCCCCATCATCGCCCTGTTTGCCTGGGGCGCCACGATATGGCTGATGCTGCTTGGCCTGTTCTTTGGCATGCGCTACCGCATCGATAGCGACGGCGACGTGCCCGGCAGCATCAACAACCTGATGGACAGCGCTGCCAATGCCGCGGACGACATCAAGCAAAATCTGAACGACGACAAGTAATCGCAGACGGGGGCACGTATGGCACGAATCCTGATCGTAGAGGACGAGGAGAAAATCGCCCGCTTTGTGACGCTCGAGCTGGAGCACGAGGGCTACCAGGTGGAGCACGCCGCCGATGGCCGCACCGCCGTTGACCTAGCGCTGGAGCGCGACTACGATCTGATCCTGCTCGATGTGCTGTTGCCGCAGCTCAACGGCATGGAGGTCCTGCGGCGTGTCCGCACGCACAAGGATGTGCCGGTGATTATGGTCACCGCGCGCGATGCCGTGATGGACAAGGTGGCCGGGCTCGATGCCGGCGCCGACGATTACCTGACCAAGCCGTTTGCGATCGAGGAGCTGTTCGCACGGATCCGCGTGGCGTTGAAGCGCGCTGAGGCCGTGCGGGCGGCTTCGGGCGCGGTCGGCACCGGTGCCGGGGCGGGCGCTACGGGTGCCGGTACCGCCGCGACGTCCCCGGCTGGCGACTCGGCCAAGACCTCTGCCTCGCCCTCCCCCGCCACGCTCGCCGTGGGCTCGGTTGCGCTCGATCCCGACCGCCGCGAAGTCACGGTCGGCGGCTCGCCCATCGTGCTGACCGCCCGCGAGTTCGACGTCCTCGCCCTGCTTATGGCGCACGCCGGCACCGTGCTCACGCGCGAACGCATCGCGCACGAGGCGCTGGGCTACGAATACGTGGGCGACACCAACAACGTCGACGTGCACATCGCGCACCTGCGCGCCAAGATCGAAGACGCCGGCGGTGCCCGCATCATCCAGACCGTGCGCGGGGTGGGCTATGTCTGCCGCGCGTAACGACGAGGCTAAGCGCGTCACCTCCATCGCCCGCGCCATCAACTGGAGCTATATGTGGCGCCGCTTGGTGAGCTACGTCTGGCTGGATCTGTTGCTGCTGCTTGTTGCGGCGGCGATCCTCGTCTATGGCTACAACCAGACGCTGCCCGATGGCGCGTTTACCGCGGGATGGATCCCCGGCGCCGCTGTTCGCAGCATGTCGCTGACCCCCGCGCGCGGCTGGGACCTGACCACGCTCACCTATACCGTCGAGCTTGCACGTAGCACCAAGACCTTCCCCCTCGCACAGGACCTCGTCACGCTATGGGCTCTCTACCTTGTCGTTGCGGGCTGGCAGGTTATCAGCGTGCTCGATATGCTCGGCGGCGCCCGCCGCGTGCGCCGCACTATGGCGCCGCTCAACGACCTGGCCCTGCGCGTTGACGAGCTCGGCCGCATGCAGCTCGCCGGCGGCAAGATGGAAACGCTCGAGCAGGCCATCGAGCGCGCGAGCGTCGACTCGCCAAGCGTCACTACCGGCGACGCCGACCTGGCAAGCATCGAGGTCGCGCTCAACCGCCTGCTGCGTCAGATGCAAGAGGCAAAGCTGCAGCAGATGCGCTTTGTCAACGATGCAAGCCACGAGCTGCGCACACCCATCGCGGTGATTCAGGGCTACGTAAACATGCTCGACCGCTGGGGGAAAGACGACCCGGACGTGCTAGCAGAGTCCATCGCCTCGCTCAAAGCCGAAAGCGAGCATATGCAGGAGCTCGTTGAGCAGCTGCTATTTTTGGCGCGCGGCGATGCCGGTCGCACCGTGCTACGGCGCGCAAATACCAACCTGGCTGCACTGGTCGGCGAGGTTTGCGAAGAATCTCAGATGATCGATGCCGGGCACACATATCGGCTGGCGTATGATGCCGCACTTACCAGCGACCCGCGCTGCAACGCATCGGTTGACGTGGCACTCGTGAAGCAGGCGCTGCGCGTGATCGTGCAAAACGCCGCCAAGTATTCGGACGCGGGCACAACCGTCACGTTTGTCATAACGCCGGATGCGGGCGCGGGCACGATCGACATAAGCGTTGAGGACGAGGGGATCGGCATGAACCAGGAATCCGCAGCTCACGCGTTCGAGCGGTTCTACCGTGCCGACAACGCACGCAATGCCGGCGCGCAGGGCTCGGGTCTGGGGCTCGCCATTGCCAAGTGGATCGTCGACAGCCATGGCGGTGTCATCGGCGTGACCTCAGTCGAGGGCGTCGGCAGCCGCTTTACGATTCGCCTGCCGCGGCAGGAAGCCCCTCGGCATAAATAAAGGGATAAGGCCATGCGGCCCTATCCCTTTTGCTAGCTATAGCAGCTTATGCGCTACTCGCGGCACAGATGCACGGCGAAGCCGGCGAACTCGCGCTTAAAGTACACGAGCTTGGTGCCGCCGTCGGGCAGCAGAACGCGCGACTCCTCGTTGACCTCGAGTCCGCGCCCGGCAAACCACTTCTCGGCCGCATCGATGTCGTTGACGGCAAAGCCAATGTGGCCCTTGGCGCCACGACCGTTCTGCTTCATGATCTCGACCAGCGAATCGTTGAAGTACGAAACCGGGGTCTCGATAACGGGCAGGCCCATCATCGTCGAGAACAGCTCCGCGATCTCCAGGGCGTCTGCCGGGTCGGTGGCGTTAATGCCCACATGGGCAACGCGCATGCCAAAGAGCTCGGCCGGGTTGGCGTTCTGCTCACTCATACAGTCAGTGCCTACTGAGCCATGACGTCGAGGACGGCCTTCTCGGCAGCAACGCGGTTCATGCCGGTCATGAAGGGCACGCCGCTCACGTACGGGCAGGTGAGGCCCTCGGGGGCAACGGTGGTGGCGATCAGCAGGTCGGCGCCCTCGTCGCAAGCGTCCTTGGCCTCGGAGATGGCGCACTGCACGATCTCGTACTTGTCGGCGTAACCGTTGGCGTCGAGCATGGTGGCGACCTTCTGGGCAACGAGCGTGGAAGTGGCAGCGCCAGCACCGCAAGCCAAAACGATCTTCTTCATAGGTAATGTCTCCCTTCATGGTTTACTTTAGGTAAGTGTACCGCAGCGAGCGATGGCGCTCGGCCTCGATGCGCTTTTATGCCAGTTTGCTTGCACGCTGCGTATAATACATCTAGTACGTGTTGTCATACCGCTCGCTTTACGAGCGACTAAGGACCCCAATATGCCCGATTCCCGCACACTCTGGACCGCCGTCGTTATCATCTGCATCGCCGTGTCGGTGTTCTTTAGCGTCAAAAAACGCACCACGTTTAAGCGCCTACAGCAGCTTATGGCCGCTAAGCAGTGGGACGAGTTCGATCGCTTGCTCGACGCCAAACTCACCAGCATGCTGTACCCGCGCTACAACCGCGACTACCTGCGCCTGAACTCCTATCTGCTGCGCGAGGACCACAAGCGCGCCGACGAGATGTTCGATTTGCTGCTGGGACTCAACCTGCCCAAGATGCAGCGCGTCGACCTGGTGATCAAGGCCTTTAACTACTACGTTGGGCAGGAGGATCGCAAAAAGTCCAAGGAGCTTCTGCACGAGATCAAGGGCTTTGAGGGCGGTCAGGCCGAGGCGGTCGCACACGAATGCCAGCTGATGTACGACACGATGATCCTCAAGCGCCACAACGACATTCCCGAACTGGAGCGCATGCTCGAGGATGTCGGCGACGACCCGGTCAAGCGCTGCCGCTTGGAGTACCTGCTGGCCCTGCAGTACCAAAACAAGGGCGACGAGGCAAAGTTCCAAGAGTTCCTCGAGAAGTCGGGCCAACACTCGATGGCCGTCAACGCGTAGCGGACGGCTTGTGCTAGACTTCTAATCTTACGGGGGCGTGGCGGAATTGGCATACGCAGGAGACTTAAAATCTCTCGCCGCAAGGATTGTGGGTTCGAGTCCCACCGCCCCTACCATATGAAGCGTTCGAGGCCGTGTCCCTTTGGGATGCGGGCTCGCTTCTTTTAGACGCCGGTGAGACTCAAACCCGCGAGGGGGCGAGCGTCAAGCGGACGCGCAGCGTTCGCAGCGAGCCGGCGAGGGCGCCGGCAGGCGTCCGAAGCCGGTGCGGATTTGCGCAGCAAATACGCGGACGTCCCACCGCCCCTACCATATGAAGCGTTCGAGCCCGTGTCCCCCAGGGATGCGGGCCCGTTTCTTTTTCACGCCGGCGGGACTCTAAGTTGCGGTGGAATAGTTAGAGGGTGCTGAGGCTGGGGGTCCAGGCGATGGTGGGGGTTTTGCCGTCGAGGGTCTCGTTGATGGTGGTGGCCATGCCAGCGAGCAGGCTGTTCTCGCTTACGGTAAGCGTGTCGTAGCCACCGGCTCGCATGAGCTCGCGAATCACCACGGCGCCGGCCAGAATCACGCCCGCGCGTTTAGGCTGTACACCCGGTAGCGCGGCGATACCCTCCACATCCAGCATAGACATACGATCGATGGCGGCCAAGATCTGCTCCATCGTAAGCTCGCGCAGGTGCACAAAGTTCGAGTCGTACGGCTCCAGTTCGTGGACCAGCGCCACGAGCGTGGTGACGGTACCGCCCACCGCAACGAGGCGCTCGGCGCGCTCAAAGTCGCTGGGCAGGCCCTCAAAATAGGCGGAGAACTGCTCGCCTGCCCACGCGGCGGCAGCCGCAAGCTCGTTCGTCGACGGCGGCAGTGCCGAGAAAAACCGCTCGGTCACGCGGCGGCAACCGATGTCCAGCGAGCGCGTTCCCTCCAGCGCAAAGACGCCGCGCTCCGGCGCATAGACGCCCGTCGCGAGCTCCGTGGATCCGCCGCCCGAATCGGCAACGATGATGCACTCGCCTGCAAAGTCGTGCGCCACGCCAAAAAACGTCAGGCGCGCCTCGACCTCGCCCGGAATCACCTGCGGCTCGAGCGCCAGTTCGCGCAGGCCGTCCAGCAGCAGCGCGGCATTGGACGCATCGCGCGCGGCGCTCGTGCACGTGGTGCAGACGCACGCGGCCCCAAAGGCACGGGCCTCATCCACAAACATGCGGCACGCAGCGAGCACGCGCTCAACGGCCGCCTCGCAAAAGCGTCCCGTCGCGTCCACGCCCTCGCCCAGGTCGGTAATCTCGGTATGCTTGGACGATTCCACAATCGCTCCGCCCTCGACCTGGGCCAACACCAGTCGCGACGACACCGTTCCCAGGTCGATCGCGGCCACCTTATAGCGTTTGCAATTTGTCATTGCGGGCTCCCCTCCGGGCGCTATTTGCCGTTGGACACGACCGTCTGGCCCTCGACGCCGTTAAACCCAAACAGCATGTCGAGCGCCTGGATGTACCACGGCGCGTCCTTGCCGACTTCTTCGATTTCCTTGGCAACTTCGCTGGCCTTCTTGGCGTTTGAGGACTTTTTGCTCGACGACGAGTCCGAATCGTCATCCAAGCCCAGCACGTCAATCTTCTTCTCGCCGGGCATCACCAGGCCCAGGTCCTCGGACGCCGCGTCCTTGATACCCTCCTCCGAGAGCAGCTTGTCGACGCTTTTTTGCAGCTCATCATTGTATTGCTGGCGAATCTCGACCTGCTTGGCCAAGATATCGCTCGAACGCTTTGCCACGTACAGATCGCGCACGGGGAAATACAGGCTCACGAGCACCAGCGCCACCACGATACCGATAAACAGCGGACGCAGAGGACCATGCGTAAAGTCATAGATTGCCTTGACCACCGCGTTGTCGTTGGCGTAATGCATAAAGTCCGAGCCCGAAAGACGGTTCGAGGGCCTACTCGATTTGTTGTGTGCTTGAGTCGAGGGACGCGACGCATGCGACGAACGTGCCGGGCGCACCGGTCCATCTGCCAAGGTATTTGATTGAGCATTGGGGCGCGAGGTACTTGTCGGGCGCTGCGTGGAGCGGTCGGCGCCGGCATAAGCGGACCCACCGAGCTGCACCGTGCGCGCACGGCGAGGCGACGGCTCGCGCGAACCGGCGGAATAGTACCTGTTGTCGTAAATCTGATCCATGTGCGCCTTGTGCGGTTGAGGTTTGTTTGCGCTAAGTCCTTTAGTTATAGCACGAGCGCCTGCACCGCCTTCGCCAGCCTTTGCTCGACATAAAAAAGGCGCTGAGCCGTATGGCCCAGCGCCCATGGCGCTTTGCAGCATCCAGTCAAGGCGGGACGGAACCGAGTCAGCCTCCCCCTCGCCAAATTCGCCCGTTTAGCGAATGTTGTAGAACGCGGTCTTACCGGCGTAGCGCGCGCTGCCCTCGAGCTCGTCCTCGATGCGGATGAGCTGATTGTACTTGGCGATACGGTCGCTGCGGCACGGGGCGCCCGACTTGATCTGGCCGGCATTGACGCCCACGACCAGGTCGGCGATCGTGGAATCCTCGGTCTCGCCGGAGCGGTGGCTCACGATGCAAGCATAGCCGGCCTCCTTGGCGGTCTCGATGGCCTCGAGCGACTCGGTGAGTGTGCCGATCTGGTTGACCTTGACCAGGATCGCGTTGGCGGCACCCAGCTCGATGCCCTTCTTGAGGCGCTCGGTGTTGGTGACGAACAGGTCGTCGCCCACCAGCTGCACCTTGTTGCCAATTCGACGGGTAAGCTCGACCCAGCCGTCCCAGTCCTCCTCGGCCATGCCGTCCTCGATGGAGATGATGGGATAGGTGTCGACGAGCTTCTCCCAGTAATCGACCATCTGGGCACTCGTGTATTCCACGCCCTCACCCTTGAGCTCGTACATGCCGGTCTCGGCGTTGTAGAACTCGGTCGAGGCCGGGTCCATGGCGTACATGAAGTCGACGCCGGGTTTAAAGCCAGCCTTCTCGACGGCCTTGGTAATGTACTCGAACGGCTCGGCATTGGTCTTGAGGTTGGGCGCAAAGCCGCCCTCGTCGCCCACGCCGCCGCCCAGGCCGGCCTCGTGCAGCACGCCCTTGAGGGTGTGGTAGACCTCGGCGCACCAACGCAGGCCCTCGGCAAAGCTCGGGGCGCCCACCGGCATGATCATGAACTCCTGGAAGTCGACGTTATTGTCGGCATGCACGCCGCCGTTGAGGATATTCATCATAGGTGTGGGCAGCAGGTGGGCGTTGACGCCGCCCAGGTACTGGTACAGCGACAGGCCCGCCGACTCGGCAGCGGCGCGGGCAACTGCCAGCGACACACCCAGAATGGCGTTGGCGCCGAGATTGGTCTTGTTGGGGGTACCGTCCGCGGCAATCAGCGCGGCATCGACGGCGCGCTGGTCGAAGGCATCGAGGCCCACGACGGCGTTAGCGCACTCGTTGTTGACGTGCTCGACGGCCTGCGAAACGCCCTTGCCCTGGTAGCGGCCCTTGTCGCCATCGCGCAGCTCGCAGGCCTCAAAGGCGCCGGTCGAAGCACCCGAAGGCACCATTGCGCGGCCAAAGCTGCCGTCCTCGAGCACGACCTCGACCTCGACAGTGGGATTGCCGCGGCTGTCGAGCACCTCGCGACCGTAGACGTCCAAAATATC
>CABUVF010000063.1 GCA_902494945.1 uncultured Collinsella sp.
AGCTCGCGCGGCGAGAACGGCTTAATCAGATAGTCGTCGGCGCCGAGCTCAAGACCGATAATACGGTCCTCGATCTCGCCCTTAGCCGTCAGCATGATGATGGGGACATCCGAGGTATCGCGAATGGTGCGGCAAACGCGCTCGCCGGGGATCTTGGGGAGCATAAGGTCGAGCACGACCAGGTCAAACTGATGCTTCTCGAACTCCTCGATCGCGGACTGGCCGTCGCCGACACCCACAACCCAGTAGCCTTCGCGCTCGAGATAGGCAGCGACGGCGTCACGGATTGCCTTCTCATCCTCGACCAGCAGAATCTTTTTTGCATCTGAAGCCATAACACGGCCCCCCTGTCTCAATCAGCTAAGAACAAGCCCATTTTAACGCACCTGAGCCAGCCGGATGCCACTATGACGCGGCAGCTCGGCGGGCGGTACTCACAATTACAACGCGTTTATTCCCCTGTTGGCGCCTTTTTAACCCCTCTAAGCTTAAAGAGAGAATAGGCGTGCGGTGACCGTCTCGGGTATACCCTGGCTGTTGCGCACCGTGGCGTACGTAAGGAATGAGTCCGATTTTCCCGCCGTAGCTGGATAATCGCCATACTCCAAAGCGCGGTCGGGCGACAGTAGCGAGCCATAGGTCTTGGCAGAAGTGTCGATGAGAAAATGCGATGACTGTACCTTAACGAGATATTTATTCTTCTTGCCGGCAGCACATGCGAGCGGCTCGCGGGACAGGAAGAGGTACGGCCCTCCCTCATTACCGATATACGTGCCCATGTTGCCCAGGCTGCCCACGCCACTATAGGTCGCCTCGATAGAAAACACGAAGGTATCGCCCATATATACGGCCTCGAAAGGCGAGACTGACGAGGGAAGGACTAGCTGGGCACGTTTGGTGTTGTTGTCATCGGTCAGATCGATTGCCGTTATGCCGTAGTAGACGCCCTCGTCGTTGCGGACACGCGGCGAGATGGTCAAAATGCCGTCGCTCACGCGCGGGGCCGACGCAAAGCGGCCCGTCGATTTCCAAATTGTCTCGGCCTTGGATTCATCAAGCGAGCGACGATAGCAAAACGAATCACTACTCGTTTTATTGCCGCCTGCCGAAGGCATTTTATACCAGATGGCTGATGACCCGAACGCCGTAAACAGCGGCGGATCGTAGTCCTTGCCACCTCGATCGAGCTCAACCACGTCGCCAGAGAGCGAAGCGCCCGACAGATTTTGAGCGTAGAGCTTCCACGATGAACTGGCAAAGTTCATCTCAACCCACGCAAACACGCCGTCGCCGGCACGGACATCGTAAAAAGCATATCCCGTGCCCTCGATAGGATCCTCGATTAATGTGGTAAGCGAGCCATCGCCCAGGTTGAGCACACCGAGTGTGTTGGCGTGCAGTGCCGATGCGGGCGCCATCATTGCCGCAGCATAGTCACCATCGCAGTAGTACAGCAACGTGCCCAGCGGCAGCGTCCACGATGCCGCCGGCTCAAGATCGATGTCAACTGCCTCGTACTCATCAGTGATCGAGACAATCTTCGAATCGTCCTTGATAACCTGCGGCTCGCCAGCGGCATCATCACTGGTGCCTGTTTTTTTCGAACATCCGGCAAGCACCGTGGCAGCGCTCGCGGCAGCTCCACCGAGCACAAAGCCGCGGCGCGATATTCCGTTCTTGATGTGGTCGGCGATACCCATTAGGCGATCTCGGCGCGAGCGGCCTCGATAGCGCGCGTAAGCTGATCAGCGCAAGAGGTCTTCTTCATGCCGCAGGTATTGCCGGCAAGAACCTCGATCACACGGTCGGCAGGAGCGCCCTCGACCAGTTTGGAGATGGCCTTGAGGTTGCCATCGCAGCCGCCGGTAAACTCAACGCCCAGCACCTTGCTGCCATCGTCAGAGAGATTGAGGTGAATATTGCGAGAGCATACACCCTGCGGCTTGTAATCAAACGAAATCATGCGATCCCCTCTCAGAATGTTATTCGAGACGTCTATTATCCCCGCCTGGGCCGACTTATTATCGCAAGCACCGATTCAACATCCTACGATGCATGGACTCGCGGGGGCAAGATTAGCAGTCCGCACCCTGTGCGTGGACCGTGCGCTTCTCCCGATACATATTGTGGTCGGCGACACGATATACATCGGCCAGCGTATTTCCAGCCGTCTCGACGGTCGCCACGCCAATCGATGCGCTGACCGTCAGGGCCTCATCGCTTACCGCGGCAAGACCGAGACGAAGATCCTGTTCCAGCCCGAGCGCAGACTCGTTGTCAGTATGGGGGCAAACCAGCAAAAACTCGTCGCCGCCAAGGCGCATCGGCAGATAATCCGCACCAGCCACCCGCCGCAGCACGGACGCCGTCCGTCGCAGCAGTTCATCCCCCATCTCGTGACCATAGATGTCGTTGGTCCGCTTGAGATAATTGCAGTCCAACATAATCACGCTCACGGGCAAGTCCTCGTTTACCAGGCTATCTCCGCGCGATTCAAGATAGTTGCGGTTGCGAAGCCCCGTCAGTTTGTCTTGATATGACAGCTCCTCGGCATGCTTGACCATCGATATGTTGTGCGTCGCCACGACGACCGACTCCAGCCGGCCTTGCTCATCGCGATGCTGGGGGACAACCTGTAGCGAGTACCAAGCGCCTCGACAATCTCGCACCTCGGCAGCCAAGTACGGTACGCCCTCCATACGTTCACGAAGCGAACTTATATCTACGAGTCCCACAACCGCTTCGCGGCTTTCGGGGCTCACGATATCCCGGCAGACCGTGTCCATAAAGTCATATGCCTCGCTGTGCTCGGCAAATATCTTCGCTATCGCCGGCGACATATTGATCCCCTCGATCTCGAGGGTGTCGAGATGCAAAAGGAAGGTCGAATCGTAGATGGCGCTTATGGCATTGATAATGCCGAGCTGTTTATCCTTTTCGACCAAATTGCGGTGGTCAACGATATTTCGAGCCAACAGCACCACGACCCAAAACGCAAGACACACCAAGACGCCGACGGCGACAAATGAAATCCTGTCAGACATGACCTCAGATTTGGGATATAGCGCAAACAGGCGGTAGTCCTTATATGCCGCACGCACGGCATACCATTCGTCTCCTCGATATTCGATGCGCGTCAGGCCGTCGTCTTTCCACTCAACTCCTACGCTGGTGAGGAGTCGGGCGAGCGACACGTCAGCATCGGCACTGTTGGATGAGACAATCTCCGCATCCTCCATAACAAGCACCGTGGGACCCTGGTGGAAGGTACTGTTCGAAAGCACGTCGGCTATGGCATATGAATAGTCGTCCGCCGTATCGGAAACAAGTGAGCGGTATGCCAGGGCAACGCCGTCGCCATACGGAACAGCACAGACGGCAAAAACGACACCACGGCGCTCATCGACAGTTGAGTAGGTCACTTTGGAACCTTGATACATCGATGCGACCGGCGAACAGGCCAACTCATCTCGCCACAACATGAGCGGATCGCGACCATCGATGTCGTAGTGGGCAGCCATATGGCCATCGGAGTCCATGACCATCAGCCCCGAAAGGTTCTCGGCATGGACAAATTGCTCGATAAGATCGTCGTTAACCTCAACGCGATCAGAGGACAGGAACGTCGCAAACGATTCGACCGCGGCGAGCAAATCGTGCGTCGCCTCGGTTTTTCTCCCCTGTTCGTAGCGGTCATATTTTTCGCAAGCGTTCTCCAAAAACACCATGGTTTCTTGGCCAAACCCAAGCGTTTTTTCGAGGCAGCGATGGGTTCCAACCGTATACAACAGGCCCAACAAGACGGCGCTGACAATAACGCTGGCAGCTATGACGTTCAGAGTCTTTCGACTCAAGCGGTGCTCATCAGTTGTCATGAATTTCCTCCTTGCCCGCCCGTCGTCGCTCCTGTCTTGTAATTGCCCACAATACGGTCAATCGTGCCATCTCGATCCATATCGAACAGCGCGGTATTGAGATCCTTTACGACCGATCCTTCATAGCTGTCATCAAACGCGACGCCCAGGTCAACCGTCATAACATTGTCGGCAAACACACGGTAAACGCCGGGATACTGAGCAACGAGTCGGTCAAGCGACTGGACATCCGCCATCCAGCAGTCAACGTACCCTTTGACTAGAGCGGCTTTGCAGAGTTCGGCAGAGCCATATGATTTGATTTGAACGTCCGACGAGACCCCCAGATCCCCCGCAAGCAATCGGCGTTCACTCACCGAACCCGCAATCACCGCAATGGTCTTACTTCCATCGAGATGTGCCAAGGACTTGATGCCACTCGTTTTCTTGGCGGCAACCGAGACCGTCACGGTTAGATACGGCTCGGTCCAGTAATACTTATCCTCGCGATAACAGGGAGAATAGTCACACCACAGGCAATCGATATCACCGTTTTTGAGCAGCCGGTCGCGATCGTTCCAGTCAATATCGACAAACTGTGGCTTGAGCCCCGCACGCTTGCAGGCCTCGCGGGCGATGTCGATATCGATACCGGCGTAATCGCCCGTGGTATCGACATACACATAGGGGTCGTTATCCGTAACGCCGATTTTGAGCACCGGGAGATCTCTATCGGCTTCATTCGAGGAGGAAGAACTGCTTCGAACGGTATACGTCAGGGCGCCCGCACAGACGGCAACAAGGAGTATGAGCGTAAACGAGACGATGGTGGCCCGCTTGATGCGTCTGGGCACGTGCCCCCTTTCATCGAAACAGCAGTCGGAGTTCATTTTATTACCCGGGCGCATGGGCGACAGTAAAAAAAGCGCCTCGCCCAAGACGGGCAAGGCGCCAAAGGTTGAAATGCATCCGCAAGCGGTCGAATTAGGTTAACCCTACTCGAAGCTCAGCTGCTCCAGACACACGGGATAAAGCCTGTAACGGAAAAGCCCCGTTGGTAAGACGAGTTACCAACGGGGCTTGGACTGGGCAGTCGTACTTAAACGAGCGGGGTACCTTAACGCTCGAAACGTTTACGCATAAGAGCGAAGGTGATCAGCGCAACGCCCGCGACAGTAGCAATAAAGGCGACGGCAGGGGCCTGATCGCCCGTATTGGCGAGCGCACCCTTAGTAGTCTTAGTAGACTTTTTGGTCACCTTGGTCGTCGTCTGCTGACCAGGCTGGGACGGCGTCACGGGCTGCGTAGGCTGAGCCGGCTCCCCATTGGCCTCCTCGCCCGTCACCACGTACGTCGAGAAGTGGCTCGTGCGGAAGCAGAGGTAGTCCCCCTCGATCCACGTATCCATAGCCTGGGTGGAACCATCCTCAGCAACGTAGAGCACCTTGAGATTGGTGAGCGCCTTCATGGCGGCAGTCATCTTGACACGGACGATGAAGGACATGCCATCGAAGTCCTCGATAACCTCGCCATTCTTGAGAAGCTTGATATCGAGCTTCTCGGCAACCTTGGAAGCCCCCTGCTCAAGGCCGGAAATCGTAGCATTGGCGGCGTCGGTAAGATTTGTCGGTTCCTCGACCACAAGAGAGATGCTGTTGTTCTGGGCAATGCCGGCAGCGACATTGTTCTCGGCGCTTACGCTAACGTCCGTTCCGTTGCTACCCGCAACGCCCGCAATGGTCTTTGCCGCTACGGTAACGGCGCAGGTCGCGGTTTTGTCGCCACAGGTGGCGGTAATCGTAACGGTGCCGGCCTTAAGCGGCGTCACGACGCCGTCTTTAACCGTAGCGATCGACGAATCGCTGGAGGTCCAGCTCACGGTCGCATCGTCTGCATCTGCAGGAGTCACCGTTGCGGAGAGCTTTGCGGAGGCGTCGCCTACGGTAAAGGAAAGGTTCGTCTTGTTGAGCTCAACCTTCTGGGCGGGATTGGTCACGCTCACCGAAACGGTCTGGGAGAGCGACCCCGCGGTGATGACGAATGAACCGGAACCAGTCTTGAGGGCAGTGACGGTGTAGGAGCCATCGCCGTTGTCGACAACCTTAAATGCCTTCGAGGCACCCGTGTCATCCAGAGCGAGCTTGGTCTCGTCGACCTCACCTGCCAGGGCTCCGGCAAGAGAGGCTTTTACGGTACCTTCTTCACCCTTCGCAAGGTTGAGGGAGGACTGATCGATTGTAAGACTCGTTGCGGGATTAGAGACGGTCACCGCGCAATCCTGAGAATAGGTGCCATCTTCGGTCGAAGCAGTGATGGTCGCGGCGCCCTTGGAAACAGACGTCACTTTGCCGGTTTGATCGACCGTAGCGACGCTCTCGTTACTGGACTTCCAGACAACCGTCTGGTCAGCCTCCGCGGGAACGACCGTTGCCTTAAGCTGCTCGGTTGCAGCGCCCGCAAGCGTGACCTTCTGCTTATCGAGTGTGATACCCGTTGCAGGTTGAATAACCGTCACCTTGCACGTGGCGCTATACTCGCCGTCCTCAGTGGTAACGGTGATCGTGGCAGCACCGGCCTTGACCGGGGTCACGACGCCGTCCGCAACCGTGGCGACCTCTGGGTCGCTCGAAGACCAGGACACATTCTTATTCGTTGCATTGTTGGGCTCAACCGTTGCGGTCAACGTCGAGGGCTCACCGCCCACAGCAAGCTTAAGATTCGACGCGCTGAGGCTGACGCCCGAGACCTTTACGACCGGAGTGGTTACCGTAATTGTATCCGTGGTTGCAGAGACCCCATCAACCGTTGCCGTGATCGTGGCATCACCGTCACCGACAGCGGTAACAAGACCGTTGCCATCGACGGTAAGGACGCTCTCGTTAGAAGAGGACCAGACAACCTTACTGGCCTTATCGTCAGGGGAAACCTTTGCCTTCAACTGCTGAGTCGTGCCCTTGTCCATAGATGTTGAGTAACCATCCGCAATGGAAACCGTCGTTTTTGCAGGTTCCTCGCCAGGCTTGACGACATGAACGGTCATCGTGTCACAGAGACGACCACCCAAGTACATTGAAACCGTTGCATCGCCGTAACTATGAGGCACTAAATACCCCAAGTAACTGCCACCATTAAACATCGGTCCTTTTACCTCGAGGACATCGGGATTATCTGAAGTGAAAGAATACTTTGCGCCGGCATAGGAGTCCATCAATTCCTCAGCGCTTTTGCTCAGCACGCCCTTTGGATATTCAAACCCCCTGTCACATTCCAGCCAAAGCCAATCTTTGGATATACTATCTGAACTGACCTCACAGGGAAATGTATAATCGCTCGACACAAACTTAGCCTTCGAAAGGCTCACTTCCGCAGGGTCGACAACCTCTATCTCAAAGGGATGGTCATTGCCAAGGCCGTCACGAGCATGAGCCTTAACGGTGCCAGGCTTTATTGCCTTAAACGAGTTTTCACCATCGATAAGCTCAACAACATCGCTGCTTTCTAGAGAATAGGTTACAGAGCTAACGAGCGCATCCCAATGTGCACGCTGGCATGCCTTCAGTGCTTCATTTGGGGAAACGTTGAGAATGGCAGTCAGATAATAGCTGTCCCCAACCAGCATCTTTTGCTTTTTGTTCCCACGCTCATTGAATCCAGGCTCCTGATTCTCGGTTACAACATCACATAGCTTCTTCGTCTCGGTCTCGCCGTTGCAATAGTCGACAAGAACCTTGGCCTCTTTTGCATCTTTCGACAACGCCTCGAGTTGCAAAGAAGCGCTTAGCTCAGAAGTTCCATATGAATAATAATTCGAATTCACCCTTGCCTGAACTTTGGAATCCTTTGAGGGATCTTCCTTTATTTCAAAATATGTAGCCGCACGGGTCTCGTCCTTGGGGCGAACGTAAACTGTCCCCTCTAGCAATGCATAGTGCGTGTTCCCGCATTTTTGCGGACAATCATCCGTGTAACCCAGCGTTGCAGTCGTTGTCATCGCACCGGATTGGTCATAGGATACGAAACTCACCTTAATTGGATTGACATTAGCCACGCTCTTAATCTTAAGAGAACCGTTTAAACTCTCGTCAGCCCTGCTCTTCATGGTTATAGTCGTTGTGCCGACTTTGGTGGGACTAATTGTCAACACCCAATCACGTGATTTATAGCTCACTTTAGCGATATCCTCATCAGACGATGTGATATCGATATCACTAGGGTCAATGGGCGCCCATTCGTGATTTTTATTAAAAAAGGAAAGCCTTCCTTTCACCGTCTGTCCAACAGCGACATCAAATTCTGACCACACATCGCCTGTAGACGAATCGTATGGGAGAAACGATGCACCCATGGAACCATCCTGCGACTCCAGCATGACAGCATCCGCATGCGGGGCGGCCACCGTCAGCCCAAACGTTGCCGCCGTTAAAGCAACGCAGATGCCTGCGGCTATCCTCCAAAACCCTTTTCTCATTCCCCTAAGTCCAATCTCTCGTGAAAAAACGCAGCATTCTCCCACACCTTAAAATTGGCTTAAGGATACCCCCATTACAGTCTGAAATAGGCCATCGATAAATTTCGATAGCGAGCATTCGGCGCATTGCCTACGATACGGGCAAGCCCCGAGGGGCCGCCGATCGGGCGCCTCCGGATGGCCGTCTGCCCCTGCCCCGTAGAGGGCCCGGGGGGTGTTGCCACCGGGGGCGCTCGCCGCTCCGGACGACTGATAGGAAACTGCCGGGCGCAAGCGCCACGGCCAGGTAATGTGGGTGTCGCGGGGAGGGGTTCCGATCGGCCTACCGATTGGAGGATACCACCGTGGCACCAATTAGAATGCCGGAAGCCGTCATCGGGCTCGATGTCGGGAAATCGTCCCACTGGGCATGCGTCGCGACCCGAGATGGCGAGGTGCTGTTGAGCACCCCCGTCGCGAACAGGGAGGACGACCTGGACTCGCTGTTCGGCCGCTTCCCCGATGCGCTCGTGGTCGTCGACCAGTCGCGCAACATAGGCGCCCTCGCGCTCGCCCGCGCCAGGGCGGCCGGGATGTCGGCGGCGTACCTGCCGGGACTCGCGGCGCACGGGGCCGCCAGGCTCTTCGCCGGCGACGCCAAGACCGACGAGCGAGGCGCGATGGTCATCGCGAAGACGGCGCTTGGCATCCCCGACGCGCTCCTGCCGGTCGGAGACCCAGGTCCGACAATTGCGGCGGCGAGGGCGCTGGCCGCCCAGAGGAACTTCCTGACCTGCGAGAACACTAGGAATAAGAACCGGCTGCGCAGCATCCTGCTGGAATCGTGCCCCGCCTTCGAGGCACTGGTCGACCTGTCCGACGGGTCCCAGCTGAGGCTCATGGCATCCCTCGGCGGGGCCTGGTCGGTAGCCGACGCCGGGCCCCGCAGGGCGGCGGCGCTCACGCGTGGGGCGGCGCGCGGCAAGATCGAGGCCCTCGTCCGCTCGACAACCTCCTCGACAAGGCCGGATGCGTCGGTCGTCGCCGCCGAGGACCGGGCGGTGAAACTGCTCGCGCGCAGGATATCCGAGAACTCGGCGGAGATCGAGGCGATCACGGCGGAGATCTCCGCCCTGCTCGAGGGCGACGATACCTACCGATGCCTCCTGACGGTGCCGGGCATCGGGCCCAAAACCGCTTCCGAGCTTGCGATCTCCATCGACATCGAAGACTTCCCCAGTCACGACAGGCTCGCGTCGTACTGCGGCTTGGCGCCGCGCAACCGCCAGTCGGGAACCTCGATCTCCTCGGTGACGGCATCGCGCCAAGGCAACAAGAGGCTGAAGAACCTGCTCATATTCTCATGCAACTGCCTTACCCGGACAGAGGGGAGATGGGGCGACTACTACACCAGGTGCCGAGAGCGGGGCATGTCGCACGGCAAGGCGCTCAAGGCGCTGGCGCGAAAGAGACTGAAGGTCATCTACGCGGTCATGCGAGACAGGGTGCCTTACGCAGCCTAGCCGAAACGCACCGAGCAGACTGAAGCCCACCGGCCTAATGGCTTGGCGTCAGCATGCCGCGATCCGGTCGCACGGAGAGCATTTCCCAGTTGACAAAACTATAGGAACACCACCCAACGAGCACTTGCAAGCTAATGTTTGCCAGAAGGGGCAAATTAACGGCAAGCGACATTTCTGCAATGTACCATCATCCGCTGAAGTGTGACTTTCCCGACGCTCCCACGCAAAAGCCCCGTTGATAAACGCGTTACCAACGGGGCTTGGGCTGAAAGGCCGAGCTTCAACGGAGGCCGAAAGTAAACTGATCGGTTTGACTTCGTCCCCAATCGATCAGTTAGAACTCGAGCTGCTCCAGACGGTCGAAGACCGTGTCGATGCGGGTGAGGAAGTCCCACGGATCAAAGATCTCGTCGAGCTTCTCCTGGCTGACGGTGCAGCGCGGATCAGCCTCGAGACGCTCCTTAAAGGTGGGACCGGAGACGCAATCCTGCACCTCGTGCCAGGTAGCCATGGCGTTTTCCTGCACGATCGCATAGGCATCCTCGCGGGTGATGCCCGTGTCGACGAGGGCGAGGAGCACCTTGGAGGAGAAGATGAGGCCGCGGGTCTTGTTGAGATTGGCCATCATGCGGGCAGGATAGAGCTGCAGGCCGTCGATAACGCGAATGAGACACTGGAACATGTGGTCGAGCGCGATGAAGCTATCGGCCTGGGCTACGCGCTCGGCAGAGGAGTGCGAAATGTCGCGCTCATGCCATAGAGCGACATTGTCGAAGGCAACCTGGGCGTTGGACTTCACGATGCGCGACAGGCCACAGACCTTCTCCATGGTGATCGGGTTGCGCTTGTGCGGCATGGCGGAGCTGCCCTTTTGACCCTTGCGGAACGGCTCCTCGGCCTCGAGCGTGTCGGTCTTCTGCAGATTGCGGACCTCGGTAGCGATGCGCTCGCAGGTGGCCGCCGTGGTAGCGAGGACGCCGGCGAGGTAGGCGTGATGGTCGCGGGAGATGACCTGCGTGGACAGCGGATCGTGAACCAGACCCAGGTGCTCGCAGACATATTCCTCGACAAACGGTTCAATGGAGCTATAGGTACCGACGGCACCCGAGATAGCGCCAAAGGCAACGTTCTTACGGGCGTCCTCAAGACGATCCAGGTCGCGCTTGAGCTCCCAGGCCCAAGAGCCAAACTTCATGCCGAAGGTCATCGGCTCGGCATGGATGCCATGGGTGCGGCCGGCGCAGAGTGTGTTGCGCTCCTCAAAGGCGCGACGCTTGCAAATCTCGCCGAGTTTTTTGACGTCCTCGATAATCAGGTCACAAGCCTGGGTGAGCTGGTAGCACAGAGCAGTGTCGCCCAGATCGGAGCTGGTCATGCCATAGTGAACCCAGCGGCTGGGCTTGGGGTCGCCCTCGGGAACATCGGCATCGATGTATTCCTTCATGTTGGTCAGGAAGGCAATGACGTCGTGGCGCGTGACTTC
>CABUVF010000064.1 GCA_902494945.1 uncultured Collinsella sp.
GCAAAAATCGACTTGTCCTCAAGATCGGCCGTCAACAGCTCACGGTAGGCGTCAAACGGCACAAAGATGTTCTCCTCAAAGATGGGCTCGCCGTCGGCCGTACGCACGCGCTTGATATGCAGTAGCAGCGCATCCTTCTGCAGACCAAAGAACTCCATCTCGTTTTGGCGCGCCGGAACGATCTGGCGATCGACCACGTGCGCACCGGCCTTCATGCCGTTGCCGGCACACAGCGCGGTAAACGTCTGCAGCGTCGAGGCATGGAACTGACGATTGATGTGCGGTGTGGAAACAAAGGTGCCGCGGCCCTGTTGCTTAACCAGGTAGCCATCGGAGCACAACTCCTCGACGGCGCGACGCACCGTAATGCGGCTCACGTCGTACTGCTCGGCAAGCTCGAGCTCGGACGGAATACGCTCCTTGGGTGCATAAACACCTTTCTCGATCGCATCTTTGATTTCGTCATAAATCTGCTGGTAAAGCGGTGCATTTTTGGGTGCAGGCATATCTAATCACTCTTATCGAAATATCGAAATAACTAATACGTATATAACGTCTAGTTTCATGTTACCTCATATTGATAAAACGATACACCCCACCTACCAAAAAGCGACAGCTTCATTTTGGTAGGTTTTATCTGGTCAAACGAGAGCCCCTCGAAAGCAACGGGGCTTTCGGGGGGCTCATTCGAATGGGCTGCGCTTGACCGGCAAAAAGCCAAAACCCTACTTGCCGTCATCCTGCTGCAGGCTGTCCTGCTCGCTGAGGCGCGCCTGCCTGCTGGCCATGCGCGCGGGCTTGTCGGGATCGGGTACGGCCGTGGGCATGGGCTCGTCAACATGACCGCCCCACCAGCCGCCCACAAAGTTGAGCGTGTGGAACACATTGATCACGGCGCCGGGATCAATGTCGCACACCAGCTTGATAATGTCTTGGCTCTCGTAGGTCGAGACAACGGCGTGCAGCAGATACATCTTTTCGCGGCTGTATCCGCCAATGATCTCGGCGCAGCTAATGCCATGCTGAAAATGGTCAACATAGGCTGTCATGACCTCATCTGCCTTGCGTGTCGTGATCTGCAGCGTCACACGGTCGTAGCGTCGGTAGAAACTGTCGATGGTCTTGGTCGAAATAAACTGGAACACGATGGAATACGCCGCATTGTCCCAGCCAAACATAAAGCCAAAGATCGCCAGGATAGCGCAGTTAAAGCCAAAGATGACGCCCCAGATGGTCTTGCCTGTATGGTTGGAAACCCACAGCGCGATAAAGTCGGTGCCGCCGGTGGATGCGCCGGACTTAAGCGCGATGGCGGCGCCCAGGCCCGAGACCACGCCGCCAAAGATGATGAGCATGATCTTGTCGCCCAAAAACGGGGCGAAGTGAAAGATGTTGAGGAACAGCGACGAGAGCATGACCTGCATCATCGAGAAGATGACGAAGCGCTTGCTGATGCCGCTCCAGCAAAGGAGCGCCACGGGGATGTTGAGCGCGAGCATGCCGAG
Source organism: uncultured Collinsella sp. (assembly GCA_902494945.1). Taxonomy (GTDB): domain Bacteria; phylum Actinomycetota; class Coriobacteriia; order Coriobacteriales; family Coriobacteriaceae; genus Collinsella. Next base: position 1,506 of record CABUVF010000064.1, read on the forward strand.
CGAGATGTCGATATGAACGCCGCCGAGCGAGGTGACGCGATCGAGCAGGACCGCGACGCCGGTGAGGCCGCTCGGAAGCAGGTCGGCGGGGCGAATGAACGCCTGAATCAGAAATGTCTGGAGAACGGCGGAGATGGTGACCGCCACGGCAGTAATGGCGCGGCGGACGATGGTGAGACGACCGAGCACGAGCACGCGGTCCGTGAGCTGATCGATGGCGTTCGCCACGTAGGCTCCTTTCGAAGGCAGATGTAATTGTGGGGCATGCCGGCGATTGTAGCATGGAGCGCGAGAGGGCGCTTCAATTCACCCTCTCTCGACAACCAAAACGAGCCAGCAGCCCCCCAACCAAAGAGCCAAATTCTAAGTGAGTAGGCTTTTCGCGACCTGCCGAGCACACCCAAAGCTGCCACTTCCGTGACCTGCGGTTTTACTAAGGCAGATACGCTTTGTGCTCGGCCTGCGCCAAAAAGTCTACTCACTTAGTCCGAGTCGAAGCCAAACGGATCAAATCGAAGCCAAAATGAGCCAATCCACCGCAAGAGACGTGTGAATCCGCACTTCTTGCGGCGAATTGACGCTACAAAGCGGTCAGAATGTCGGCGAGGTTGTCGATGACGGCGTCGGCTCCCGTTTGGTCCAGGTTAACGCCCTCGTGCGGACGCAGCGCCAGGACGCGCGCGCCGGAGCGCTTGCCGGCCTCGATGCCCAAAGGCGAGTCCTCGATAACCAGGCACTCGGTAGGCTCCACACCCAGCGCCTCCATGGCACGCAGGTAGATCTCGGGGTCGGGCTTAAATGCACTGCACTCGTGACCGCTGATGGTGTAGTCCAGCACGTCGGTGATACCGGCAATCTCCACCAGCTCGTCAATGAGCTCGCGATAGGACGAGCTCGCGATGGCACACTTGACGCCGCGCTCGTGCAGCTCGCGCATCACCGGCTCCGTCTGCTCGTTGAGCAGCTCGGCATACGGAACAGGGTGAACCGGGCTGTAGACCTGCTTGTACTCAACGCGCAAGCGCTCGCGCAGCTCAACATCGTCGGGCACCAGCGACTTCCAGATGGCGGGCTCGTTAGACCCCGAAAGATCGGGAATCTCGTCAAAGTGGAACCCCTTCTCCTCCATAAACGCCACGCGACGACGGTTGTAGAACCACTCGGTATCGACCAGCACGCCGTCCATATCAAACAGCACTGCCTTGATCATACGCATCTCCTCCCACCTGCCAAAAAGGGACAGGTTTATTTTGGTAGGTTTTATCTGGGGTTTTATGACGCAACGGACACGCCCCCAAAGCAAAAAGGGGACGGGGCGCAAACCCCATCCCCTCTCAATCAACCCGTAAGGTCTACTTACTTGTGATTAGTAGGAAAGCTTCCACATGTAGCGACGCATGGTCAGCGGGTGCTGACGGGCCTCGGCGATCTGGTTGCCGTACTCGCGCATAACGGCGAGGTGCAGCAGCGGGTTGAAGTAGGTGATGACGCTCGCGGGCACGGCGTCAGCCAGGCCGTAGTCCTTGGAGTCGATCAGAGCGACCTTGGCGCCCATGCGCTCAAGGAAGGTGAGGGCGCGAGCGTCCATCGGACGGGTAGCACCATCGGACATGAAGAAGACGTAGGGCTTACCCTCGGTGGAAACCTCGAACGGGCCGTGGAAGTACTCGCCGGTGTTGTAGGCGGCGGCGTCGATCCACTGCATCTCGGTGAACAGGAAGGCGGCGTGAGAATAAGCCATCTTCTCGGAGGCACCGGAGGCCATGAAGTAGATCATCTTGTCGTCCTTGAAGTCCTCGGCGAACTTCTTGGCGAGCTTCTTGCAGTGCTGAGCGGCGTTCTCGCAGAGCTCGAAGACGTTGGTGAGGCCGGTGATCATGTCCTCGTAGTGGTCATAGCCCTCGGTCTGCTGAAGGATCTCGAGAGCAAGAGCGATGGCATAGCCGGGCTTCTCGCACTTGGCAGCGTAGTTGGCGTGGAAGCCGTGGACGATGACGTGGTCGGCGTCGACGGTCAGAGCGGAGCCAGCCTTGTTGGTGAGGGAGACGACCGGGCAGTTGTGCTTCTTGGCGGTCTTGTTGGCCTCGACGGTCTCGGGCGTGGAGCCACCGAGGGAGCAGGTGATCACGAAGGTGTGCTCGTTGACCCAGGAAGGCGTGTCGTAGTTGAACTCGTTAGCGGTGAAGATCTGAACGTTCAGCTTGTCCGTGTTGTTGGCCAGGAAGTACTTGGCGGGGTAAAGGTCGGACATGGAGGCACCGCAGCCGACGAAGGCGACGCTGTGGATCTCGTGGTTGGACAGGACGTCAGCGACGATCTGCTTAGGGAGGTTAAGGTCGATCTCGTACATCTGACACATTCCTTTCGATTTTTTGCGGCGCCACATTGCCGGGCGCTCGCAGGGTTACCGTGGTTTGGACCGAGTCGCCGGCCCGTTGAGGATGTGGCAAAGGAACTGTCCCTTTGTCACATTTAGGGATGGAAGCCTGCCTGGGGTATGGGATGCCAGGCAGGCCCCCGGGGGAAAGCGGTTAGGCGCTTGGTCGCGACTAGGCCAGGATGCCGGCCGCGGAGAGGGCGATGCCGCCCACGATGGCGATCACGAGAAGCCAACCGGTGTTGACGTTCTTCTTGATGAGCCAGTACATAAGGCCGGTGAGGCCAAGGGAGATCATCTGGGGCATCATGCCGTCCAGGATGTCCTGGATCACGACGGTACCCTCAGCGAACTGCAGCGGGGTGGTGGCGCCGATCAGCGTAGCGATCATGCCGCCCACGGACATAAGACCCACGATGCCGCAGACATACATGAGCTTCTCCATGAGGTCGCCACCCTGGAGCTTGCTCAGGTACTCGTGGCCGCCCTGGTAGCCGATCTTGGCAGCGAACCACGTGATCAGCACGGAGGGCACGATGGAGATGAGCATGGCCAGGATCGGACCCATGATGGAGCCCTGCTGAGCCAGCTGAACGCCCAGGCCAAAGGCGATAACGCGGATGGTGCCCTGGAAGAAGGAGTCACCGATGCCGGAAAGCGGGCCCATGAGGGAGGTCTTGACCGCGTTAATCGAATCGGGATCGAAGTTCTCGGGATCCTTGGCGTACTCCTCCTCCATGGAGGCGGCGAGGCCCAGGATGAAAGCGCTCGTCTGCGGGGTGCAGTTGTAGAACGCCATGTGACGGTGGTAAGCCTCTTTCTTAGCAGCGAGCTGCTTGGGGTCGGACTCGTCCGGATAGAGGCGATCGAGCGTGGGGACCATGCCGTAGAGGAAGCCCATGTTCATCTGACGCTCGTAGTTCCAAGAGGCCTGGATGGCCCAGGAGCGCCAGAAGAACTGGCTGACCTTCTTGTTCAGGGACACGTCCTTGGTTGCGGTTGCCATAGTGTGTTCCTCCTTAGTCTTCGTCGTCTTCGAGCGGATCGTAGTCGGAATCGACACCGGCGGCTGCATGGGAGCCATTGAACTTGAAGCCCATGAAGACGATAGCCAGGCACACACCGATCAGAGCGACCGCGATGACGGACAGGTTGAGGTAAGCGGCGAGCAGGAAACCGATGAACAGGAACGGAGTCATACCCTTCTTGATCATCATGGTGAGCAGCAGGGCCAGACCGTAGGCGGTCATGATCTTGGTCGAGACGTTCAGACCAACGGACAGCCACTCGGGAACCATGTTGACGATGGCCTGAACCAGGTCGGTGCCAACAAAGACGGCGAGGAAGATCGGCAGGAAGTACATGACGGCGTACAGACCGGAGCCGGCGCAGATGTGCATACGGTAGGCGGTCTTGAACTTTCCGTTATCGATCGCGCTATCTGCCACATGGGTGAGGGCGGCGATGATGGAACGGAACACGATGCCGAGGAGCTGACCCAGGACGGCGACCGGGATGGCGATCGTCATGGCGGTCTCGGCGGAAGCATCGGTCAGGCACGCGAAGGCAGCGGCCACGATGCCGCCCAGGACCATATCGGGCGGAACGGCGGCGCCGACCTGCACCAGGCCCATGGACACGAGCTCGACGGCGGCACCGACGGCAAGGCCGGTGGGCACATCGCCCAGCAGCAGACCGACGAGCGTAGCGCCAACGAGAGGCTGCTCGAAGTTAAGACGACCGAGCAGGCGGGAGTCCCACATGCAGAACACGCCGACGAGGCCGACGAGCACCGCACTGATGAACGTATTCATACCCTTCTCCTTTCAGTCAGGCAAAAGCCTGGTTGATTACAGCTTGGCGTCGATGTCGACGCTCTGATACGTAGGGGTCTGCTGGACGTAGAGCTTGATGCCCATGTCGAGCAGCTGGTTGACGTCGGCCTTCTGGGTGGCGTCGAGGAAGACGGAGCTGTCCTTGCCGCCGACCTGATCGGCACCGTCGTGGTTGGCGGTGGCGCCCAGGTTGATGGCGTCGAGCTTGTAGCCCTGGCAGAACTGCAGCATCTCGGCCGTGTTGCCAAAGACGAACATGACGCGCTCGCCGAGGGTGTTGAGCTTGTCCATCTTGGCAAGGGCACGCTCAACGGTGAAGACGTTCAGGCGCACGCCCTGGGGCTTGGCCAGCTTAAGAGCGCCCTTCTTGATGTCATCGTTGGCGGCAGCGTTGTCGACGACGATGATGCGCTCGGCCTGAACCTTGGTGGTCCAGGTAAAGACGACCTGGCCGTGCAGCAGACGGTAGTCAAGACGTGCGAGGACGATCTTGGCGGGACCGGAGCTGTGACGGGACGCCTTGGCCTTCTTGGCGGGAGCCGCGGCGACCTCGACCGGTGCGTTGGGGTTGGTCAGACCGGTGCGGGCCTCGTTGATGAGGGCCGCGAGCTCGGCACCCTTGACGGGGACGGGGCTCATAGCGAGCGTGAGCGCCAGCGGGATGTTGAAACCGCTAACAACCGTGAACTTCGTGCCGTTCTTGGAAAGCTCGACCATGTTGTTGTTGACCGAGCTGCCGAGCATATCGGTCAGCACATAGACGGTGTCGTCCGCGTTGAACGTGGCGATCATAGCCTCAACCTTATTGGTGATGGGCTCCTTGTCGTCACGAGCAAGCGACACGACGTGGACGTTCGACACGTCGCCGAGAACCATCTCGAGCGTGTCTTTGGCGCCTGCGGCCAGGCCGCCATGAGATGCGAGAATGATCTGATTCATCTTGCCTCCTCCTTTTCGTTATGGTCATTATAACGTCTTATACGTTGCTTATATTGATAATTAGTATATAAACCGTTCGCGGGTGAAAAACGACCGTTGGCGGGTTTAACGCAATCGAAACGATGGTCTTGGGTAGGTCGGCGCTGGCTAGGCGCCGCCCGATCAAACGCCGGGCGCTACCTGCTCAAACACACCGCCAATCCCCTATCGCACGAAGTACCAGGGGCTTTCCTGCACGGTGGGCTCCAGCGCAATGCCCGTGCGCTCGCGGAAGAGATCCATGTCCTGCGATTTCTCCGTCCACCACGCGTTGGGCTTAAAGGTCATGCTCTCAACGACATGGCCGACAAACACACTGTTGCGCAGCTTGGAAAAGTCGGTGTTCATAATCACGATGGACGCGAGCACCAAAACGATGCCCAGAACTTTGATCGCGCCGGCGGGCTCGGCGTAGACACCAATGCCCAGCAGTACGGTGACGACTGTCTCGAATGACATTACGACGGGAACTTTCGACGTCTCGAGCCCCATGGACAGACCCTGCATATATAAGATGTAAGCCACGGCTGTGGGGATGAGTCCAAAGCCAAGGAACAGCAGCAGCAGCTGTGGCGACATTGCCGCGGCGACATCCGGCCACGGAGCCGCGATAGCTGCCATAACCGCACCGCCAAAAACAAAGCCCCAAAACGTGACAGCCAGCGGGTGGACCGTCTTGGTTGCTATCCGGCTAAACACCGCGAGCGACGCACCACAAAGGCCTGCAATCACGCCCGACGTGACGCCCCAAACCGAAAAATGAAAACCGGAAAGGTCGCCATTGGTCACCGCAAGCACGCAGCCAACGCTGTTAAAGACAATGGCGATGAGTTTGTTGAGGGTCACGTCCTCGCGATAAAGGACGCGGCCGAGCGCGACGCCAAACACCGGCGACGTGTAGAGCAGCACCGATGCCGTGGACATGCCCACCTCGCGCATGCACTCGTAATAGCAGGTGTTGGCGGCAGCCAAACCGACGATACCGACAAGCGCGCAGGAAACAAGCTCTTTAGGGCTTGCCTTGAACAGGGTCAGCGGACCCTGAACCACGGTAGACCCCTCACCCGGACGGCAGCCCATAAACATCAGGACCGGCGCCAAGATAAGCGCTCCGACCAACAAGCGAAAGGCAGCCATGCTCTGGGACGAAACGCCCATGGCCGAGATGCCGTTTACAAAGATTCCGATGCTGCCCCACATAAGCGCGGCGATCAGCACCAGCACATAGCCCAGATTGCTCCTCTTCAACGCAGCCTCCTCAGTATTATTTCCAATATGTTTCATGCTACGTTATAGTCGTTATATACATTTTTCAAGGCACAAATCGGCGAACGGGAAATCTCTCGACACAAGGAGTGTCCCCAACTGCCGGCACAAAAGGAACGTCCCTAACTGCCGGCAGAAAGGGAACGTCCCCAAGTGCCGCTCTAGCAGTTGCGGTGAAATAGTTCTCAAACAGAGGCTTCACACTCCCAAACAGGAACTATTCCACCGCAACTCATGAGGGGTATCGGGCTGTTAGGCCGCTCTATCCCTTAGTAATCCAGCTTCCACATGTAACGGCGCGTCATGTAGTCCTTGTTGGTGACGGCGGAGAGCGCACGCATGTAGACGTTGTTGAGGATCGGGGCAAAGATCAGGTGGTTGAAGTACTCGCTCACGCTGTCTTTGATGTCGTTGAGGCCGAGCTCCTTGGCGTCGAGCTGATAGACGCGCTCGCCACCGTACTGGTTGACAAAGCGGATGCCGCGCTCGTCGTTGCAGCGGCTGCGGCCGACGCTGATGAGCTGGAACAGCGAGGTGCGCTTGTCCAGGATCTCGAAGGGGCCGTGGAAGAAGTCGCAGGTGTTGATGGTGCAGGAGTCGATCTGCAGCATCTCCTGCACGTTGCAGATGCTAAAGACGTAGGCGGCACCAAAGAGCGGGCCCTGAGCCATAACGTTGATGCAGGGCTTGTCGGCGTTCTGCTCGGCCCACTTGGCTGCGAGCGGACGGGTGTACTCGACGGCCTTGCGATAGATGGGATCGACCAGGTCGAAGGCGGCCATAGCGGTCTCGTACTCGGCATAGCCCTCGGTCTGCTGCGTGAGCTCCATGGCGATCATGGTCACGACGGCGGAGTTGGTGCGGCCCATGCAGGACTCGTCGACGGCCAGGCTGTCGTACTGAATCTTGTAGTCGCAGACCTCGGTGAGGGCGGACTCGTCAACATAGATGGCGATGGTGCTGGCGCCGTGGTTCTTGGCGACCTGGGCGGCGACGATGGTCTCCTTGGTGCCGCGCATGGACACGACGACGACCAGGGTGTTCTCGTTGACGTAGGCAGGCGTGGCGTGCACGAACTCGTTGCTGGTGTAGCTGGAGCTCACGACCTGCGTGGCCTCGTGCTCCATAAAGTACTGGGCAGGATAGTTGCCGCCGTTGGATCCGCCGGCGCCGATCCACACGACGCGCTTGATGCCGCCCTTGTCTGCCTTGTCAGCCAAAACCTGGGAGACGACGTCCTTAACCTGTTCCTGAGTAGTCATCGCGCATCAGCCTTTCTTCTCATTTAATGCTCTTGACGGCATACAAGTTACATACATGTTTTAGCGATGTCGACTAGTTGTATGCTATATTTGTCTTAGAAATTTTGCTGATGCAGTTTTCGATAAGTCGTTACCAGCAGTTTTATTGTTGTATTAGATACATGCTTGATTAGGCAAGCATACAAGTTAGATACAGGTTAGTCGTATGAGCGCTTCGTCTGAAAAGAAACTGACCCAATACGAGCGTCTGGCGGGCACACTGCGCGACCGCATCGCCGCCGGCACCTACGCCCGTGGAGACAAGCTGCCGCCCGAGATGGAGCTCATGGACGAATCGGGGCTGTCGCGCAGCACCGTACGCCACGCCCTTAAGGTGCTCGTCGATGAGGGCCTGGTCCGCACCGAGCGCGGGCGCGGTGCCTTTGTGGCCGACACGCCGGCGCTCCACGAGAACAACCTGGTGTTTTCGAGCTATACCAAGCAGGTCGAAGGCCAGGGTATGAAGCCCACCACGCGCACGGTGGACTCGGGCTTTGCCAAAGCAATGGGCAGCGTGGCCAAGTTCTTTGACGCTAGCGTGGGCAGCAAGCTTGTCAAACTTGTCCGCCTGCGTTACCTGGACGATGCGCCACTGTGCCTGGAGACCACCTATTTGCCGCCAAGCTTTGGGTCGCTCATCGATCGCGATATCAACGGTTCGCTCTACGCCACGCTGCGCCAGGAGTTCCATCGCGCGCCGGCGCAGGGGCATAAGACCTTTGAGGTGTGCTATGCGTCGCAAAACGAGGCATTTTTGCTCAACGTCGAGCGCGGGCAGGCGCTGATCCTGATCACCGACTACGTCTACGACACCGACGGCCGTCCGCTCCATGTCTCCAAGCGCATCCAACGCACCGACCGCGCCAAATACACCGAGCCCATCGGCTAGCGCACCAAACGAGGCAAAATGTACCTAATAAACGTTTTACCTGCGGTTTTTATTAAATCTCAAGCCGGCATGGCGCAAATGCCAACATCGCCTGGCAACACTCGCCGCCCAAGCTCAACTGTTCCTGCCCAAAATATCCAGCACCGTAAATCTAAGTGAGTAGACTTTTCGCGACCTGCCGAGCACATTCAAAACAGCCACCTCCGTGACCTGCGGTTTTACTAAGGCAGATACGCTTTGTGCTCGGCCTGCGCCAAAAAGTCTACTCACTTAGCCCGCAAGGCGTCCCGAGGGGACAATCCAGGTCAAAATAGCGTACAAACGCCACGCTTCTTGCGGCGATTTGATACCACAAGACAGCCAAAAACCTGCCAAAATAAACCTGTCCCTAAATGGTAGGTTTAGGAAGGTCGGGGAACCAGGTTGGCTTGGGTTGGTTGGGCGTGCGCTCGGCCAGGACCAGCTCCATCCAGCACATGTCGTACCAGCGACCGAACTTTTGGGCGCAGCGGTCGAAGGCGCCCACCAGGCGATACCCCATATGGGCATGGAAATCCTGACTGTTGTGCGTCAGGTATTCGTCGTCCTTGTCGTGCGGCACGGCGATGAGGGCGCACATGTTGGTGATGCCCATCGCGATCAGGCACTGCTTGAGCGCATCGTGCAGCTTGCGGCCCAGCCCGCCGTGGCGCACGTCGCGCGTCAGGTAGATCGACGTCTCGACCGACCAGTCGTATGCCTCGCGGCTGTTGAGCGGACTCGCATAGGCATAGCCTACCGGACGCCCGTCCAGCTCCATCACCAGATACGGATAGCGCTTGAGCGTACGCTCGATGCGCCCGGCGAACTCCTCAACGCTCGGCACCTCGTATTCGCAGGTAATCGCCGTCTGGCGCACATA
>CABUVF010000065.1 GCA_902494945.1 uncultured Collinsella sp.
GGCGGGCGAAGCCGGTGCGGATCCGCGCAGCGGATGCGCGGAATCCTATACGCCGCACCATTTGAGCTTAAAGCCTCCGGCAACGGGGGCTTTTCTTTTGCGCCAGCTTGAGCGCTTTCGTCCAAAGGGACGATTTCCTGTCGACTCGTGTAAGATTCCGAGTAGGCGTCGCGGCTCATCCGCGGCCACTCCTTCTCTCAACGACCGATCAGGGTGATACTTCGTGGCAGAGCGTCCGACATACAAGCTCAGGTTTCTCGATCCCAAGAAGCGCTTTCCGGCGATGCCCGAGCAGCCTGCGGGACGCTCATATGGCGTGGTCTGGAAACTCTTTGGCGAGGATCAGCATGAATCTTGTTATGTCGTCGAATTCGTTGGCAAAAGCCATGTGTCGCTTTTGGGCTACGTAAGCGTTTCGGGTGAGGTGTACAAGGTGGACCGCCCCGTCAGCGAGGCTCCGCTGCCCAACGATCCCGACATGGAACTGGTCCTTGACGAGTCGGACTCCGGTATTGGTGAGATTGTGGTTCGGGGAGCCAACGGCACAATGCGCGCGTGCGCGCGAGCCGTCGGCTCTCCCGAAGGTCCCATGCGCGAACAGTCCGATCACGAGACATGGAATTCGGCCCGCTCCCTTCCTTACGGCGAGTTCATGGCATCGATGTTCCTGCGCTACGTGATATTCGCTGACTCCGAAAATACCATTGCGAGCACGGCGGACGCCGACGGACTCGACGAGGGTATGCAAAACGTTGTCGACAAGATCAAGCTCGTAAAGTTGCCCGAGCCGGTCGAAGTGTTTTTGGGCTTTAACACGGCACCGCTCCCCGATGCTATCGAGACGCTGCTTTACCGCGTTGACCATGCCGAGAATCCGAGCGGTATCGAGCGTTATGCCGCCGCCCTTATGAGTGAAATTGACTTGCCCCGCCTGCGCACCATCGCCGCCAAGTCCGAGATGAGCCTGGCTCGCATTGATCGCTCAAAGCTTTTCTATCTCAATTTTGATCGTAGTCTGCTGGACCAGGACGAGATTGACACGCTGCTCGCCATCGAGTGCCGTCTCAACCGCCTCTCCGGCATCCTTGAGCGCATCGGGGCTGGATTGGTCCCCGCGGCCTCGTCGCCGAGCCTTGAGGGCTGCGCGCTCTTTGATGCGTGGCATATCGCTAAGACGACCAACGATGTTCCTCGACTGCTCGATACGGCCTCGAGCGATAACCCGTGGGGCAAACCGGGTACGGTGGCTTGTCAGCCGGGCGGTGAGTGGGATGTGCGTACCCGCTTCGCGCGTATTGTCGAGGCGCTTAACGTGGTCACAAGGCTCGACTATACCTATCGGGCAAACGTTGCCGAGGGGATCATGCTCGTTCGGTTTGGGCAGTCTGTCGTTGATGCCATGCCGCAACGTGAATACGACGCTCAAGATGACGCCTGGCGCGAGTTGGACGAGGACGCGCGTGCGATCTGGGCCGCGGAGCACGATGCGCGCGTGGCGCTCACGCTTGCAGCAGCGTGTTTTGCCGCGGGCACCTGCATCACGCGCTGCTATGTGCAGATTGCTGCTCCCGACAGTGAGCAGGGCGAGCGCGTTGTCGCAACGTATTTCTTTGGGCGCGCGGCCTATCTGGCCGATTGCGTGCCTGTCGCCAAGGATCTTGAGAGCATGGACATGGACGATATGCCGTGCAAGCGTGTACTTGAGGCGTATGAGTCAACCGCTCCGGAGACGATTGAGCCTGCGGAGGTTCATGCTCGTCCGCGTGATGACCATCGCACGCTGCCGCCGGCGCTGCGCGATCTGCTGCTTGCCGATACGGCTGACGAGTTGGAGGTCATGGAAGAGGACGACGACCCATACGTGGCCCGTGTTGTTGAATTGCGCGAGCAGGCAAAAGTCGACCGTACAGGTGCTTTTGAAGGCTTTTCCCGTCTTGTTGAGGAGTTGGAGGCTAAGTGCGCCGTCGCCGAGCTTTTGGCGACAGGTCCGGTTCAAACGCAGTTTTGCGATAACCAGCTGGTGCGCATGGTGCTACCGGTGTTGGAAGAAGACCGCTCTGTGCGAATCCTTCGTGCGCCCGATGCGCTGTACTTTGCCCAGCACGAGATCTGCAGCTTTTACGCCGAGCAAGAGGACTTTGAACGAGCACTGCCCGAGGTGCGCCATCTTTACGATCTGGCGCGCTCGTCCATGCAGTCGCACTTTGCGCTCATCAACGTGCTTGCGCGTCTGGAGCGCTTTGACGAGATTATCGAGGTGGCGCGCCACGGCCTACGTATTGCCAGCGATCGTTCTGCAATCGGCTACCTGTTCTATCGCTTGGCGTTTGCCTATTGGAATTGCGATCAGCTCGACCTGGCGCTGGCTTGTTACCGTCTGGTGCCGCGCGGCGAGGAGTCGGGCAGCAGCGCGCTGGAAGAAATGCAGGGCCTTATGAACGAGATGGGCGTCAGCGAGCCTCCGACGTTCGAGGAAGCGGTCGAGACCATCCACAAGGCTGGACTAGAGCTGCCGCCAGTGTCCGCCGTGACGAATCAGCTGGCAGATGCCGCTGTGCAACTGGTCGACAACGGTTTCTTTTTCCTGGCGCGCGGTTGTATCTTCCAAATGTGGCGCACCATGGGCAACGACGAGCTCGGCTCCCTCAACCGCTCGCTGGGGTAGGCGATGCTTTCAAGAAGGAAAGGCTGCTAGGCAATTAGAAAATTTCCTCTTGCTCATCCTTGGCTGTTTGGTTACTATAGAACGGCTGTTACGGAGAGCTGACCGAGAGGCCGAAGGTGCTCGCCTGCTAAGCGAGTATGCCCCAAAAGGGCATCTGGGGTTCGAATCCCCAGCTCTCCGCCAGTATGACTTGAAAGAAGGGTCCCATTTGGGGCCCTTTTTTGTGCGGAGAAAGGAGGCTGGGGATTCGAACCCGAGAGGGCACGGGCGTTAAGCAAACGCGAAAGCGTTTGTAGCCCGTGGGCGAAAAGCCGCCAGGCTTTGAAGCCGGAGGGCATGCGCAGCATGCCCGGACATCCCCAGCTCTCCGCCAGTACGAATTTGAAGAAGGGTCCCATTTGGGGCCCTTTTTATTATCAAGAATGGCGGCTGGGGATTCGAACCTCAAAAAAGGAGGCATCCTTTCGGACGCCTCCTTTCAGCGGACTTATTATTCTTGCGCACTACACCTCGGGCGCCTTGGCGACGGTCTCGCTTTCTGCCGTGAGCGGGCGGTTGTCGATGCGGCGGCCCAAGCGATCGAGCTTCACGAGTAGCCACTCAATGGGATTCGGCCCTGCGCCTTCCTCGTCGGCAACCAGGTCCATGACGGCGATCTTGGTGCCGTCCTGCTTGAGCGTGACGCTGCCCACCTTGTCGCCCACATGCACCGTGCCCGAAAGATCGTCGTAGCTAACCTTTTCGGTCACCTCGCCGGCAAGGGAAAACACGGTCGCTTGCGCCGTAGGATCGGCGAGTGTGGCGTCGATCGTCTTATCCGTCCAGTCGGTTTGGCCAATGCGCGCCATAAGCGGGTTGCCGTTGGCGGTCTTTTCCTGCGTGTTGGCGATTGTGACCGTCACCTTGTGGCCGTAGTACCAGTTGGCAAGGCTGGCGGTATCGGTAAAGCGCTGGTCGGTGGTGGTGGAGTTCAAAATAACAGTGTAGATCTCGTCGCCGTCGCGGTTGTAGGCGCTCGTAAAGCAGTAGCCCGCGTCGTCGGTGGTGCCGGTCTTGCCGCCAATGTTTCCGTCCTGACCGAGCAAAACGTTGTGCGTGTCCATGGAATGCGAATGGTCGGTGCCGTCGGCGCCCGTGACCTCGATCCAGGAATCCTCGCTCGCTACGACCTCGCGGATCGTGTCGTTTTTCATGGCCTCCTGCATCATCAGCGCTACGTCGTGTGCGGTTGAGTGCATATCGCCAGCCCACTCATCAAAGTCCAGACCATGCGGGTTTTCAAAAAGCGTACCGGTGCAGCCGAGCTTCTTAGCGCGCTCGTTCATGACCTTCACAAATGTGGCCTCGGCGTCTTTGGTCTTAGGGTCGATCTTCTTGCCCACATATTCGGCGAGCACGACGGCGGCGTCGTTGCCCGAGGGAATCATCAGGCCGCGCAGTGCCTGCTCCACGGTAAGCTCGTCACCTTCGAGCAAGCCGGCTGTTGAATTGCCCACGGTGGCTGCGGCGTCGCTCACCGTGACCTTCTCGTCCATCTTGCAATTCTCGACGGTTAGGATTGCGGTCATGACCTTGGTGATCGAGGCGATTTTAACCTGCTCATCGGCGCCGCGCCCATAGTAGACGGTGCCGTCTTTGCCCATGACGAGCGCATTGGTCGCATCGATATCGGGCAGATTTTCGGCCGTGATGCCGCGCGCATCGGCGGTTTTGCCGCAAACATTGTCGGTCGTGAGTACTTGGGCGCCGGCGACGGTGGGCACGCCAGCGGCAAGGGCGATAGCGCAGACAAAGCCGGCGGCAAGCTGAGCTGAGCGCTTTGCAAAAGAGGTGAGGGACTTCACAGATTTCGCTTTCGACGGGATGGTCTCTTCTGGAACTAGAGTATATCGTTTGCCGGTGTCGGCGACCATCGCGTGCGTGCGTGGCCCACATCCGCGCCCGAACGGGCACAAGGGTGCTTAAGGCCGACTTAATCACCCACGCTTGTTGTGTGTGGCATGCGCCCCCTCGGGCATAATGGAGCGCGAGAGGAGCACGCATGAACGAGCGCATTTTGGTAGTTGATGACGAAAAGGCCATCGCCGACTTGGTTGGTATCTACCTTACAAAAGAAGGCTTTGACGTACAGGTCGCCTATAGCGGGGCCGATGCTGCCAAGGCAATCTTGGAGCAGGAGTTCGATCTTGCGCTGCTGGATGTCATGCTGCCCGATATCGATGGGCTTGAGTTGCTGCGTACGATCCGTTCCAGCCATACCTATCCCGTGATCATGCTGACGGCGCGCGATGCCCAGCAAGACAAGATCGAGGGCCTTTCGCTTGGCGCGGACGATTACGTGGTTAAGCCGTTCCGTCCGCTTGAGCTCATCGCGCGCGTGCATGCTCAGCTTCGCCGCTACACCAGCTACGGTAGCCGCGCGCAGGTGGCCGAGTCGCCGATCATCCAGCTCGACGGCCTGGAGATCAACCGCGATGCTCGTTCCGTAATGGTGGACGGTGCGCCGGTGCGCCTCACGCCCATCGAGTATTCCATCTTGCTGTATCTGGTCGAGCATCGCGGCAGTGTGGTGGCCGTGGAGGATCTGTTCCGCGCGGTGTGGAACGAGGATTTTATGCCCGGCTCCAACAATACGGTGATGGTGCACATTCGCCACCTGCGCGAAAAGATCGGTGACGACGCTCAAAAGCCGCGCTTTATCAAAAACGTCTGGGGCGTCGGCTACATAATCGAATAACGCCTTTGATGGTGGGGAAGTGGATATGACAAAAGACGATAGGCAGGCATTCGAGGTGCCCGATCGACTCTTTGAATACGTGAGGTCGGTCGTCGACAACCGCGCGCTTGCAACGGTGCTACTCTTTTTGCTGAGCCTGCTGCTGATTGGCATCGATAACATCGCTGGAATCTTGGCGGTGCTGCTTGTCGGCTTTTTGCTGATCGATCGATTTGAAATCGTACGCCGCTGCGTGGTGATTGGCGGTGCCGCGTGGGCCATGACGTTGGCGATTGGCGCCATGGCACTCGGCGGCATCGAAGGGCCGGTGCTGTTCGATGCCGGCTTTGTATTCAACATGCTTGGCTTTGTGCTGGCGCTTGCCGTGTGCGTGCTGTTCTTTTGCGGCCGCGCCCTGTACTACCAGGGCTATGAGCAGGGCGAGCAGCATGCCGATTGTGTGCTGGCCGCTCGTATTCAAGATCGCCTGATCGATCACCCCGACACCTGGGACAACATCGACGGCGACTTCCTGGAGGTCGAGGGCGCACTCAACCGTGTGCGCGATCGCGAGCGCAAGGTGCAGCAGGCCTTGCGTGACGAGTCTCATCGCAAGGACGATCTGGTCACGTACTTGGCACATGACCTACGCACCCCGCTTGCCAGTGTGGTGGGCTATCTTTCGCTGCTGCAAGAGGCTCCTGAGCTGCCGGTTGAGCAACGTGCGCACTTTACGGGCGTGGCGCTCGACAAGGCGCACCGGCTCGATGCACTCATCGAAGAGTTCTTCGATATCACGCGCTTTGACTTCCACGATATCGTGCTCACGCGCGGCTATGTTGATCTGGGGTTGCTGCTGGCTCAGGTGGCTGACGAGTTCTATCCCATCCTCAACGAGCAACATAAGGAAGCCCAGGTTGATATTCGCGAGGACCTGACGGTGCTCGTGGATGGCGATAAGATGGCCCGCGTGTTTAACAACATCATGAAAAACGCCGTCGCCTATAGCTATGAGGGCTCGACTATCACGATTGAGGCCAGGCGCCAAGACGATGGCGGCGTGCGCGTGCGCTTTATCAATCAGGGCGATCCTATCCCTGCGGCTAAGCTCAAGGTGATCTTTGAGAAGTTCTATCGCCTGGATGCGGCGCGTGCGACCAATCGCGGTGGTGCCGGTTTGGGCCTTGCTATTGCCAAGGAGATCATCGCGGCACACGGCGGTACCGTTGCATGCGAATCGACGCCCGAACACACGATATTCACCATCGAGCTGCCCGCCGCATAGCTAGCGTGCCCTTACAAACACTTGACAATGTGCTCACGTGCGTATGAGCCGCGATTCCTACTATCGATACTGCTGAATTGATATCGATATGGAGGTGTGCGGTATGACGGCTGCTGCGGCTGTGGAGCCCACGGAGCTTGAAGAACTCATGGAAGCGCAGGCCGAGGCCGCGCATGAGCGCGAGGTTGGGGATGCGACTCGCCCCACGGCAGAGGATCTTGCCGCCTCGCCGACGCGCATCGACGTCGAGGGCCTCGACCTGTTCTATGGCGACCACCATGCGCTCAAGGACGTGAATATCAAGATCCGCGACAAGCAGATCACCTCGTTCATCGGGCCTTCGGGCTGCGGAAAGTCCACGTTGCTGCGCTGCTTTAACCGCATGAACGACGGCATCAAGGATTGCCGCATCGAGGGCAAGATTGCGCTCGATGGTCAAGATATCCTGGGCGATTGCGACATCTGCCGTTTGCGCCAGCGCGTGGGCATGGTGTTCCAACGCCCCAACCCATTTCCCATGAGCATCTACGAAAATGTCGCCTACGGTCCTCGCGGTATGGGTGTGCGCGACCGTGCCGTGCTCGATGAGCTGGTCGAGGACTCCCTTCGTCGCGCTGCGCTATGGGATGAGGTCAAGGACAAGCTCAAGGAGCCGGGCCTGGGTCTTTCGGGTGGACAGCAGCAGCGCCTGTGCATCGCCCGCGCACTTGCTGTGCAGCCCGACATTCTGCTGATGGACGAGCCGACCTCGGCGCTCGACCCCGTGTCGACGCTCGTGGTGGAGCAGCTTGCCTGCGAGCTCAAGGAAACCTGCACGCTGGTGGTCGTGACGCACAACATGCAGCAGGCCGCGCGTATTTCCGATTCGGTTGCGTTCTTTTTGCTGGGTGAGCTGGTGGAGCACGCGCCTACCGCGCAACTCTTCAAAAATCCGTCCGATCCGCGCACGGCGGATTATTTGACGGGGCGTTTTGGCTGACGCTGTCTTTTACAGGTGCTTTTAGGGTTAAGATGCGGTCATATCGGCCGCAAAGGGGTTCAACATGATCTATTACGTCGAGGACGATGACAACATCAGGGATTTGACGGTCTACGCGCTGCGCAAGCAGGGAATCGAGGCCGAGGGCTTTTCGTGTGATGGCGAGTTTAAAGCTGCCGTGGCACGACGGGCGCCCGATGCTGTGCTGCTCGATATCATGCTGCCCGACACCGATGGCTTGGCGATTATGCGTCGCCTGCGTGCCGATCGCCTGACGGCGACGGTGCCCATCATGATGCTTACCGCCAAGGACACCGAACTCGACAAGGTGATGGCGCTCGATGGCGGTGCCGACGATTACCTGACTAAGCCGTTTTCGCTCATGGAGCTTGCGAGCCGCTGCCGCGCACTGCTGCGTCGCGGCGGCATGGTCAAGCAGGCGAGCGATGTGCTCAGCGTGGGCGACATCGTGCTCTCGCCCAGCCATCGCGAGGTGACCGTTGCCGGCGAGCCGCTTAAGCTCACCCTGCGCGAGTTCGACCTGCTCGAGTACCTCATGCGCAAGCCCGGCGTGGTCTTTACCCGCGAGTCGTTGCTGCAGAGCGTGTGGGGCTGGGACTTCGACGGCGGTTCGCGCACCGTTGACGTGCACGTGCAGACGCTTCGCCAAAAACTGGGCGAGCATGCCAGCGCCATCGAGACCGTGCGCGGCGTGGGTTATCGCCTGGCCGAGCCTTCTGCCGGTGATGGTGCCGAAGGCGACGACACCGCGGCCACCGCATCGGAGGAGTAACCCGTGGTCTTCGCCCCCCAGGGAAAACATACGCTGTCGCACCGCGTTTTTGTGACGATCTTTGTCTGCGCCATGGCAGTTATCGTGGCGTTTACGGTGCTGGGTGCGTTCTTTGTGCAAAACACTTTGGCGGATGCCACGAGTGCCAATCTGGTGCAGGAAACCGAGCTCATTGCTGCCGCTCTCGACGAGCAGCAGGAGCCCATTCCGTTCTTGCGAAGCCTCGATCGCGAGGATCTTCGTATCACGCTGATCAATAAGGACGGATCTGTTGCCTACGACAACGAGGCGTCGCCTTCCACACTGCCCAACCATGGCGATCGCCCCGAGGTCATCGAGGCCTTTGAGAGTGGTTCGGGTTCCGCGGAGCGCGCAAGCTCTACACTCGACGAGATTATGCTGTATCGCGCCGTCACCCTTGATAACGGCCAGGTCGTTCGCTTGGCGCAGGCCCAGCCTGGCGTTGCGGCGATTTTGCTGTCGATGCTGGCGCCGATGCTGCTTATCGCAGCAGCGGGTGCAGTACTCTCGTTTTTTATGGCGCGCCGTGAGTCCCGTGCCATCATCGCGCCGTTACAAGAGGTGGATTTGGATCACCCACGCCGTAGCTATGAGCACGCCTATGCCGAGATGGTTCCCATGCTTGAGCGCATCGAGTCGCAGCGCCAGGAACTCAAGCGCCAAATGGCGGTGCTAGCGGACAACGACCGTATGCGCCGCGAGTTCACGGCGAATATCACCCATGAGCTCAAGACGCCGCTTACGGCGATTTCGGGCTATGCCGAGCTCATCGCAAATGGCATGGTCGAGGGCGAGGACGACCTGCGCAACTTTGGCGGTCGCATCTATCGTGAGGCGGGCCGCTTGGCAGCGCTTGTCAACGACATCCTTACGCTGTCTAACTTGGACGAGGCCGAACGTGCAACTGAAGGCGAGGCAGTGCCCATTGGGTCCACGGAACCTATTGAGCTCTCGCGTGCGATCTACGCGGTTGAGCAGCGTCTTGAACAGGTTGCCCGTCAGGCGAATGTGACGATAAGTCATGAGACCAAGCCTGTGGTCATCGAAGGCGTGTCGCGCTTGATCGACGAGCTCATCTATAATCTGGCAAGCAACGCCATCCGCTACAATCGACCCGGCGGTACGGTTACGTTGCAGTGCGGCACCAACGACGAAGGCCATCCGTTCCTCGCTGTCGCCGACACGGGAATCGGTATCGCGCCTGAAGAACAGGGCAAGGTATTTGAGCGGTTCTATCGCGTGGACAAGAGTAGGTCCAAGGCACGCGGCGGAACCGGCCTGGGGCTTGCCATTGTCAAGCATGCGGCCCTGTATCATCACGCCACGCTCGATCTGTCGAGCGAGTTGGGCGTGGGAACCACCATTACGGTGACGTTTCCCATACAGCAGGACGAGCCATTCGCATAGCGATACAACATAGATATTGATGTAGACGCCGCATTTGACTTTCGGGTGCGGCGTTGTTGTGCAATTTTACGATTGCTTCCGACATTTTTACAGGAGAGCCTGTTTCTTATGTATAGAGTTTGGTCTCGGTAAAAAGATGCGATAACATACGGACAGTTTTGTCAATCCGAACTGGGGAAATGAAAGGCAAGCTGCATGACCCTTCTCGAACTGTTCCAGCTGCTAAAGAAGCACCTCAAGCTGGTCATCACCCTTCCGGTGGTCTGCGCGATCGCCATGGGCATCGTGTCCTTCGTTGCGATGGACAACACCTATACCGCGACGACGAGCATGTACATTCTCGCCAAGACCGACGATAGCGGTCAGATGAGCTACAACGATCTCTCGGCGAGCCAGATGCTTTCCAACGATATCGCCACGCTGCTGGATAGCGATAGCGTTAAGAGCGGCGCCGCCAAAGAACTGGGCCTCACCGATCTGGATGACTACAAGGTGTCTGTTTCCTCCGAGACCACCACGCGTGTCATTACGCTTTCGGTTACCGGCACCGATGCCAAGGAGACGGCTGAGGTCGCAAAGGCCATTGCCAGCTCGGTGAGTACGGTCGCTCAGAACGTCGGCGCTGCCCAGAGCATCAACGTTATCGACGAGGCTAAGACCCCCGAAGCCCCCAGCGGCCCCAAGCGCACGCTGTATATTGCCGTCGCGTTCCTCGCCGGTATCTTTATCGCAGTTGCCTATGTCGTTTTGGCAGACATGCTCAACACCCGCATCCGCGGTGCCGAAGAGGCAGAAGAGCTCCTGGGTATTCCCGTTGTTGGCCGAATTCCGGCTATGAAAGGTGGTAAATAGGCATGGCTAAGGCAAAGAACACCGATAAGCTCGTTGTACAGAATGCCGCCAAGACCCTTCTGGCCAACATCCGCTTTGCGAGCGTGGACGACCCCATTCGCACCATCACCGTTACCTCCTCGATTCCCAACGAGGGCAAGTCTACGGTTTCCATTAA
>CABUVF010000066.1 GCA_902494945.1 uncultured Collinsella sp.
ACGATGATGATGTCGAGCAACGTCATCCACATCATGGAGTCGCCGTCCACGTCGTCGCGCGCATAGCCAATGCCCTGATTGGAATCGGCATCGATCAGATCGTCCACGCGCGCATCGGCATCCGACAGCGCCTCGACCATATCCTGCTCGGCATCGGTGCGCTCGGCGGTGGAGAGGTCGCGGTCGTTAAAGGTAAAGGAGTACGTGTAGGCGGACGCGCCGCCGGCATCCTCGAGCGCGGCAAAACCGGCGTCGGTGACCTCGGCGACACCATACGTGATGGTGTTCACCGTAAAGTCCGAATTGTCGAGGAACAGCGCCTGGCTATCGGGCTGCGTCATGATGCCGCAGATGGTGTAGGTGCGCCCCTCGAGCTCGACCTTATCGCCGATGGCGAGGTCGTTATTGGTGGCAAAGACGCGGTCGATGGCCACCTCGTCGTCCGCCTTTGGCTGCTTGCCTTCGCAGTAGGACGCAATGTCGACCTTGGTGCGATGCGCGTAGGTGCGCAGGGTGCGCTTGGTGCCGTCGTCGCCGGACGCCTTTTTGATGATGGCGTCGATAGAGAAGTTCTTGTAGAGCGTAACGCCGCCGACGTCCTCAGCCGCGTCTTCGGCAGCCTTGAGCTGCTCGTCGGTGGCCTCGAAGGAGGTAGTTACGCGGCCGTCCTCAATCGTGTAGTCGTCGCACATGTCATCAATGAGGCAGCCGATGGAATGCGCCGCGAGCAAAAAGCCCGAGGTAAGGGCGATGCTTCCGCACATAAGCAAAAAGATGCCCAGGTACTTGCCGATATTGCGGCGCAGCTCGCGCGGGAGACGTTTTGCGAGAGGTGTCATGGCGCCGCCTACCAATCGAGCTCGGCGGCCGCGACGGGCGACTCGTTGAGCTCGTCCTCGACGATGCGGCCGTCGCGCAGGCGCAGCACGCGATTGGCCATGCGCGCGATGGCGGCGTTGTGGGTGACAATGATGATGGTGCAGCCGTAGGTGCGGTTGACGTCCTCCATGAGCTGCAGGATTTCCTTGGACGTCTTGTAGTCGAGCGCGCCGGTGGGCTCGTCGCACAGCAGCAGGCCCGGGTTTTTGACGAGCGCGCGGCCGATGGCGCAGCGCTGCTGCTGGCCACCCGAGACCTGGCGCGGGAACTTGTTGCGGTGCTCGTAGAGGCCCAGCGAACGCAGCAGGTCGTCGACATTGAGCGGGTTTTTGGACAGGTGCGCCGTGACCTCGATGTTCTCCTTGATGGTAAGGTCGGGCACCAGGTTGTAGAACTGGAAGACAAAGCCCAGCTCGCGGCGTCGGTACTCGCCCAGATCGGCAGGCTTGAGCGCGGTGAGGTCGCAGCCGTCCACCATGATGGAGCCGCCGTCGGCATCCTCCAGGCCGCCAATGAGGTTGAGAAAGGTCGACTTGCCCGAGCCCGAGGGCCCCAGCATGACGCAGATCTCGCCGCGGTTGATGGACGTGTCGATGCCATCGAGTACCGTCAGGCGCGCATCACCGTCGCCGTAGTGTTTCTTAAGCCCGCTGACCTGGACATAGGCTCGCTTTGTCGCCATCTTATCCCCCGTTGTTAGCCTTCTGCTACTTTTCTAGGGTAATAGTAAACCCAGGCGAACTATTTTTAAGCGACAGGCGCGATTTTTTCCAAACCAGTCATTGGGTACTCATTGGGGACAGACTTAAATGACTGAAACCACTCATTTAAGTCTGTCCCCAATGAATGCCGGGGCTGTCCCCAAGTGCCGGCAGGAAAGGAACGTCCCCAAGTGCCGACATATTGGGACAGTCCTTGCCGGCACGACCGGCGGGCCGGCGAATCGACAAAGACTGTCTCCGATGACTAGCCGTTTAAGAACGTCCCCGATGACCAGGTAGCTAGGCGTGGGATTTGGCGCGGGTGAGGGCCAGGCCTACGGCGGCGATGGCGGCGGCGAAGAGCACCGTGACGCCCAGATCGCAGGCGATGTCGCCCAGCACGGTGGACGTCAGGTCCGCGGCGAGCGCCTTGCCGATCGCGGCGTTCACCCAATATGTCGGCACAAAATGCGCTACGGTCTGCACGGCCGAGCCCATCAGCGACAGCGGCATCCAGGCGCCGCCCAAAAACGTCATGAGCAAGCCAAGCAGGTTGCCCACACCGTTGAGCAGCTCTTCGCGCGCGCCCAGGCTCGAAAGGGCAAAGCCAACGGCCAGCGGCGTGCACGCTAGGGCAAACGTTGCCGCCAGCGTCAGGCACACACGGCCCACGCCGACCTCGGCGACCGCGCCGGCAAAGCCCACGACGCCCATCATGCTCGACACAAGCCAAATACAGACAGTGAGCACGGCGGCGGCCGCGAACACGGCAAGCGAACGCTGGCGCTCGGGGATTGGGCCGGCATCCATACGACGCACGCGCTCGGGCTCGTTCATGCCCGAGAACACCAGCCCCACCGACACGATGACCGACGAGATGATCGCGTACGCGCCAAAGTTGAAGTACGACTCGAGCGTGGCGGCGGCAGTCGAGTCAACCTTAACCTGCTCGATCTGGACCTCCGCGCGCTTTGAGGCGGCATGCTCGGCGGCCTTGGCGACGTCGCCGTTGGAGGCGGCGGGCTCAAGCGCCGCCGCGGCGCCCGCGAGCGAAATCCACCGCGAGGCCTCGGCAGACGAAAGCGCCGCCGCCATGGTGCCGGAACCATAGGTCACGTCGAGCTTGGGCAGGGCCTCCCCCGCACGGGCGGCCGCAACAAGATCGTCCTCGAACCCTTCCGGGATAAAGAACACGCAATCGGCGCTGCCCTTGGCGCTGTTGCTCTTGGAGAGCGCGTCGGCAAGGTCGTACGTGTCGTCGCCGACGCCCGTGACCAGGTCAAAGCGCGAACCCAGGTGCTTGGTAAGCGCCCGCGAAAGATCGCTGTGGTCGCGATCGACCACGATCACGTTGGCGTCGTAGGGCTTGTACTCGGTCAGCTGCGACGAGTTCCAGCTGACCGAGGCCGCAATGAACACGCCCATGAGTGAAATGAACACCGTGTAGATGAGCAGGTAGAACGGGTGCGCGAGCGCCATGCGAAGCGCGGTCTTAAAGGTGCTCATAGCGGCTCCTTCCAAAGATCAGCGTAGCGGCGGCGACAAACACCAGGGCCATGAGGACAAGCGCACCGGCGCGAACGACAAAGGGGCCCAGATCCTCAAAGAAATACAGGCGGTTGAACATATCGCAGATGAGCTTGACGGGGTTGAGCCAGCACTCGGCCGGACAGGCGCGGGCAACATCGTCGGCAAGCGCCATCGCCGGCTCGCCGTAGAGTCCGGCGAACAGGGCGCACGTGGTGGCAAAGCCCGTGAGGATGCCCGATTTGGACGCCTTGCCGCCCTTAACGGGAAGCGTCCCCACAAAAAGCCCCAGGCCCGTGGCAGCAAGCGCGGATGCGGCGCCGCCCGCCAGGCACAGCCCCTCGCGCCCGCCAAAGTCGATGCCGACCACCAGGCGCACGTAGCCGATCGCGATCGCCATCGAGGCAAATGAGACCAGCCACGAGCCGACAAAAATGCCGGCCAGCGACGCCGTCTTGGAGACGCCGCCCACGCAGCGGCGCGCGCCGAGGCCGGACAGATTGGGCTGCAGATCGACGACGGCCAGGGCCGCAAACTCGGAAGACATCATCGCGACCAGGCCAAAGAGCGCGTAATAGTAGATGGTCGTACCGTCGGGCGTGGTGCGCGTAAGGCTCACGCGGCGAGTGCCGCCCTTAAGCGACAGGGCGCGCGCAACCGCCTCCGGGTCGGCGAGCGCCGCCGGGTTGTCCTGGGCAATCTGGCGCATGAGCTCGGCATTTTGCGTATACGAGCTCGCCACCGTCTCCAGGATGCTGCGGTCGGTGAGCACCGTACTGGCGCGCGAGCTATCGTAGCTCGAAAGCAACGTAAGCTTGGGCGCGCCCGCGTCGTCGACCGTGTAGACGCCCGCAACCTCGCCGGACTTGAGCGCATGGTTCGCCTCGGCCGCGTCGTCGCACTCGTGGATCTTAAGCAGCTGGTCGTCGCCCTCCTTGGCAAGCGACGTCGCCACGTCCTTAAAGGTCGAAGCGTCCCAGGCCTCGTCGGCGACAACGGCTACCGGCACCGGATCGACCTTGCCGTCGGAGCTGAGGTTCGCAAACATAAACATGAACATCGTGGAAAGCGCAATGGGAAAGAGCGCGCCCCAGACCCATGTGCTCGGCCGGCGCAGCAGCGTCTTGACCGTGATAATGATGGTGTTGATCATGGCTGCCCCCTAGTCGCGTAGCTCGCGGCCGGTGATCTCGAGGAACACGTCGTTGAGGGTCGGCGGCTCGCTCCACACGCGACCGAGTGCCACGTCGGCGGCGCGCAGCGTGTCAAGGATGTCGACCAGATTATGTGGGCTCGCCTCGCAGGTGCAGATGAGCTCGCCGCCGGACAGCTCAACCGAAAGCACGTGCTCCAGAGCGCGCAGCCGCTCGACCGTGGCGGGCTCGACGGCGCCGACCTCGACGGTCACGCGCTCGCCCATCTGAATCATGCGCTTGAGCTCGTCGTTGGTGCCCTGCGCCAGCACGCGGCCGCCGTCCATGATCATGATGCGGCTGCAGATCTGCTCGACCTCCTCCATGTAATGGCTGGTATACACCACCGTGGCGCCCTCGTCGCGCAGGCGGCAGATGCCCTCCAGAATGGCGTTGCGGCTCTGCGGATCGACTGCCACTGTGGGCTCGTCAAAGAAGATGAGCTCGGGCTTGTGCGCGATGCCGCAGGCAATGTTGAGACGGCGTGCCAAGCCGCCCGAGAGCTTTCCGGGGCGAAACTTGGTAAAGTCGCCCAAGCCGACAAAGTCGATCGCCTCGTCCACCAGCGCGCGGCGGCGCTTGCGGTCGTTGACGTAGAGGCTGCAGAAATAGTCGATGTTTTCGCGCACGGTGAGCTCGTCAAACACCGCCACCTGCTGTGGCACCACGCCGACGCGACGCTTAAGGTCGTAGCGGGTGGGCGTCATGGGCTCGCCGAACAGCTCGATGGTGCCCTTGTCGTAAGCGAGCAGCTGCAGGATGCAGTTGATGGACGTGGTCTTGCCCGAGCCGTTGGGGCCCAGCAGGCCAAAGATCTCGCCAGGGGCAATACTCAGGTTAAAGTGGTCGAGCGCGATAAGATCGTCGTAGCGCTTGACGAGGTTTTCGACGTGGACGATATCTGTCATGAGGCGGCCCTTCTGTTGGTCGTGGCCCGGTACGATTGCATCATCGCAGGAGAGGACGGCGCGCACCAGTGAGCTTTGTCACGAGTGCGAGGGGGCAGAGGCGAAACCCCCGCTCGCGCGAGCGATCGACGCCGCTTTGCCGCGCGGGAGGAATGTCACGGTTGCCCCGGGCGGCGCCTCCCCCGCGCGCAGCATCGCGTACAATACCCGTATGAACAGGCTTTTCGACAAATCGATTGTGCTGGCGTGCTGTATTGCGGCCGCCATGGGTCTTGCCGTGGACGCTCGTCTGGTTGTGGCGTTTTGCCTTGGCGTTATGGCCACCTCGGCGTCGGAAGTCGCACGAGAAGAACACGCCCATCGCGCGAGCGAGGCCGCGAGCTACGCTTACATCATCGCTGCCGTCTTCGTGCCGCCATTTATGCCGTTCGCACCCCTTGCCTTCTATGACATCGCGCGACGCGTGCGCCGTGAACGCATCTGGCCCGCGCTGGCGATTGGCGCCGTGTTTGTCTGCGCGCTTGTCGCGGACCTTCGTGGCGGCGTGCTCACCACCCGAACGCTGTTGCTAACCGCCATCCTTTCGATCGCTGCCACGTTGCTGTCGCTGCGCACCGCGCAGCTGGAGCACGAACAGGATCGCATGCGTCGCACCCGCGACAAGCTGCAAGAACGCGCCCTGGTACTCGAGGCACGCAACCGCGACCTCGCCGACCGCCAGGACTACGAAGTCGAGCTCGCAACGCTCGCCGAACGCGCCCGCATCGCGCGCGAGATCCACGATAACGTGGGCCACCAGCTCACGCGCGCTTCGCTCCAAACCGAAGCCTTGCGCGTGGTCCACGCCAACGAGCCCGGCGTCGCCGCCGATTTCGCCGATGTCAAACGCACGGTTGACGAGGCGCTCCAGCTCGTGCGCGCCAGCGTCCACGCGCTCAACGACAATGCAACCAACCTCTCCGTGCAGCTCGAGCGCATCGTTGAAGGCGTACGCTCGGACAGCGGCCCACAGATTGAGCTTGAAGTTTTGGCCGAGCATGCGCCCGCCAACGTCGCCAACTGCTTTGCGGCGGTCCTGCGCGAGGCGCTCTCCAACACCATGCGCCACGCTTGCGCCCAGACCGTCACCGCACGATGCATGGAGCATCCGTCGTTTTACCAGCTCATCGTTACCGACGATGGCGTGGGCGGGGTCCAAGCAATCGGCCGTGGCGCCGCGGAGGGCATGGGGCTCGTCTCCATGCGCGAGCGCATCGAGGCGCTTGGCGGCACCTTCACCGCCGGTCCGCGCGCCGGCGCCGGCGGCTGGCGCGTGTTTGCCACCGTTCCCAAACAGCAAGGAGATGAGGACCGATGAGGCTCATAGTTGTCGATGACGACCACTTGGTAGTCGATTCACTCAAGATTATCCTAGGCGCCCAGCCGCAGATCGAGGTGGTGGGTACCGGCGCCAATGG
This sequence comes from uncultured Collinsella sp., assembly GCA_902494945.1. Lineage (GTDB taxonomy): Bacteria > Actinomycetota > Coriobacteriia > Coriobacteriales > Coriobacteriaceae > Collinsella. The sequence continues at coordinate 6,666 of CABUVF010000066.1, forward strand.
CGACGACGCGGTCGCGCTCTACGCTGAGCACACGCCCGACATCGCGCTGCTCGACATTCAGATGCCGGGGCGCGACGGACTTTCGGCGGCACGCGAGATCCTTGAGCGCGACCCTGCGGCGCGCGTGGTGTTTCTGACGACATTCTCGGATGACGAGTACATTGTGTCGGCGCTCAAACTGGGCGCCCGCGGCTACTTGATTAAAACCGATGTCGCCGTCATTCCTCCGGCGTTGGCGCAAGTCATGGACGGCAAACGCGTGCTCGAGGGTAAGGCGATCGAAGATGTTGACTTTGACGGGATGGGCGACAAGACGGGCACGCCCCGCCGGCCCGCAGCCTTTGCCAGCCTGACCGACCGCGAGTTCGAAGTCGCCGAGCTCATCGCCCGCGGCCTCGACAACAAGGAGATTGCCGCCACGGCTTATATGGGCGAAGGCACCGTACGCAACCACATCAGCTCAATCCTAGCCAAAATGGGCCTACGCAACCGCACGCAGATCGCCATCGCCTACCTGCGAGGGTAGTTGCCCAACGAACGACCCGGCATAACAAAACGGCTGCTACCGATTTAATGCTATTTCAATACTATGCCGGTTTACTACGACGAATCGCCCGCCTTCGACCATGGTAAATTGCGCGCTTGCAAAACCGCAGGTAGAACGCTTGCAATATTTAGAAAAATGCAGTCATGGTCGGGAATGCCGAATTCATCGTAGTAAACCGACATAGTTGTGTTCGCGACGGCCCTGCACGAGTGCCTCCGCAAGCCTCGCGGGACCAAAATGATCCTTTTCCTTCCGCCCGCGGAGATCGGCAGACGGCGCCCGCCACGAAATGGGCCCATCTACTACGTTTGACTCGATACCCCCGCCCATAACCGCTTTTCATGCAAAATCGCAGGCGTTCTACCTGCGGTTTTCATTTCACATTACTTGCCGTGGTCGAGGGTAGCGGCTTAAACGTAGTAGATGGGCCCATTTCGTGGCAGACGGGTCACGCGGCGGTACTCGCGAGGCCAAAAAGGTCCGTTTTCCTCCGTCCCCGAGGGATCAGGGGCTGGTACTGATATGGTGTCATTTCAAAACTGTGTCGGATTACGGGGCTAAAGTCGGAACCCTCATCCATACCTTCATTTTTTGAAAAACGGCAGGCTATCTACCTGCGGTTTTGTTTTTGCGATTTTCTATATGGTCGGAGGTTCGCCATCCAGCCCCGTAATCCGGCATGGTTTTGTTAGCGGCGGCCCAACCGCGCGTTCACGCGCGGGGCCGGTGGGGCAATTTTGCCCCACCGGCCCCGTTTTCGCGCTATTCCGGCTTGGTTTCTACCGTGGGAGTCTTATCCGCCGCAACCGGAGTACGGGCGGTGTCCATAGTCAGGCAGTGCTTGGGGCAGCTCTCGATGCACTCACCGCACACCACGCAGGCGTACGGGTCAATCGACCAGGTGCCGCCCTTGCGATCGACCGAAAGCGCACCCGCCGGGCAGCGACGCGCGCACATGCCGCAGCAGATGCACACATCCATGTCATTGACGATATGCCCGCGCAAGCGCTCGGGTGCCGTCAGCCCCTCCTGCGGATAGCACACCGTAACCGGCTGCTTGACCATAGAGCCCAAGGCCGTCTTGGCAAATGTCAGCAAACTCATGCCGCGCCTACCTTTCCGTGCAGCTAATGCAGGGGTCGATGGTCAGGATAATCATGGGCACGTTGGCAAGGAGCACGCCCTGCAGCGCATGTGTCAGACCCGCCAGGTTTTGCGACGTCGGCGTTCGCACGCGAAAACGGTCCAGGTTCTTGGTGCCGTTGCCGCGTACATAGTAGTACGCCTCGCCGCGCGGCTGTTCAATCACAACCTCGCCGCGCGCGCCGTCGGCCGGCGTAAGCTTGGTGCGCCCGCCGATGCCGTCGTGTGGAATCTTACCGACAAGCTCCTTGATGATATCCATGGCCTGCGTGACCTCGGCGCAACGCACCTGGCAGCGGGCATAGCAGTCGCCGTCGGTCGCCACGATGGGTTCAAACGCGGCCAGATCCGCATAGGCGCCGTCGCCAAACATGCGCACGTCGTAATCCACGCCCGAGGCGCGACCGAACGGACCGACCATCGACAGATCCAGCGCGTCCTTCTTGCTGATTGAGCCCACGCCATGCAGGCGCTCGCCGCAGCTGTCATCGTCCAAAAACGTATGCACCAGGGCCTCGTAGTCGGGACGCATGGCTTCGAGCGTCTGGACAATGCCCGCCAGCTCGGAGTCCTCGATATCGTGCTTAAGGCCGCCGATCTCGTTAATCGACAGAATCACGCGCCCGCCGCACGTGCTCTCAAAGATCTTGAGAATCTGCTCGCGCAGGGTCCACGAACGATAGAACAGCGCCTCGAAGCCAAAGGCATCGGCGAGCAGGCCCAGCCACAGCAGGTGCGAGTGGATGCGCGAAAGCTCGTGCAAAATGGTGCGGATATACTGCACACGGCCAGGCACCTCGATGTCGAGCATGCGCTCGCAGGCGCTGGCATAGCCGCAACTATGGCCCACGGCGCAAATGCCGCAGACGCGCTCGGCGATATAGCCAAACTGGTGCATATCGCGCTTTTCGGTGAGCTTCTCGAGCCCGCGGTGCACAAAGCCGATCTGCGGAATTGCCTCGATGACGCGGTCGTCCTCGATCACCAGGTCCAGATGAAGCGGCTCGGGCAGCACCGGGTGCTGCGGGCCAAACGGAATAACGGAGCGATGTGCCATGGACCTTACGCCTCCTTTTTCTGCTTGTCGCGAGCGGCTTTGGCGGCAAGCGCCGCGCGGACCTTGGCCGCTTTCTCGGGATCCATGGCGGCGAGCTTTGCCTCCATCTCGGCGGCCTTGAGCGCGGCCTTCGCAGCGGCTTCATCGTGCTGAGCATCGGAGCCGGCAGCCGCAGTGGGCTGAGCAGCGGCGCCCGCGGCATCGCCGGCGCTCGCAGCGCTCTCCCCCTCAGCAGCCGTAGCCGCGGCGGCCTTCTCGGCAGCGGCCTTGCGCGCCTTGGCCTCGGCAGCCGCGCGGACTTTCATGGCCTTCTCGCGCGCGGCCTTCACCTCGGGCGTGATAACGCTCATGGGCTCGGCAGTCGAGACCTGGTAGAAAAAGCCCTTAAAGTCGATCTGCATATCGGTGATGGCAAGACCGAATAGGTCGTGCGCTTCGTTTTCAAACGGGAATACCGCCGGATAGTACGAGCTGATGGACGGAATCTCCTGGTGCCGATCAATTCCCTCAACCACCAGGTTCTCGATCGCATAGCTACCGCCCTGCGCAATATGCTCCTGAGCAGCATGAACGTTGATAAACGTATAGACCAAGCGATACGTGCCGTCGTCGACGTTGCGCTCGACGTGCATTTGCACAAAGCGGGCACCGGCGCCCTTGAGCGCCTGGACATGCGACAGGAGCTCGTCGATCCCGACGGTGGTATAGATTGCCTCTTGCATTACTCGGCCTCCTTTGCAGCGGCGGGTGCGGCGGGCGTCCCAGCAGGCGCGTCGCCAGCGGCGGGCTTCCCGACAGGTGCGTCACCGGCAGCGGCCCCAGTCCCGGCCCCCGCAGCAGCTACAAACCCGTCCTCGCCCAGCTCAACGCCACCGTCCCAGGCAGCGGCACCGCCCACGGTAAGCGGGTCGCCGCCGGCGCGCATCACGGCCTCCTTCTGGTCCAGGATGCCGCACGCCTCCACGATGGCATCGATCACGGTCTCGGGGCGAATGGCGCACCCGGGCGCGTACACGTCCACGGGAATCGCGCGGTCCACGCCGCCGATCACGTTGTAGGCATCGCGGAACACGCCGCCCGAACACGCGCAGATGCCGCAGGCCACCACGCACTTGGGCTCGAGCAGCTGGTTGTAAATCTGGCGCACGACAGGCAAGTTCTGAGCGTTGACCGAGCCCGTCACCAAAAAGATGTCCGCACGCATGGGGTTGCCGGTA
>CABUVF010000067.1 GCA_902494945.1 uncultured Collinsella sp.
CCGGGGCCTCGCTACGGGGCAGCCTGGGATGGTTATTAGAGATGCAGCACGCGGTCGCGGATCTCCTCGGTTCGACCCTGGTTCCAGAACTGGGTACCGATGTAGCCGCACGTACGACGAGCGACGTTCATCTTCTCCTGGTCTCGGTTGCCGCAGCTGGGGCACTCCCACACCAGCTTGCCATCGTCCTCAACAATCTTGATCTCGCCATCGTAGCCGCACACCTGGCAGTAGTCGCTCTTGGTGTTGAGCTCGGCGTACATGAAGTAGTCGTAGAAGTACTGCATCACGCGAATAACAGCCTTGAGGTTGTCCTGCATGTTGGGAACCTCAACGTAGGAGATAGCACCGCCCGGCGAAAGCTGCTGAAACATGCCCTCAAACTTAAGCTTGTCGAAAGCATCGATCTCCTCGGACACGTGGACGTGATAGCTGTTGGTAATGTAGCCCTTGTCCGTCACACCCGGAATAATGCCAAAACGACGCTGCAGGCACTTGGCGAACTTGTAGGTCGTCGACTCAAGCGGGGTGCCATACAGCGAGAAGTCGATATCGCTTTCGGCCTTCCACTCGGCGCACTTGTCGTTCATGCGCTGCATGACGGCCATGGCAAACGGCGTGCCCTCCTTCTCGGTGTGGCTGTGACCCGTCATATACTTGACGCATTCATACAGGCCGGCATACCCCAGGCTGATGGTGGAGTATCCGCCCACGAGCAGCTTATCGATCGTCTCGCCCTTCTTCAGCCGCGCTAGGGCGCCGTACTGCCACAAAATCGGTGCAGCGTCAGAAAGCGTACCCATCAGGCGCTCATGACGGCACAGCAGGGCGCGGTGGCACAGCTCAAGGCGCTCGTCGAAGATCTTCCAGAACTTGTCCATGTCCTGATGCGAGCTCAGCGCGACATCGGGCAGGTTGATGGTCACAACACCCTGGTTAAAGCGGCCATAGTACTTAGGTTTGGTCGGGTCATAGTTCAGCGCGTTGGCGACATTGTTAAAGCCGTTGCCCGAGCGGTCGGGCGTCAGGAAACTACGACAACCCATGCAGGTGTAGCAATCGCCGTTGCCGGCGGTCTCGCCCTTCGACAGCTTGAGCTCGCGCATCTTCTTCTCGGAGATGTAGTCGGGCACCATGCGCTTGGCGGTACACTTGGCAGCCAGCTGGGTCAGGTAGAAGTACGGGGAATTCTCGTGAACGTTATCGTCCTCGAGTACATAGATAAGCTTGGGGAACGCCGGGGTGATCCACACGCCGGCTTCGTTCTTAACGCCCTCATAGCGCTGACGAAGCGTCTCCTCCACGATCATGGCAAGGTCGTGCTTCTCCTGAGGCGTACGGGCCTCATTGAGATACATAAAGACCGTCACGAACGGCGCCTGGCCATTCGTGGTCATAAGGGTCACGACCTGATACTGAATCGTCTGGACGCCGCGACGGATCTCATCGCGCAGGCGGTCCTCAACGACCTCACGGACCTTCTCTGCAGACGCAGAGACGCCGAGCTCCTCAAGCTCGCGAGCGACCTCGCCGCGAATCTTTTGACGGCTCACCTCAACAAAGGGAGCAAGATGGGTCAGCGAGATGGACTGGCCGCCGTACTGGGAGGAAGCAACCTGGGCGATAATCTGCGTCGCGATATTGCAGGCAGTCGAGAAGCTATGCGGCTTCTCGATCAGCGTACCCGAGATAACGGTGCCGTTCTGGAGCATGTCCTCCAGGTTCACCAGGTCGCAGTTATGCATGTGCTGGGCAAAGTAGTCGGAATCGTGGAAGTGGATCAGACCCTCATTGTGGGCATCCACGATCTCCTGGGGCAGCAGCACGCGCTGGGTCAGGTCCTTAGAGATCTCGCCGGCCATGTAGTCGCGCTGGACGGAATTGACGGTCGGGTTCTTGTTAGAGTTCTCCTGCTTGACCTCTTCGTTATTGCACTCGATCAGCGACAGAATCTTGTCGTCGGTCGTGTTCTTCTGGCGCTTCAGGCTCTGAACATAGCGATAGATGATGTAGTGGCGGGCGACCTCGTAGCAGTCGAGACGCATGATCTCGTCCTCGACCAAATCCTGGATCTCCTCGACCGAAACGGTGTGGCCCGCGTTCTCGCATGCCTCGGCGACGTTTTGTGCCGCGTAAACCACCTGGCGGTCGGTTAGACGAGAGCTCTCCTCGACCTCCAAGTTTGCGGCGCGGATGGCATTGACGATCTTATCGATGTCAAAGACAACCTCGGTGCCGCTGCGCTTGATGATCTTCATCCTCTTGCCTCTTTCGCGTCGTAGTCTCATTGCGCTTCAGAGCCAAACGATGCCCGGCAGGGCTTACCCCTGTCTTGCGGCGCCGTCGCGCAATCTGTGTTCTCGATAAACCATAGGTCCTCATGCGGACAATCCTCGCGGCCGATCAAGCGGCTCAAAGGCGTGTCCAAATGGGGCGAATAAGGTCCTCGTTCTCTGTCCGCCATCTATCATACGACAAAGACGCATCTATATCCTGTATTCTTTTTTTAGGTCAAACACAACATATAGTGTTTCAGCAGGTCAAAGCAATTGGTCATTTTGCAGACGCATTAATTATGAGGGGCTCTTGGCAAGTCGGTAAAACGTTACCAACACGGCTACCTGCATGGCAGTTATAAAACCCCCTTAGTCAAGCCGCTGACAAATCCTACCAAAACCAAGCCGCTCGCGCCAAAAGAATCCAAAAGATTATGCTTGACCAACATGTTGCGGTCGTGCCTTGCCGAACCTCATGCAACCGCGGCACGAATCCTTGGAAGATATGTGTATGCAAACAGAGAAGATGAGAGTTTTCTCGGATGACTACTGAGAAGCATCCCAGAAGATCAAAAAACTCGAAATTTGGCGACACATTTGGCAACCAAAACAAAACAGCCCAGAGACATAGCCTCTGAGCTGCGAACATTTGGTGGGCGTTAGAAGATTTGAACTTCTGACCTCTTCCGTGTCAGGGAAGCGCTCTCCCCCTGAGCTAAACGCCCAAATGGAGCGGACAACGGGGCTCGAACCCGCGACCCCAACCTTGGCAAGGTTGTGCTCTACCAACTGAGCCATGTCCGCTTACGAGGATTAATCTTACGTGATACCCGCATCCTATGCAAGAACTTTTTTTAAAAAGTTTTGCGACGCCCTCGCGAACCTCGAGAAGGCATCAGCCACCACGGAAAGTGCAGGCAAACGCAAACTCGCCGCAAGAGGCCCCTACAACTCAGCGAGCATGATCCAGGCAGAGCTGTCCTGCGCGAGCCTGCCGTCTGCAAGCGGTGATGAAGTGAGCAGGACCCTGCCCGCCGGCAGCTCCACGGGTGCTGCACCGAAGTTCGTCACACACGCCCAGCCGTTATCGCGGCGATAGGCAATGACGCCGCCCTCAGCGCCCTCGGCACCATCCGCAAGACCGGTGTGCCCGTCAAGATCGAGCCACGCAAGATCGTTGGCGCACCCGCGCAGCTTGCGCCGCAGCCAGAGGGCGTCACGATAGAGCGCAAGCATCGATGTCGGGTCCGTCTCTTCCCTATCGGCAGCGCAATCGGAAAACCATGCAGGCTGCGGCAGATGGGGTGCCGCATCGGCGTCCGCCGGTGAAAACCCAAACGATCCGCCCTGCGCGGGATCGTCCGCCGCTACCCATGGCAGGGGCACACGACAGCCGTCGCGCCCCTTCTCGCGCTTCGGTCCGCGCGTATTGGTCGCAGTAGGATCTTCGAGTGCAGCCCACGGAATGTCAGCCACCTCAAAAAGGCCGAGCTCCTCACCCTGATACACGTATGCCGAGCCCGGAAGCGCCAGCTCGAGCAAAAGGGCCGCCCGCGCGCGGCGCTCGCCGAGTTCATGGTCCTCGTCATAAGACGACCCGTCGCGTAAGAGCCAGTCGAGCGCAATCTGGTGGTAGCGCGTCGCCTTGATTTGCGGCAGGGCATAGCGCGTCGCCACGCGCGGCACGTCATGGTTGGAGAGTACCCAGGTCGAGGCAGAATTGGATTCGATAGCCGCCTTCAAGCCCTCCTCGATTGCAGCGTGCATGTCATCATAGGTCCAAGTGGCCTTGGCGAACTCAAAGTTAAATGTCTGACCAAGCTCGCTGGGACGCGCGTAGAGATACTGGCGCTCGGGCAGCACCCACGCCTCGGCAACGGCGCTGCGTGGCGGATTATAGCGGTCGAACACGCGGCGCCACTCGCGATAGATCTCGTGAACCTCGTTGCGATCCCACAGCGGATGGGTGCCGTCGTCAACCATGTCATCGCCCTCGGCGAGATGCCACTGGTCGAGATCATCGCGTTCGAGATCCTTGGCGAGACCGTGTGCCACATCAATGCGAAAGCCATCGACGCCTCGATCGCTCCAAAACGCCAGAACATCGCAAAAGAACGCGCGAACCTCGGGGCATGACCAGTCAAAGTCCGGCTGCTCGGGCGTAAACATGTGCAGATACCACTGACCGTCCGCAACACGCGTCCAGGCGGGGCCGCCAAAGTTGGCATTCCAATTGGTGGGAGGCAGCTCGCCATGCTCGCCGCGACCATCGCGGAAGACATAGCGGGCGCGCTCGGGCGATCCGGGGCCGGCGGCAAGAGCGGCTTTGAACCAGGGGTGCTGGTTGGACGAATGGTTGGGCACGATGTCGACGATGACCTTGATGCCGCGCGTGTGAGCCGCGGCGATCATGTCATCGAAGTCGTCAAGCGAGCCGAGACGTTGGTCGACATCGCAGTAGTCCGCCACATCATAGCCGCCATCGACAAGAGGCGATGGGTAAAACGGGCTCAGCCAGATGGCCTCGATACCCAGCCGCTCAAGATAGTCCATCTGCTGGGTAATGCCCGCGATATCGCCCAAACCCGAACCAGTCGAGTCCTTAAACGAGCGCGGGTAGATCTGATAAATCGCGGCATCGGACATCCATGAGCGCGAAGAGGACTTTTCTGTAGCCATGGGATGAATCTCCCTTGCAACGAGGTTTTGCGAGATGCCCACGATGATACGCCCAAAGCTGACATTCACGGCAAACAACGCCGCAGCCACGCCCCAAAACGCTCGCTCCCTCTCGGGTTCGAGCCTCCTGGGACGAATCGATCGATTAGTGAAAAGAACGGAAGACTTACTCCCCGGCTACGACAGCGAGCGGGCTCCGGGTGCCCCAGGTTGCCGCGAAAGAGGAGGGAAGCGTACTTTATGTACGCGACCGACGATTGAGGGGCAAGATGGGGTGCCCGGGGCTCGCGCAGCGTCAACAAAAAACGCGGTTCGTTAGAACCGCGTAAGATAGTTGGAGCGGACAACGGGGCGTCCGCGTATCCGCTTTGCGGATCCGCACCGGCTTCGGCCGCCTGCCGGCGTCCTCGCCAGCTCGCTACAAACGCTCCGCGTTTGCTTAACGCTCGCTCCCTCTCGGGTTCGAGCCCAAGCGATGGGTACGAAAAAGCCCGGCTACCGTAGTAGTCGGGCTGCTGCGTTTGGAGCGGACAACGGGGCTCGAACCCGCGACCCCAACCTTGGCAAGGTTGTGCTCTACCAACTGAGCCATGTCCGCATATGTAAAACAAAACGGGCGCCGGAGCGCCCGGATGTTGCCTGGAGGCGAAGCCCGGATTCGAACCGGGGGTAAAGGCTTTGCAGGCCTCTGCCTTACCACTTGGCCACTTCGCCGAAAAAGGACCGCTATAGACGGTCCGAAAATGCAATGGAGCGGACAACGGGGCTCGAACCCGCGACCCCAACCTTGGCAAGGTTGTGCTCTACCAACTGAGCCATGTCCGCTTGCGGGTTATTAATTTACGCGAGTTGCCCAAAAGACGCAAGTACTTTTTTCAAAAAAGTTGTCCAAAGCAAGTTCTCGCAGACAAATACTGCCAAACCATGGCGCTAAGCGCGCGATTCCAATGCCGTGCGAAACAACTTCACCATCCGAACGCGCGTGCCGGCACCATCCGTACGACGGGTAACCTCCACATTATCGACGAGCATGCGCATGAGCTTGATGCCACGTCCGCGCTCCTCGGATGCCACCGGTTCGCTCGCCCCATCGATGGAATAGCCGGTGCCCCGATCAAGCACCTCAAGCACAACGCGGTCCCCATAGGCCTGAACCGTCAGGATGCAGCCAACACCGCCCGCATGGTCATATGCGTTACCCAATGCCTCCCCCAGCGCCAATGCGACGTCATAACGCTCGTCGCGCCTCAGGGGAAGCGATTCAAGGAGCTCAGCCACACGATGCCGATAATACGGGAGGTTCTCGATGCCCTGCTGCACTTCAACGCTCTTGCTCCAACGTGGCAACTCCCCCACCGGAATAGCGGGTATCGACTCCCGCACCGGACCCGCGACATGAAGGATGTCGACAAGTCGGGCAATCTCCAAAAAGCGAACAACCTCATCGGAGGCGTTAACGAGCGAAAGCAGTCCCTCTCGTCTCATAAGCTCTCTGGCACGTGTAAGCAAAAACGCCAAGCCCGTCGAATCAATAAAGCTCACGGCCTGGCAATTGATGACAACACGACGCACGCCCCGGCCGATCAAATTATCCAACCGTCGGCGCAACGTGGTCACCGAGGCGATGTCGATATCGCCCGGTGGCGTCAAAACCGCTATGTCATTCCACTCATTCATACGACCATGGTTCCCCAAAAGAGTTCGCTCGATGCACACGTTTCTGCAACCGTACGGATTCCGCCTGTCCAACGTTGCCTATGACCGGCCCCGTAAAAACTCAAGGGACACCAATGCGATATCATCGTCCAGCGCCGACTCGGTAAAGCGATCAAGCTCACCCAAGACCTTGCTGCAGATTCCCGATACGCCCTCACCCGAAACAGAGAGCAGAAGGTCACGAAGACGTTGCTCGCCAAAGAAAGCACCCGAACGATCGCGTGCTTCAATCGTTCCGTCGGTATACATAAAGAGCATGTCACCAGGAGCGAACGTAAAGGCGCCCGTCTCGTACACCATACTTTCAAAGGCACCGATTACGCCCGATTGACACCCAAGGAGCTCCACCTCTCCCCCTCGGGCTTCCGTGCCCCCAAGCGGCATCGACGACGGTCTGATGACCATGGTGGGAGGATGTCCCGCCGAGCAATAGGTAGCTCGGCCCGCTTTAAGATCGATCTTGGCGATAAACGCCGTCACAAACGTCTCGACCCTCGAAAAGCCCATGAGCATACTATTGAGCGAGCGGGCCATGCGTGCAGGCCCCGCGCCCTCCCAGGCATAAGCCGTCAACGCTGTCTTAACGAGCGCCGACATCGACGCCGCCTCGATTCCCTTGCCGGACACATCACCCAAAATCATAACGGCGCAATCGTCGGGAAGACGAACAAGCGTATAGAAGTCGCCGCCGACCAACGCCGAGTTCGTTGCCGATAGGTATACCGAATCGGCGGCGATTCCCGGAACGTCACCAAGCGAATTTCTCATGCCAATCTGAAGCGTCTGAGCGATATGGCGCTCTTCGCGCTTTTGAGACTCGCCCTCATAGATCAACTCAAAGTCGTGCGCCAAATGCACCATGTAGTCGTATTCGAGGTCGTCGATTGGCTCCTGGCTGCCATCGCGGAGCAGCAAGGCGCGCGTCGTCGGCCCCTTGGCGACATCAGCGGGAACAATCGCATCGTTGCTTCGCTTGCCATCCGCCTCCGAGCGATAGCGCCCCGCCTCGATACCAGAGTCGACATAAAGCCCCTGACACGGCAGGCCGTGAGCCCTCAGCCATGCACCCATAGGCGTAGATTCGTCCACGCGTGTTAGGCGCACGTGCTTAAGATCGTCAGCGCTCGTCCCGCCCAGCACCGATGTCTCAAACCCATCAGAAGTTGCCCCCAGGCGCGCCGCTGGCGTCGTGACAGAAAAGAAGAGCGACTCCGGATTGCCCGGCAACGCCACACGACTGCCGCCCTCAAAATCGATGACATAGGTTTCGAGACCCGCGTCATACTCCACGGGGCAGAAATGACAGTTGAGCACGGTGCAGATTTCCGACGACACCGCACGCGAGGCGGCAACAGGATCATCAAGATACGCAAACAATTCATCGCGCAGTACATTGAGGGAGCGGCCAAGCTCAGCCGTGCGACGCGAACGCAGGCTCGATGCCATCCCGACTAGCTGAATGGATAGGTAATCGCAAATGACTTCGAGCACGTTGACGTCATAGGCAAGCGGTGCCTGCGGACGTTTCCAACCGACCTCCAATACGCCAAGAACCTGAGTACCGTAAAACACGGGAAGGCAGATCTCGCTACGGTATGGGGGCATATCTTGCACGCGTAGCAGGTGCTTAGAACGATTGTCCAAATCCATGAACATACCCGAGGCGACTCGATCGCCCTCCAGGTCCTGTTGAATCGACAAGCGGCACGCACGCGACTCGCGAAGCACATACGTCGGGATGCCTGCGCCATACGGCATAAACTCGGGCAGGTAGCTGTCATGCAGCTCCTTGGAAACACCGCGAAGCTTAAACCCGCCGCTCTCAGAAAAATAAATGGCAGCACCCGATGCATCGAGCGTCCCTACAAGCTGGTTCAAAACGGTATCTAACAAACTGGGCAGCTCATCGGAGCCTACCGTGCTCATGATGACCGACAACGTGCCCGAAAGGCGCTTATTCGCCACCCTGAGCTCCGAAAGAGCGCGCTTGAGCTGACGATCGTGCGAATACTGTTCTTCGATGCTATGGAGCGCCACCAGAACGCGCGGCGCGCGGCGGCCAAAGATGCGAGGCGGTGTAACCGAGCCGGCGCGAACGAGGACGGGAATAAAGGAGCCGTCACTTAGTTTGAGCATCAACTCGCTCTCGGAGCCATCAGTTTCAAATGGCAGACGATGTTCCGTCGCACGTTCAAAAGCGGACGAGTACAGGACGTCTTTAACATCTCCACCGATGACGTCGACGCGTTCCTCACACATCAAACCAAGTAAACGATTATTCACATGCAGAATGGTTCCATCGAGCTCGCAGATGATGACAGCATCGCTCGTGATCTCGACTAGTTGGGCAACGTCTGCCCACTCGTTGCGTTCAAGCGTTTCCATCGTGGACCCCACCGTCTATCGGTAACAAAAAAGCCTCCGAAGAGGCTTCTCAAATGCGATGGTGTCGGAGGCGGGACTTGAACCCGCATGACCAAAAAGCGGTCACTAGCACCTCAAGCTAGCGCGTCTGCCAATTCCGCCACTCCGACATGCTATGTTGTTGATTCGCGGTTTGTTTTGTTGGACCCGCGCGTTCAACGAGGAAGATAATAACCTATGATTCGAGAACTGTGCAAGCACTTTTTTGAAAAAAGTTTACGAATTTGTAAATGCGCAGGTAGATCGGTATGTCCGTGTCGGAACGGGGCAACTTCCCAGCGCGTCCTCGGGCATGCGGGACATTTTGATCCGCGCTACGCGCTACAAAATGTCCCGCCCCCTGCGGAATGCGCTGGGAAGTTGCCCCGTTCCGACCCTACACACGTACTCCGGGCACAGTTCTCAAACATGTTCTGGGGCTGATAAAAAGTTTGTAGCTCGGCTTTGCCGAGCCCTTATATGAGGAGGCCGGAGCTTTGGCTCCGGCCTCACAAACTTTCCTATTAGGTTAAGTGAGTGATCAAGGAATCGCTCTCCCCTCAGCCGAGTTAACGCAGGGCCCGCTCTGGAGTTGCCTTTCAGAACATTCCGCAGACCAGGAAGCCCCCTTATCCGCAGCTCCGTAGGAGCAGGATAAGGGGGCTTCCATGGTCGAGGACGTTCTGAAAGGCAACTCCAGAGCGGGCCCGGCCGTTTACCGACTACAGGTCGATGTGCGATTCCTTGATCGGGAACGGCTCGGCGAAGTGGCATGCGCAGCAATGGCCCGGTGCGACTTCCTTAAACTCGGGGAGTTTCTCAGAGCAGATGCCCTGCGCGATCGGGCAGCGCGTGTGGAAACGGCATCCGGTCGGCGGATCCAGCGGCGACGGCGGATCGCCAGCGAGAATGATGCGCTTGCGGGTCTTCTGGATATCCGGATCGGGCACCGGCACGGCAGACAGCAGCGACTGCGTGTACGGGTGGTGCGGCTCACTGTAGAGCGTCTTCCAGTCCGAAACCTCGACCATCTTGCCCAGATACATAACGGCAACGCGATCAGAAATGTGCTGCACGACAGAGAGGTCGTGAGCAATGAAGAGATAAGCCGTACCGAACTTGTCCTGGAGCTCCTTAAGAAGGTTCAGAACCTGGGCCTGAATGGATACGTCAAGTGCAGAGACAGGCTCGTCGCAGATGATCAGCTTGGGCTTCAGAGCGAACGCGCGGGCAATGCCGACACGCTGGCGCTGGCCGCCCGAGAACTCGTGCGGATAGCGGTTGATATGCTCGGGGTTCAGACCGACGACGTCCAGCAGCTCGCGGACGCGCTCGATACGCTCTTCCTTTGTACCCACGCCATGAATGGTCATGGGCTCAGAAACAATTTCGCCGATGGTCATACGAGGGTTGAGCGAAGCATAGGGGTCCTGGAAGATGAACTGCATCTCGCGACGCATATCCTTGATCTCGTGCTTGCTCATCTCGGCAACGTCTTTGCCCTGGAAGAACACTTTGCC
>CABUVF010000068.1 GCA_902494945.1 uncultured Collinsella sp.
CTACAAATCCGAAATCTGACTACTGAATAGACTGTCTAACTAAATTGCGAGCGGCACTAACCAGTCCTTTTGCTTGCGCCCGGGAGGGCGCATATGAAGTTTATCGCGAGTTCCGCACGCAAAGGAAAGCACTTAATGTGCTTTCCGTCTTGCGCAGGACTGTAGAGCAGGAAATTTCATATGCGGCCCTCCCGGGCGCAAGCAAAAGGGCGACCCCTGTCCGGAGTCGCCCTTGCGGTGCTGCTTATGTACGGCTGTTACTCGGCGTCGTGGTGACGGCGGGGCTTGCGGCCTCCGTTGTCGCCGGGACGGCGCGGACGGTCGCTGCGCTCGGAGCGCTCGCGACGCGGACGCTCACGACGCTGGAAGTGCTCGCCGTCGCCCTCGGAGGTACCCTCGGCGCGAGCCGGAGCCTCGGGCTTGTCAAGACGATCGAGCGAGATCTTGCCGCGATCGTCGACCTCAATGACGACGACCTTGACCTCGTCGCCCACGTTAAGGACATCCTCGACCTTCTCCACGCGGCCCTTGGCGACGCGGGAGATGTGCAGCAGGCCGTCCTTGCCGGGCAGCAGGTTGACGAAGGCGCCGAAGGGCTGGATGGAGACCACACGACCGGTGTACTCCTCGCCCGGCTCGGGAACCTTGATGATGAGCTTGATACGCTCGACAGCCTGATCGACGGACTCGCCGGTGCCGCCGACAAAGACGGTGCCGTCCTCCTGGATGTCGACCGAAGCGCCGGTCTCGTCCTGGATGCCGCGGATGACCTTGCCGCCGGAACCGATGACGTCGCGAATCTTGTCAGTCGGAACCTGGATGGAGACGATACGCGGAGCGGTGCTGCGCGTGGTGTGGCGCGGCTCGGGGATCACATCGAGCATCTTCTGCAGGATGAAGGCGCGACCCTCCTTGGCCTGCTGCAGGGCGCGGGCCAAGATGTCAAAGGTAAGACCAGTGGCCTTGTTGTCCATCTGCAGAGCGGTAATGCCCTCGGTGGTGCCGGTGACCTTAAAGTCCATGTCGCCAAGGAAGTCCTCGAGACCCTGGATGTCGGACAGGACCACGGTCTTGCCCTCCTCCTGGATCAGGCCCATGGCGATACCGGAGACCGGGCGCTTAATGGGCACGCCGCCGTCCATAAGGGCGAGCGTGGAGCCGCAGGTCGAAGCCATCGAAGAGGAGCCGTTGGACTCCATGACCTCGGAGACGACGCGGATGGCGTAGGGGAACTCGTTCTCGTCGGGGAGCACCGGAAGCAAAGCGCGCTCAGCCAGGTTGCCGTGGCCGATCTCGCGGCGCTTGGGGCTGCCCATGCGGCCGGTCTCGCCGGTGCAGAACGGCGGGAAGTTGTAGTGGTGCATGTAGCGCTTGCCCTCGGTGGGCTCGATGGTATCCAGACGCTGGCCCTCGTTGAGCATACCGAGCGACAGGACGGAAAGCACCTGGGTCTGGCCACGCTGGAACAGACCGGAGCCGTGAACGAGCGGCAGGTAGTTATCCTTCACCATGATGGGGCGAATCTCATCGGCGGCACGGCCGTCGACGCGCTCGCCGGTCTCGACGACCATGGTACGCATAGCCTTCTTCTCGAGCTTCTTGAGCGCCACGGGAATCTCGCGCTCCCAAGCGGACTGCTCCTCCTCGGTGAACTCGGCACGGATGGACTCCTTCAGAGCCTCGACCTTACCGATACGGGAGAGCTTGTCGGCGTCGCGAAGGGCGGCTGCCATCTCGTCGTAGTGGGCGAAGATGCGCTCCTGGACCTCCTCGACGGGCTGGTCGAGCGGGTACTCCTTCTTGACGATGGCGCCGTTGACCTGCTCCCACTCGGCGACAAACTCGTCCTGAGCCTGGCAGAAGGCAGCAAGGGCCTCCTGGCCAAACTTCATGGCGGCGAGCATGTCGTCCTCGGAGATCTCCTCGGCGCCGGCCTCGACCATCGAGATGAAGTCGGCGGAGCCACCCAGCTCCAGGTCCAGATCGGAGTTCTCGCGCTCCTCATAGGTGGGGTTGACGATAAACTCGCCGGTCTCCACGTTGCGGCCGATGCGCACGCAGGCAAGCGGGCCCTCGAAGGGCACGCCGCCGAGCGTCATGGCCAGGGAGGCACCCATGACGTTGATGACGTCGAAGGGGTTGACCTGGTCGGCGACGAGCGAGGTGGCGACGATGTGCACCTCGTTGCGGAAGCCATCCGGGAAGCTCGGGCGAATCGGGCGATCGATCATGCGCGCCGTGAGCGTGGCCTTCTCGCTGGGACGGCCCTCACGCTTGAGGTAACCACCCGGGATGCGGCCGGCTGCGTACATCTTCTCGTTGAAGTCGACGGTCAGCGGGAAGAAGTCGTAGTTCTTGCGCTCCTTGGAGACAACCACGGTGTCGAGCATCGTGGTGTCGCCCTGCTTGACCAGGCAGGCGCCGGTGGCCTGCTTGGCAAGCTCGCCGGACTCAAAGGTGTAGGTCTTGCCGTACAGCTCAAAGGTCTTGGATACGAGTGTCATTGTTCTCCTTTACCCCACAGGCCCCTTGCCTGTGGGCTTCTCATGTGACGCGGGCCCCCTGCCCCCGCCACGCTTCAGAGCGTGATTGTTCGCGCCCTTACACAAAAAGAGCGCCCCGCTGCGCAGGACGCTCTTAGCATGTACAAATCCTTACTGGATGTTGTCGCGGATGCCCAGAGCCTTGATGAGCTCACGGTACTCGACGATGTCGTTCTTCTTGATGTAGGAGAGAAGACGACGACGACGGCCGACGAGCATGAGCAGGCCACGACGGGTGTGGAAGTCCTTCTGGTGGGACTTCATGTGCTCGGTCAGCTCCTTGATGCGCTCGGACAGGATGGCGACCTGAACCTTGGGGTTGCCGGTGTCGACCGGGGTGTTACCGAACTGGGCAGTCAGCTCAGCCTTGCGCTCTTTGGAAACAGTCATTGTTTCACCTTTCGTTTCTTGTCGCCCGCGGGCGACACTATTCGCCTCGGACTGGGAAGCCGTCGGTGGAGCGAGCATCCAAGGTCGAGGTACCAACAGGTCGGTATGTTACCACAAGCAGACCGCCCATGCGCATCATCACCGACCCAACATGAATTCCATCGCACGGAGGCGCTGGTCGGTGTGCGTCGCAGCCCACACATGCGAAAGCCCGAGCAAGAACGCCGCCGTATGCGGGTCGATTCGCTCGACCATGAGTGCATCGAAGGTCATGGACATGAGGGCGCGCAGCCACTCGACCTCACCGGTCGAAACCAGCTCGGCACCCGGAACGCTCGACGCGCACGAACCGCACATGAGCCCGCCCGCCTGGGGCGAAAAGTACGACAGCATGGGGTCTCCGCACAGCACGCAGGCCGAAAAATCGGGTCGATAGCCCACGTGCGACAGAAGTTTAAAGACAAAGGCCGCCACGAGCAGGTCCATATGTGCCGAGTCGAGCCCACAGCCGACAAGCGTGAGCGCCCGCTGCGTGATGGCAAAGGTAAACGGGTCCTCGGCGTCCTCGAATGAGCACACGCGCGCGACCTCGGCAATCGCGCTTGCGGCGCAGGTCGTCTCGTAATCGGGCGCGGCGCCAACCGGCGCTTCCAAAAGCTCGGCCTGAGAAACAACGTCGAGCGAGCGTCCATGTGCGAGCAGCATATCGACGGTACAGAATAATTCGCAGCGCGCCGCCAAGCGCCCACCGGGTTTGCGGGCCCCCTTTGCCACGGCACGAACCTGACGACCCCGCTCGTCAAGCATCGTCAGAATCAGATCGGTCTCTTTGAGCTTGGTCTTGTCGAGCACGAGCACCTTCGTGCGATATGTCCGGGAGCCTGCCATGCGCGCTGCGCGTCCTTAGTCCTCGGCGTTGTAGCCAAAGCGGCGAATCTGGGCCTCGTCGTCACGCCAGCCGGCCTTGACCTTCACGTCCAGCTCCAAAAAGACCTGCGTGCCAAAAATGCGCTCAAGATCGCGACGGGCGTCGATACCGATATGCTTGATCATCTCGCCGCCCTTGCCGATGATGATGCCCTTTTGGCCCTCGCGCTCGACATAAATGGTGGCGTGCACACGCAGCACCTTCTTGGTCTGCTCGAGCGCATCGCAAATAACGCCAACGGAGTGCGGAATCTCATCACGGGTGCGGCGCAAGACCTTTTCGCGCACAAACTCGGCAACGAGCGTCTCGTCGGAAGCGTCGGTACCCATGTCCTCGGGGAACCAACGCGGACCCTCGGGCAAAAAGTGCGCAACGGTCTCGATGAAGGCATCGACGTTAAAGTTCTTGACCGACGACGTCACGATCTCGTCGTCATATTCCATAAGCTCGTGGGCGGCCTTAAGCTGCTCCATGACCTGTGCGGGGTCGGCTTCATCGGCCTTGGTGAGCACCAGGACCTTCTTGGAACGGGCATTCTTGACACGCTCGGCAACCCAGGCGTCTCCCCTGCCGATCGGTTTGGTGGCATCAATCAAAAACGCGACAACATCGACATCGTTCAGCTCGAACAGCGCGCTCTTGTTGAGCTCGGACCCCAGGCCGTCCTTGGGCTTGTGGATACCCGGGGTATCGACAAAGACCAGCTGGTAGCCGGGGCGGTTGACGACGGCGCGCATGCGGCGGCGGGTCGTCTGGGCCACCGGCGAGGTGATGGCGACCTTTTTGCCATAGCAGGCGTTGAGCAGCGTTGACTTACCGGCGTTGGGGCGGCCGACCAAGGCCACGAAGCCACTGCGGAAACCGGGCTCAACGTCGCCAAAGCCCGCGAGGCTGTCGTCCTCATCGCACGGGGCGTCGAGCTCCTCGTCGCTCATGCCCTCAAACGGGTCGAACTCCTCGACTTCCTCATAGGCCTCGGTCGCCTTAGCATCCGGGGACTCGTCGTCCAAAATCTCATCGGTAGACTGCATATTGTCGGACATGGGAATCCCTTTCTAAATAAAGCCGAGCGCGTGGGCAAATACCAGCACGCCCACAATCGCGGCGGTGATTGAAAGTACGTATACCGAGGCGGCGGCGATGTCCTTGGCGCGTTTTGCCAGCGGATGGAGCTCCTGGGTCGCCAGATCGACAATGGCCTCCATGGCGGTATTGCACAGCTCGCCGTGAATCACCAGGCCGCAGCAGATGATAATCGTGGCCCACTCGGCAATGTCGAGCCCCACGATACAGCCGGCAATGACAGTGCACACGCCCGCCACGAGCATGACCTTAATGTTGCGCTCGGTCTTGACGGCGGTGACGAAGCCCTCCATGGCGTAGGAGAACGACTTTAAAAAGGACGGATGGTCCTTGTTCGATCCGGGAATCATAAACGGCTCCTAGTCGTGGGCATGATTGGTGATGGGGCCGACGTGAACGAGTTTGGGATCCTCGCCGCGCTCGAGCGCCAGATCGCGCAGGATAGCGTCCTCGCGGGCCTCCATGACCTCGGCCTCGTCGTCCTCGATATGGTCATACCCCAGCAGGTGCAGCATGCCGTGTACGAGCATCAGGCGGCACTCGTCGGCAGGGCTATTGCCAAAGCCGGGGGCCTGACGGGCAATGACCTGCGGGGCCAAGATGATATCGCCGAGCTCGAGCGTCTCGTCGGCGGGAATATCCTCGTCAAAGGCCGAGTCGCATTCAAACGAGAGCACATCGGTGGTGCGGTCGATGCCACGCCACTCGTGGTTGAGCTCGTGCATCTCGTCCTCGTCGACATACGAAAGGGAAATCTCGACTTCACGTTCAACGCCCTCGGCGGCAAGCACAACCTCGCAGATGTGCTCCACTTCCTGCGCGTCGAGCAGCGTATCGAGCTCGGCATCGTTGCTGATCAATACACTCAACGGGACTCCTTTCGGTCGCGCGAGCGCTGCTCACGCACGTCATCATAAGCATCGTATGCCTCGACGATACGACCCACCAGGGCATGGCGCACCACATCGGCGCGCTCCAGGTGTGCAAACGCCACATCGTCGACACGGCCCAAAATCTGCTCGACATCCGCCAAGCCACCACGACGACCCACCAGGTCGCGCTGGCTAAGGTCGCCGGTAATCACGAACTTGGAGTTGAATCCAAGGCGTGTCAGGAACATCTTCATCTGCTCGGGCGTGGTATTTTGCGCCTCGTCGAGCACCACGAAAGCATCGCTCAGCGTACGACCGCGCATATAGGCAAGCGGGGCAATCTCGATCACGCCGCGCTCCATAAGCTCATCGGTGCGCTCGCGATCCATCATGTCAAAAAGGGCGTCGTAGAGCGGACGCATGTACGGATCGATCTTTTCCTCGAGGGTGCCAGGCAAAAAGCCCAGGTTCTCCCCTGCTTCGACAACCGGACGCGTCAAGATCAAACGGCCCACCTCATGGCGCTTGAGCGCGGCAACGGCGAGCGCCATGGCCAGATAGGTCTTACCGGTACCGGCAGGACCCAAGCCAAAGGTGATGGTATGCGAGCGAATGGCATCCACATAGCGCTTTTGCCCAAGCGTCTTGGGACGAATGACACGACCGCGGTATGAAAGCAGCACGTCATCGCGAAGCGATGTGGCCTCATGCTCGCCGTCGCGCAAGACGGCCAGGCAACGCGAGACATCGTCGGCAGACAGGGTACGACCGGCCGCCGCCTCGCGAAAAGCGTGTTCAAAAAAACGCGCCACGAGTTCGACCTCATCCGGGTCACCGCTCACGGAGATGCTATCGCCACGGGCGACCACGTGAGCGCGAACCAAGCTCTCGAGCGCACGAAGGACGCCGTCGCCGGCGCCCAAAACACGCGAGGGATCAACTCCCTCGGGAACGGTAAGTCTAATCTTCGAGGCTTCCATGGACCTCCCTGCGCGCATGGACCAAGCCGGAATCATCGACTCCGATGATAGCAACATCGAGCAGGCACGGGGCTGTGAGTCCACAGGTATCGTCAAGACGGGCATGATGGAACGAACCGAGCGTTAAATTGTCACCGTACTCAAGCACGGCACGCTCGCTATTGCCCACGCGACGACGAGCATCGGCAATAGCGAGCTCCTGCGCCGTGTCTCGCATACGACGGCTGCGCTCGGCCATAACCTCGGGCGGCACCTGGTCGGGCATGTCGGCAGCAAGGGTACCGGGACGCTTGCTATAGCGGAACACGTGCATACGCGAGAAACCCACACGGCGGCACAGCGCCAGCGACTCCTCGAACTCCTCGTCCGTCTCACCAGGAAAACCGACGATGACGTCGCACGAAAGAGACGCCTGCGGCAGGATGGCGCGAATCATGCGCACCGTGTCCTCAAAGGCCTCCGCACTATAGGGACGACCCATGCGATGCAGGGTCGCCGTACAGCCGGACTGCACGGGCAGGTGCAAAAACGGGGCGATACGCTGCGGATAGCGCGCCATAACCTTAAGCAGGCGCTCAGAGATATCCATGGGCTCGACCGAGGAAATGCGCACATGCGCAATAGTCGTGCGCTCCATGATGGCCTCGAGCAGCTCATCGATTTCGACATGTTCGTCGGTCGCGCTCTTGCCATCGTAGGCACCCAGGTTCACACCGGTCAGCACCACCTCAGGCACGCCGGCCTCCTGGGCCTCGCGAACTTGCTCAAGCACGGACTCGACAGGCACGGAGCGCTCGGGGCCGCGGGCCTTCCACACGATGCAATAGGTGCAACGGTGGTTGCAGCCATCCTGGATCTTCACGCCCAGCCGCGAACGACCGAGCGCATCGACCACGTCACCATCGCTGCAGGCGGGAACGCTATCGGACTCAACGCCCAGCACATCGCAGACACGTTCAGCGACATCGATCTTAGACGGCTCGGCAATCACGCGATCCGAAAGCTCCAACAGCTCCTCGGGATGCAAATTGACCACGCATCCGGTCACGACCACATAGGGCTCATTTGGATGGGCCAGCGCATGACGGACGGCCTTACGGGTCTTGGCCTCGGCCTCGCCCGTAACGGCACAGGTGTTAATGACGATCAAATCGGCATCCTGGGGCTCCACAATAGCAAAGCCCAGGCGCATAAGATCGGCAGTGATACGGTCAGACTCAACCCGGTTGACACGGCAGCCGAGGTTGACGACGGAAATATGGGGTGCGAGCACGCGGGCTCCTTAATCGAGGATATCGTCGAGGGCACTCTTGATACGGTCGGTCACCGACTTCTTACCGGAAGCGACGTCATCGCCCATCTCGTCGGCAAAAGCACGGAGCAGCTCGCGTTGCTTATTGGAAAGATTGGTGGGAACGACCACGCGCAGTTGCACGATCAGGCGGCCACGCGAACCGCCACCGCCAATGCGCGGCATGCCGTAATTATTGACGCTCACGGTGTCGCCGTACTGGGCGCCGGCGGGAACCGTCACCTTAACGACCTCGTCGGGCATAATGCCCTCGACCTCGATCTCGCAGCCGAGCGCAGCCTGCGCAATCGAGATATCGCTCACCAGGTACAGGTCGTCACCGTTGCGCTTAAAGCGCTCATGGTCGGCAACGCGCACGTTGACAATCAGGTCGCCAGAAGGCTCGCCGCGAAGGCCGGCCTCGCCAAAGCCGCTCACACGCAGCTGGCGACCGGTCGAAACGCCGGCGGGAATATCGATGTCGATCTTTTCGTGCGAAGGCGTGCGGCCCTGACCGTCGCAGGTCTCGCAGGGATGGTCGATAACCGTGCCCTCGCCATGGCAGTCGGGGCAAGGCGAGGAAGACTGAACCTGGCCCAAAAACGATCGCTGAACCGTCGTGACGTAGCCCGTACCGTGGCAGCGACTGCACTGCTTTTCCTGTGCACCCTCGGCCCTACCGGTACCGTTGCAGTCCTCGCAAGGAGCAAGGCGATCATAGCTGATCGTCTTTTTGCAGCCGAGTGCCGCCTCCTCGAGCGTCACCGAAAGCGAGATGGCCATGTCACGTCCGCGACGACGCTCACGACGGCTGCGGGCGCCACCACCGGCGCCACCGCCAAAGAACGACGAGAACAGGTCGTCCATGCCCATGCCACCAAAGATATCGTTGATGTCGACATAGCCTGAACCACCAGGACCGTCGGCAGTGCCGTAACGGTCGTAGTTAGCACGCTTCTGATCATCGGAAAGAACGGAATAGGCCTCGTTGAGCTCCTTGAACTTGGCCTCGGCCTCGGGATCGTCCGAAACATCCGGATGTACGGTACGGGCCTTCTTTAAAAACGCACGCTTAATCGTCCGCGCGTCGGCATCCCTGTCGACGCCAAGCACCTCGTAGTAATCCCTATTTTCCGACACGACCGAATCCTTCCGACTTTCATTATTGTCACAGTGCGTCCTATACCCAAGCTGGGCCGACCGCAAACAAAGGGTTTGATGTTATTGCATTTGATACGGCGAAAGCATGGCCCGTTGCGAGCAGCTCGCGAACCAAACCGACACGAGCGCGAACATGAAGCCGTTGGCAAAACCGTTGGCAAACTGCATCGCACCGCGCTTCCACCACAGCAGGCTGCGATGAAGCACACCGTCCGAAAGCACCATGAACAGGCCCATGGTAAACGGAATAAAGCACATCACGGCAAAGGCCGAGAACACTCCCGAGATGGCCGACAGCACCAAAAACGGCGCCACGATGCCCATCAGGTAAAAACCGGTACGGGCTTTGCCCTCCAGGCGCTCGGCCTCAACATGGGCGCGGCCGACCAGGTCGCCGCCCGCGGCACCGTTGGTGCCGGCATGGCCCATGCCGCTAATGCGGACCTCGTCGCCATCGTGCATGCCGGCAGGAAACTCAATCGTCTGCTCGGAGGTCACACGGGTTCGCCCGCTGCCACCGCAATCGGGGCAGGGGTCGGCCACGACCTTACCGGAACCGCCGCACTCGGGGCAGACCGACTGAAACGTGCCCGCACCAAACAGGAAGGACAGGTCGACGTCGATGTGGCCGCGGCCACCGCAGCTCGGGCAGGTATGGGCATGCTCAGACGAAACGGAGCCCGAGCCGCCGCAGTTGCTACAGGTATCGAAGCGCGTGTAGCGGACGGTCTTGCGGGCACCGCCCTTGGCCTCCTTGGCGTCGAGTTTGATATCGACGACCACGTTGGCGCCGTTCTCGGGATTGTAGGCAGCCTGGCCGCGACGCTGCTGGCCCCAGGCGCCACCAAAGGGAAAGCCGCCCTCAAAGGGATTGCCATAGCCCGTGCTGCCGGCGTAGCCGCCACCATAGGGCGAAGCCGTAGGAGCACCGGCAAAGGGATTGCCAGAACGCATGGCGTCGTAGCGCGCACGTTTTTGTTCATCCGAAAGCACGGCGTAGGCCTCGGAAACCTCTTTAAACTTTTCCTCGGCATCCGGCTCTTTATTGACGTCCGGATGGAGCTTACGGGCCTTTTGCTGGAAGGCCTTTTGAATATCACGCGAGGTGGCGTCCTTGGAGACACCCAGAATCTCGTAGTAATCTTTTTCGTTCATCGTCGCCATGCGCGGCAACCTCCTGCTCACAGCAGCGTATATATTCCGGTAATTCTACCCGAGCGGCCTAAGCTAGATCCCAAAACAGCTCGAACAGAACATTTCCATCGAGCCAGCCCAG
>CABUVF010000069.1 GCA_902494945.1 uncultured Collinsella sp.
GAGTGGCTGCTCAACTTCGCAATCGCCGGCATCTAAGGTAAACTTACAGGTCGACCGTGCAAAACGGTCGCAACATGCACCCAAACCGCGCCGCGAAGGCGCCGTCAAAGGAGGTCGAAGATGTCGTATCGCGTGTCGACGCAGGTCTACAGCGGACCGTTCGACCTGCTGCTGCAGCTGGTAACCCGCCAAAAAGTTGATATCGGAGCCATCTCGATCAGCGAGGTGGCCGAGCAATACCTGGCCGAGGCCGAGCGCATCGAGGCGCTGGACCTGGACGTGGCGAGCGACTTTTTGCTGGTCGCGGCAACCCTTTTGGACATCAAGGCCGCCTCGCTGGTGCCCCAGGAGGCCCCGCGCAAGACAGACGACGATGACGAGGATGACGATGAGCTCGAGGAGCTCAGTGCGCTCGACGGCGACGCCCTGCGCGAGGTCCTGATCCAGCGTCTGATCGCCTACAAGCAGTTTAAGGGCGCGGCGGCGGCCCTTGGCGCGCGCATGCAGGCCGAGAGCCGCATGCATACGCGCGTGGCCGGCCCCGACCCCGAGTTCCTAGGCCTTATGCCCGACTATCTGGCCGGCATTACCCTGCGCGGCCTCGCCGTCATCTGCGCCGACCTGGATGGCAAACGCCAGACCTTCCTGCTGGAGGCCGAGCACGTGGCACCGCATCGCGTGCCGCTCGACCTGACGGTGGCCTCGGTCGACCGCTTTACCATGGCGCACCAAACCTGCACCTTCCGCGAGCTGTTGGACGGCGACGCCACCACCGAGCAGCTCGTCGTCACCTTCCTGGCCATGCTCGAGCTCGCCAAGCGCGGCTCGCTCACGCTGAGTCAGGACGAGATCTTCGGAACCATTCAAATCAACCGCGTCGAGGGCGCCGAGGCATACGTGCCTGGCGAGGGCCCCGAGCTCACCGAATAGGAGCGACCAACCATGTCAACCCTTTCCACGCTGGAGGCAAACAGCCTCAAAGGCGCCCTCGAGGCGCTGCTTCTGGTGTCGAGCGACCCCGTGAGCGCACCCGCGCTGGCAGGTGCGCTGGATATCGCTCCGGGCGAGTGCGCATCGCTGCTCGCCGAGCTCAAGGTTGAGTACGAGGAGGCCAACCGTGGCTTTCAGCTGCGCGAGGTCGCCGGTGGCTGGCGCCTGTTTACGCACCCCGCCTACCACGACGTGGTCGAAGCCTATGTGCTGAGCTGGGACACGCAAAAGCTGTCGCAGGCGGCGCTCGAGACCCTGGCCGTCATCGCCTATCACCAGCCCGTCACGCGTGAAGTCGTCAAGGGCATCCGCGGCGTCAACTCCGACGGCGTCATCGCGTCGCTCGTGGATAAGGGCCTGGTGCGCGAGCTCGGCCGCGACCCCGAGCGCGGTCAAGCCATCATCTACGGCACGACCAACGCTTTCTTGGAAAAGTTCGGCCTGCGCTCCACCCGCGACCTGCCCGATCTGGAACAGTTTGCCCCCGACGAGCAGTCGCGCCAGTTTATCCGCGAGCGCCTGAGCGGCCGCAGCATTCAGTCCACGCTCGAGGAGCAGGCCGATGACCTGGACGAAGAGCGCGAGCTGATCGATACCGATGTTGAGGACGCCAATGACGAGGAACTAATGCCCACCGGTGACACCTCGGAGGATATGCATGACGAGGACTAACGATGCAGGGGAGACGCGCACCGCAAGTGCCGCGGGCGTCACAACGCCCGCAACCGACGCCGAGACCGTCTACCCGCACACCATGCGCCTGCAGCGCTTTTTGGCGCGCGCGGGCGTGGCGAGCCGCCGCGGCTCGGAGGACCTGATGACTGCCGGCCGCGTAACCGTCAACGGCCAGGTCGCAACCGAACTAGGCACCAAGGTCGATGTCGACCGCGACCACATCGAGGTCGACGGTATGCCCGTCAAGCTCAACCAGGGTGCCGTGTACCTGATGCTCTACAAGCCGACCGGCTACCTCACCACCATGAGCGATCCACAGGAACGCCCTTGCGTGGCCGACCTGGTCCCGCGCGACCGCTTTCCGGGGCTCTTTCCGGTGGGTCGTTTGGACCGCGACACCACGGGCCTTCTGCTCTTTACCACCGACGGTGACCTGTCGCAGGACCTGCTGCATCCCAGCAAGCACGTCTACAAGACCTACCAGGCGCTGGTGGACGGCAACCTGACCGATCGCGACCTCACGCCGCTGCGCCGCGGCATCGAGCTCGACGATGGCCTATGCCAACCGGCGATCTGCCGCGTCATTAACGCGCGCGAGGCCGAGGCCGTAGCCCCGCAAGGCATCAAGCCCGGCACCACCGCCGTGGAGGTCATCATCCGCGAGGGCCGCAAGAACCAGGTCAAGCGCATGCTGAGCAAGATTCACCATCCGGTGATCCGCCTGCATCGCTGCAACTTTGCCGGCCTGGAGCTCAAAGACGTGGCTAAGGGCTCGTGGCGCGAGCTCACCGACCGCGAGGTGCAGATTCTCAAGGCCGGCGGCATCCCGCCCAAGCAGGCCAGCTCCAAGCAGGGCGACCCCAACGCGACAGCGGTCAACCCCGCGACCCGCACGCGTCACCACGGCAGCCACGGCTCCGCGCCCAAGCGCAACACCTACCGCGAGCGCTACACGGGCTAGTCAGTCCGCCACGCCCCAGCGCCTGCGTCCCATACCAGTACGTCAACCACCGAAAGGAAGCATTGTATGATCGTCGCCATCGACGGCCCCGCCGGTTCCGGCAAGTCCACCATCGCCAAGGAGATTGCCCGCCAGCTGGGCTTTAACAAGCTCGACACGGGCGCCATGTATCGCGCCGTAACTTTCGCTGCGCTCGACCGCGGCATCGACCTGGATAACGAGGCAGCCATTGACGCCCTCGCCGAGCAAATCGAGATTCGCTTTACCAACGGCACCGGCGAGGACACGCGCCTGACCATCGACGGCCAGGACGCATCGGCCGCCATCCGCACCCCGCAGGTGGACGCCAACGTCTCCAAGGTCTCGGCCTACCCGGGCGTGCGCGCGGCCATGCTCATCCACCAGCGCCGCGCCGCCGAGGACCGCGATATCGTGGCCGAGGGTCGCGACATCGGCACCGTCGTGTTCCCCAACGCACAGGTCAAGGTGTTCCTGACCGCCGACCCGCGCGAGCGCGCCCGTCGCCGCGTGCTGCAGCGCCACCAAAACGACGCCCAGCCGCTCACCACCGAGCAGCTCGAGGCCGAGGTCGATGAGACCCTCGACGCCCTCAAGCAGCGCGACAAGCTCGACAGCAGCCGCGAGGTCGCGCCGCTCGTGCCCGCCGAGGACGCGGTGCACGTCGACTCCACCGCCCACACCATCGACGAGGTCGTCCGCATTATCGAGGACCTCATCAACCAAAGGAGGTAGCCCATGCGCCTGTTTAAGCAGACGCCCGAGGATTACTACAACGCCCCCTACGACGAGTTCCCGGCGCTCATCCGCGGCACCGTCGCCGTGGTCATGGGCATCCTGTGGGTCTTCTCCAAGCTCATGTGGCGCTGGAAGGTCGAGGACAGCGACCTGCTGTTTGAGCGCCAGGAAGGCCGCGGCAGCGTGGTCATCTGCAACCACACCTCGATGGCCGAGCTCCTGGCTGTAGAGACGGCACTGTTCTTTGGCGGCCGCCGCATTCGCCCCATCTTTAAATCCGAGTTTGCCAAGAGCAAGATCGTGCGCTGGGCCTTTAGCCGTGTGGGCGGCATTCCCGTCGAGCGCGGCACCGCCGACATGAAGTGCCTGCGCGCCGCCCAGCATGCGCTGCAGCGCGGCGAGGACGTCTTGATCTTCCCCGAGGGCACGCGCATCCGCTCGCGCGAGATCAAGCCCGAGGTCCACGGCGGTTTTGCGCTTATCGCCCAGATGGGCAAGGCGCCCGTCAACCCGCTCGCCATCTGCGGCTGGTCCGATATTACGCCTGCGGGCAAAAAGATCATGCGCCCCAAAAAGTGCTGGATCCGTGCCGGAAAGGCCATCTCGCTATCCGATGCACCGGCCGAGCTCAACCGCAAGGAGCGTCTGGCATGGTTTGAGTCCGAGGCCATGAGTCGTGTCTACGCCATGCGCGATGACCTGTGCGCCGAGCACCCGGGTAGGTTCTAGCCATGGGCGAGGAAGTCATGAACACTGCCGAGGCCATGACCGGCAAGGCAGACGCCCCCACCATCGAAATCGCTGCTCACGCCGGCACCTGCTACGGCGTGCAGCGTGCGCTCGATATGGCATTGGCGGCCGCCCCGCAAGCGGGGGAGAACGCTCAGGTCCACACCCTGGGCCCGCTCATCCATAATCCCATCGTGGTGCGCGAGCTTGCCGAGGCGGGCGTTGGTCTAGCCGACACCTTGGACGACGCCGCATCGGGCACCGTGATCATCCGCGCGCACGGCGTGGTGCCGCAGGTGGTCGAGGCCGCTCGCGAGCGCGGTCTCGACGTGGTCGATGCCACCTGCCCCTACGTCAAGAAGGTCCACGTGGCGGCGGAGCGCCTGGTACGCGAGGGCTACCGCGTGATCGTCGTGGGCGAGCCGGGACACCCCGAGGTTGAGGGCATCCTGGGCCATGCCGGCGATGACGCTCAAGTCGTGAGCTGCGCCGCCGATGCGGACGTGCTGCCGCTCAAGGGCAAGGTAGGCCTCGTCGTGCAGACTACCCAGACCGCGCAGAACCTGGCCGAGGTTGTGGCCTCCATCACCCCGCGCGTGCAGGAGCTGCGTGTGATCAACACGATCTGTGCCGCCACAAGCGAGCGCCAGCAGGCGGCGGCATCCCTCGCCAACCGCTGCGACTGCATGGTCATCGTGGGCGGCAAGAACTCGGGCAACACCCGCCGCCTGGCGCAGATTTGCGCAGACGCCTGCGAGCGTACGCATCACATCGAGGAAGCTTCCGAGCTCCAGGCCGCGTGGTTTGCCGACGCTCACCACATCGGCATCACCGCCGGAGCCTCCACCCCGCAAGAACACATCGAACGCGCCGTCACGCGCATCAAGGAGCTTTGCCACTAATCATGGACCAGACCGTACCCGCATACGCCGCCGAGGTGGCCGACTACGGGCGCAGCCGCGACCCCGAGCCGGGTGAGGGCGCGCTCGTCAAGAACGTGCGTCCCGAATCGCCCGCGTGGGATGTGGGTATCGAGCCGGGCATGCGCGTGCTCACGGTCAACGGTGAGCAGCTTACCGACATGATTGTGTGGCTCTGGGAGGCCGACGATGATACCGTCGAGCTCGAGGTTTTCGACCCGCGCGACGGCACCGTCACCCCCGTCGAGCTCGACCGCTTTCCCGGCGAGGATTGGGGTTTGGAGTTCGATGGCCCCATCTTCGACGGCATGCGTACCTGCGTCAACGCCTGCGTGTTCTGCTTTATGACCATGCTCCCCAAGGGCGGCCGCTCCACGCTCTATATTCGCGACGACGACTATCGCCTAAGCTTTTTGCAAGGCAACTTTGTCACGCTTACGAACCTCACCGACGAGGACGTGCAAAACGTCATCCAGCGCAACATGAGTCCCATGAACGTGTCGGTCCACGCTGTGAGCCCCGACGTCCGCCGTCGTATGATGGGCCGTAACGCTCAGCGAGGCATGGACGTACTCGAGACCATCATGGCCGCCGGCATCGAGATTCACGCGCAGATTGTGCTGTGCCCCGGCATGAACGACGGCGAGGAGCTGGAAAAGACCCTGCGCTTTTGCGAGGAGCACGAGCAAATCACAAGCCTGGGCATCGTGCCGCTCGGCTTTACCAAGCATCAGAACCGTTTTAGCTGGTCCTACAGCGACAAGCCCGAGCTGGCGCGCGAGACCATTGCCATGATCCGTCCCTACCAGGACCGTGCCTTCGAGCGCTTTGGCCGCCACACCTTCCAGATGAGCGACGAGTTCTATCTGGACGCCGGCATCGATCCTCCCGAGGCGGACTTTTACGACGGTTACCCGCAGTACTACGACGGCATCGGCATGATCCGCTCGTATCTAGACGAGACCGACGACGTGCTTGCCGCCGATACCGAGCGTCTGGCCCGCGTCCGCGAGGCCATCGCCGCCCGCAGCCAGCACCTGCTGTGCCTCTCGGGCGCCAGCGCACGCGACACGGTGGCCCGCTTTGTGGAGTCGCCCCAGGGACTCGCCGGCACTGTCACGGCCATCAAGAACCGCTACTTTGGCGGCAACGTGGACGTGACCGGCCTCATCGTCGCGTGTGACATCTTGGAGCAGCTGCCCCAAGATCTGTCGGGGGTTATGCTCTTTGTGCCTAAGCTCATGTTCAACGCTGACGGCATGACGCTTGACGAGTATCATCGTGACGATTTACTCGCAAGCCTTACCAGTCGCGGCGCCGAGGTTCATGTGGTGTCGACCATGCCGCATGAGCTGCTCGATACCCTGGAGCACATCCTTGGCATTGTGCCTGCCGACTCTACTAATTCCGCTGACCCTACCCATTAAAGGAGAGCAGATGAAACCTATCGTCGCCGTTGTCGGACGCCCCAACGTGGGCAAGTCCACGCTCGTTAACCGCCTGGCCCAGACCTCGGACGCCATCGTCCACGAGTCTCGCGGCGTCACGCGCGATCGCTCATATCACACGGCCGATTGGAACGGCCGCGAGTTCACCATCGTCGACACGGGCGGTATCGAGCCGCTCAAGAGCGACGACGTCTTTGCCACGTCCATCCGCGACCAGGCGCTCGCCGCCGCCGAGGAAGCCGCCGTCATCCTGTTTGTGGTCGATGGCCGCACCGGCGTCACCGAGGAGGACGAGTCGGTCGCTCGCATGCTCAAGCGCTGCGACAAGCCGGTCTTTCTGCTGGTGAACAAGCTCGACAACCCCGATCGCGAGAACGACAGCATCTGGGAGTTCTATTCGCTCGGCATCGGTGAGCCCACGCCGCTCTCGGCCCTGCATGGTCATGGCACGGGCGACCTGCTCGACGATATCGTGGCCCTGCTTCCGGAGGAAGAGGACGAGGTCGCCGACGAGTTCCCCGATGCGCTGAACGTGGCCATCATCGGCCGCCCCAACGCCGGCAAGTCCTCGCTGTTCAACCGCATCCTGGGCGCCGACCGCTCTATCGTGTCCAACATTGCCGGCACGACGCGCGACGCCATCGACACCGTCGTGGAGCGCAACGGCAAGCACTACCGCATGGTTGACACCGCTGGTATTCGCAAGAAGAGCACCGTGTACGAGAATATCGAGTACTACTCGATGGTCCGCGGCCTGCGCGCCATCGATCGCGCCGACGTGGCGCTGCTCGTCGTCGACGCCTCCGTGGGCGTTACCGAGCAGGACCAGAAGGTCATGGGCTTGGCCATCGAGCGCGGCTGCGCCGTCGTGGTGCTACTCAACAAGTGGGACCTGCTCGACGACGACCGCAAGCGCGAGGCCTGCATGGAGACCGTCGACCGCCGTCTGGGCGTCATGGCTCCCTGGGCCCAGTATCTGCGCATCTCGGCCCTGACCGGCCGCAGCGTGGAGAAGATCTGGGCAATGGTCGACGCCGCCGAAAAGACGCGCTCGCAGAAGATCAGCACCTCGCGCCTCAACACGTTCCTCACCGACCTGCGCGAGTTCGGTCATACCGTGGTGGACGGCAAGCGCCGCCTGCGCATGCACTACGTGACCCAGACGGGCGTCAACCCGCCGACGTTCACGTTCTTCGTCAACCATAGCGACCTGGTCAACGACACCTACCAGCGCTACGTGGAGAACCGCATGCGCTCGACCTTCGATTTTGCCGGCACGCCCATTCGACTCTTCTTTAGGAAGAAGGAGCAAAAGGATGCATAATCCGATTCTGCTGACCGCCATCTGCGCCGTGGTCTCGTTCTTTATCGGGGCGATTCCGTTTGGCCTGATCTTGGGCCGCGTGTTCAACCACACCGACATTCGCAAGGCGGGTTCCGGCAACATCGGCACCACCAACGCCCTGCGCGTGGCCGGCCCCAAGGTGGCCGCGCTCACCCTGCTGCTCGACTGCCTTAAGGGCGCCATCTGTGTCCTTATCGCCCGTCCGCTCATCGCGGGCGTGGGCTATGGCTTCCCCGTAAGCATCATGGCGCCCGGAGCCCCCGGCGATTGGATGCTCGGCGTCATTTGCCTGGCAGCGGTGTGGGGCCATATCTTCTCGCCCTACCTCAACTTCCACGGCGGCAAGGGTATCGCAGTTGGTCTGGGTGTCATCCTCGCCTGGTACTGGCCTATTGGCCTGTCGCTGCTGGGCATGTTTATCGTAGCCGTCGCCATCACCAAGTATGTGTCAGTGGGTTCGCTTGCCGCGGCCATCGGACTTCCTATCGCTGTTTGCGCGGTCTTTCCGTACAGCAGCCTGGGCCTCAAGTTCTGCATGGCGATGATCGGCATCACCGTGGTGTGGGCCCATCGCTCGAATATCCAAAAGCTCATGGCCGGTAAGGAGTCCAAGCTCTCGTTTACCAAGCGCGTCACCGAGCCCGACGATAAGTAGGAGAGAGTCATGAATGTTGCGCTGATTGGCTCCGGCTCCTGGGGAACCGCCGTCGCCGGCCTCGCCGCCGAGCGAGCCGAGCGCGTGACCATGTGGGCCCATAGCGAGCAGACGGCCACCGGCATCAATGCCGAGCACCGCAATCCCCGGTATCTGGTGGACTACGAGCTGCCCGGCAACGTTGTCGCCGCCACGGACCTGTCGCAGGCGCTCGACGGCGCCGAGGCCATCATCTTTGCCGTGCCCTCCACGCACCTGCGCAGCGTATGCCATCAGGCAGCACCCTTCATCGCCGCCGACACCCCGGCACTCTGCCTCACCAAGGGTATTGAGCCCGAATCCGGCCTGCTTATGAGTGAGGTAATCGCCAGTGAGATCGGCAACGAGTCGCGTGTCGCGGCGCTCTCGGGCCCCAACCATGCCGAGGAGATCTGCCGCGGCGGGCTTTCTGCCGCCGTCATCGCCAGCAATGATCCACAGGTAGGGGAGACCTTTAAGGACCTGCTCCTATCCACGGCCTTCCGCATCTACCTGTCGCAGGACATGACCGGCGTCGAGGTTTGCGGCGCCATGAAAAATGTCATCGCCATCGTGTGCGGCATTTCCGCCGGTTCTGGTGCGGGCGACAACACGCTTGCCCTTATCATGACGCGCGGCCTGGCCGAGATCAGCCGTCTGGTGCACGCCCGCGGCGGTCAAGCCATGACCTGCATGGGTCTTGCCGGCATGGGTGACCTCATTGCCACCTGCACCTCCGAGCATTCGCGCAACCGCACCTTTGGCTACGAGTTTGCCCACGGCATCTCGCTCGACGAGTACCAAGCGCGCACGCATATGGTGGTGGAGGGCGCCGTCGCGGCCCGCAGCGTCAGCGAGCTCGCCCGTTCACTGGGCGTAGACATTCCGCTCACCTTTGCCGTGGAGCAAACGCTCTACAACGGTGTTACTTTGGATAGGGCGCTCGAGATTCTTACCGATCGCGTCCCTTCTCAAGAGTTCTACGGACTCACCGACTAGCGCAGAAAGGCTTCTACCATGGGTTCCATCAAAATCGCTCCGTCTGTCCTTTCGGCCGACATGGCCAACCTCAAGGGCGAACTCGACAAGATCGCCGGTGCCGACTACGTGCACTTCGACGTCATGGACGGTCACTTTACCGGCAACCTCACCTTTGGCGTTGACATCCTTAAGGCCGTCAAGCGCTCCACCGATGTACCGGTCGACGCGCACCTCATGGTGACGAACCCCGACGAGACGGTCGATTGGTACGCCGACGCCGGTGCCGACATGATCACCGTGCACTACGAGGCTTCCACGCACCTGCACCGCACGCTCACGCATCTGCAGCAGCGCGGCGTCAAGGCCGGCGTGGTGCTCAACCCCGCCACCCCCGTGTGCGTGCTCGAGAGCATCATCGACGTCGTCGATATGGTGCTGCTCATGAGCGTGAACCCGGGCTTTGGCGGCCAGAGCTTTATCCCGGGCACCATCGCAAAGCTTCACGAGCTCAAGGCCATGTGCGAGCGCCACGGCGTTTCACCCCTCATCGAGGTCGACGGCGGTATCTCTTCCAAGAACATCGCCGAGGTCGTCAAGGCCGGCGCCAACGTGCTCGTGGCCGGCTCCGCCGTATTTAAGTCCGAAGATCCCGCTGCCGAGGTTGCGCTGCTGCAGAAGCTGGGCAACGAGGCCGCACAGGAGGCATAAACCCTTATGACCGCAGGTCAAAACCGCATACCCGTGAATCTTGACTATGCCGCCTCGACGCCCATGCGCGCCGAGGCGCTCCTTGCGCAGCGCGAGTACGACGACAGCGAGCTTGCCGGCGTCAACCCCAACTCGCTGCATTCGCTCGGCCGCAAGGC